>JAEXCA010000128.1 GCA_023393755.1 Actinomycetes bacterium | reverse complement strand
ACCACGGGGGGGGGGGCGGGCCGGGCGGGGGGGGCCCGCGACCCCCGCCGACGCCGTCCCGAAGCGGCTCGAGTGCTGATTCAGACCAGCCCACCGGCGGGCGGAGCAGTGACATGACGGCTGCCCCAAGACCCAAGCTGCTGAGCTACTACTTCCCCGACTACCACCGCGACGCCCGCAACGCCGCCTGGTTCGGCGACGGCTGGGACGAGTGGACGCTCGTGCGGGACGCGGTGCCGCGCTTCCCGGGCCACCGCCAGCCGATCGTGCCCACGCTGGGCTACCAGGACGAGGCCGACCCGGTGGTGGCGCAGTCGTCCATCGAGCTGGCCGACAGCCACGGCATCGACGGGTTCATCTTCGACTACTACTGGTACGACGACGGCCCCTACCTGCAGCGGGCGCTGGACGAGGGCTTCCTCGCCGCGCCCAACCCGCAGGGCGTGGAGTTCTCGTTGATGTGGGCCAACCACGACCTGCTCGACATCTTCCCGCGGACCGATCTGGTGAACACTCCCGCCACCCTGAAGCACGGCTCCATCGACCGGGCCGCCTTCGAGCGGATGGCCGACCACGTCGTTGAGGCCTACTTCAGCCGGCCGCACTACACCCGGATCGAGGGCCGGCCCCGGTTCTCGATCTACGAGGTGGGCGCCTTCGTCCGCGGAATGGGCGGAGTGGAGCAGGCGGCGGACGCACTGCGCTGGTTCGACCGGCGAGCACGGGAAGCCGGGCATCCCGGCGTCCATCTCGACGCGGTGGTGTGGGGTTTCGCCGTCCTGCCGGCCGAACTGCCGATCGAGGATCCGGAGTCGCTGATCGACGCCCTGGGGTTCGGTTCGGCCAGTTCCTACGTGTGGATCCACCACGTCGACAGCGGTGCGCATCCGTTCCCCCACGCCGACACCTGGGACCAGGTCGCCGACCGGGCGTTCGCCGAGTACGAGCGGTACCGCGAGCGGCTCCCGGTGCCGTTCCATCCCAATGTCACGGTGGGCTGGGACTCGTCGCCGCGGGTCGCCGCCGACGTCGGCTACTCCCGCGACCACGTCCCGTATCCGCCGATCTGGCAGGCCACCCCGGACGACTTCGAGCGAGGACTGTGCCGGGCGCAGGCGTTCGTGGCGGAGTCCCCCCACCCCTACCGCGAGGTGACCATCAATGCCTGGAACGAGTGGACGGAGGGCTCCCACCTGCTGCCCGACGAGCTCCGCGGCTTCGCCCGGCTCGAGGCCGTCCTGAGGGTGTTCGGCCCGCGGGAGCGTGGCTGAGCCCTCGGCCGGGGACGGGTGTCCGCTCAGCCCTTCCAGCCGTCGAGGATGTGGCGGCGCAGCGCGGGCAGGACGTCGACCAGCGCGGACGGCTGCGGCGGCCGGGTGACCAGCGAGACGGTGACCCGGCCCGGCAGCGGCGATCGGACGATCTGGTCGTCCCCGGCTGCGTACCAGCGGGCGGCGAACTCCGGGACCAGCGCCGGGCAGCGCCGGTGGCGGGCGGTCAGCATGGTCGCCTCCATGGTGGCCCCCGGACGCGGCCGCGCCCCGAGCGCGGCGAGCCGCTCCCGGGCGTCCTCGCCGGCCAGGTCGACGGCGTAGTAGAACACCGTCCGTCCCGCCAGCGGGCGCCGGCCGCGGGCCGCCGGCGGCTCGGCTCCGCCGGGCAGCACGAGCACCAGGGGCGACTCGCCGACCAGGCTGCGGGTGAGGCCCCGCGGGATCACCGTCTGCTCGGCGATGGTGACGAACGCCGCGTCCAGGGTGCCGCGGGCCACCCGCCGGATCAGTGCCGGGCCGTGGTCGATCTCCGGGACGACCAGGAGACCGTCCAGTTCGATCTCCAGCGCGGTGAACACCATCGGGCTGAGCGAGGCGATGGTGCCGGCCACGAGGGTCGGGGTCACCGCCGCAGCCAGGACGTGCTCGGGGAGAGCCTCCAGCTCGCTCAGCAACCGGCCGGCGTGCCGGGCCAGTTCCCGGCCGGTGGCGGTGGCCCGTGCCCCGGTGGTGTCGCGGTCGAAGAGCACGGTGTCCAGGCGCCGTTCCAGTGCCGCGAGTCGTCGACTCGCCGACGGCTGCGAGAGCAGCAGTTCCCGCGCCGCCGCGCCGACGGAGCCGTGCCGGCCGACCGCGTCCACCAGTTGAAGATCCTCGACGTCCAGCCGCAAGCTCATGCGCGCAGTGTATGAGGTGGCCGATTCCGATGTCAGCTACCGCGGAAGGAGCAGGATTGGGACGATCCAGTCATGCGCCGAGCTCTGCTGACCGTGGTCGCCACCACCTTCGTGACCTGGATCGGCACCCGGATGACGGCGGTGGCTCTGCCGCTGGTGGCGCTGGCGGAGACCGGCGACGCCTGGACCACCGGCCTGGTCGGCGGGATGGCCGGCCTGCCGCTGCTGACCGTTGGCTGGTGGGGACGGGGGATCCGCGACCGGCTGACCTCGGGCCCGGCACTGGGAATCCTGATGTTCGGCCAGGCCGCGGGGCTGGCGATCGTGCCGGCCGCCACGGCCGCCGGGCTGCTCGGGGTGGCGGCGCTGTGCGCGTCGGGGCTGCTGACCGGCGCGGCCGGGGCCCTGCTCGGGCCGGCGCAGCGGGCGTTGATCTCCGATCTCGCCGACGCCGGCGCGGCCGAGGGGGCGACCTCCGGCCCGACCGCCTGGTTGGCGTGGCAGGATCTCGCGCACCGGGTGTCGATGATCTTCGCCCCGCCCGCCGGAGCCTGGCTGGTGACGACCTGGGGAGCCGAGCCGCTGTTGTGGTGCGAGACCGCGATCGTCGCGCTCGCCGCCCTGGCCATGCTCAGCGTCCCGGCGGCGCCGGCTCCGGCGGGCTCGTCCGTCCCCGCGGACGCATCCCCGGCGGGCCGTTCCACACCGTCGGTGCTGGCGGTGCTCCGTTCGCGCCCCGATGTCGCCGCGGGGATCGCGATGGCGGGGGTGGGCGGCATCTCCTGGTTCGGCTTCAGCCTCGGGCTGGCGCTGCTGGGTGTCGCGCACGGGACGCCCGGCGCGCTGATCGCGGCGGGGATGAGCGGCTACGGCGCCACCTCGGTGCTGGCGGCCTTCCTGGTGCCGCTGCTGATCGAGCGGTTGCCCCCGATGCCGACCATGGCGACCTCGTGGATCGTGCTCGGGGTGACCTTCGCCGTGCTTCCGGCGGTCGCGCCCGACCTGCTCGGGATCGCGGCCGTCGCGGGGGTGGGCGGATTCGCCATGCCGTGGGGGCTCGCGGCGCTCAACGCGTTGATCGGCGAGCGAACCGCGGGCGCCGACCGGCGGGCGGCCTTCACCGCGCAGAGCGTCCTGCACTCCGGCGGGGTGTCCCTGGGGCTGCTGGTCGGTGGTGCCCTGATCGGCTGGCTGGGAGCCGGGACGGTGCTGGTGCTGACCGGCGCTCTCCAGGTGGCCGTGGCGATCGCCGGCCTGATCCTTGTCCGTCGGCCGGCGAACCGGGTGGTGGTCGGGGGCGGCCGGGTCCCGATGCGGACTCCGCGCTGATCCCCCGGGCGCGCGCTACCCGGTGAGTTCGTCCCCGGTCAGGTGATCGTGCCGGTTCAGCCAGGTGAGGACCGGCGGCCAGCCGGTGTTCATGTCGAGATCGAGCAGGGTGTGGCCGGTGTTGTGGATCATCAGCCAGGCGGAGAGCCTGCCCTCGGGGCCCGGCTCCCAGCCCAGCAGGGCGTGGATCAGGTACTGGCTGAACCAGCCGTGCGACACCATGCCCACCGTCCGGCCGGTGTCGCCGTAGCGCTCCAGCAGGTCGGCGGCGACCTGCCGGGCGCGGTCCCAGGCGTGGGCCGGCAGTTCGTAGGGCAGCCGGTACCAGCCGTCCTCGTCGGCCTCGTCGGGCAGCACCAGGTGGGGGCTCAGCGCCAGCAGGGCACTGGCCGGGCTTCCCGGGGTCGGGGTTCCCTCGACCTGCGGGCCCTCGTCGTTGGCCTCGAACACCCCACCCACCTCGTGCAGCAGCGGGTGGCCCTGCAGCGGCAGGTCGAGGGCCCGGGCCAGCGGCGCGGCGGTGGAGACCGCGCGGCGCATGAGGGAGGTGTACAGGACGTCCGGACGGGGAAGGTCGTGTTCGACGGCGAAGTCGGCCAGCTTGTCGGCCTGAAGCTCGCCCAGGTCGGTCAGCGACGGATCGGGCGACCGGCCCTCCCAACTGCCGGTCTCGGTGTGGAGCCGGTTGTTCTTCGACTCGCCGTGGCGGATCAGGAGCAGGCGCATGCCGCCAGGATTTCACACCCCGCGGGCTGCCCGGCCCCTCCCGGACCGGACGGGTGGGAGGCTGACACAGCCGGCGTCGCGGTATCCGGGGTTGAGCCGGCCACGCCAGGCTGATAACAATTGCATCATCGATTGGATATGCACTCAGTGACGAGGAGTGAGGCAGTGAGCGCCACCGACCCCCGAACCTGCCGGAACGCCGGGGCGCCGATCGTCGAGTTGACGTTCGCCGGCCCGCCGGAACCCGCCGACCCCACCCCGTTCTCGGTCAGCTTCCAGAACGACGACGCGCAGGTCACGGTGCCGGGCTTCTGGGACGGCGGGACCTGCTACCGGGTCCGGTTCGACCCGCCGCGGGCCGGACGCTGGGCCTGGCGCAGCAGCAGTGACGAACCGATGCTGGACGGTGCGTCCGGGCGGCTCGAGGTCGCGCAACCGGCCCGTCCCGGCGGGGTGGAGGTGGCCGCCACCTTCCACTTCGCCCATCGCGACGGTACCCCGTACCGCCCGGTCGGCACCACGGTCTACAACTGGCTCCACCAGGCGGAGCCGCTGTTCACCGCCACCCTGGACGCGGTCAGTGCCGCGGGCTTCAACAAGCTCCGCTTCCTGGTCTTCCCGCAGGCCGGCAACCACGTCGTCCACTTCCCGGAGTTGCTGCCGTTCCAGCGCGACGCCACCGGAGCCTGGGACGTCACCCGGCCGGTGATCCCCTTCTTCCAGCGGCTGGACGCCGCGGTGGCGGCGCTGGCGGAACGGGGGATCCAGGCCGATCTGCTGGTGCTCAACGCCTACGACGGTGGCCGGTTCGGGCTCGATCGGCTCACCGCCGAGCAGGAGGCGACCTATCTGCGCTACCTGGTCGCCCGGCTCTCCGCCCACCCCAATGTCTGGTGGTCGCTGTGCAACGAGTTCGACCTGCTCGACCGGCCCTGGCAGCGATGGGACGACCTCGGCCGGCTGCTGGCCGACCTCGACCCGCACCGGCGGCCGCGGTCGATCCACAACTGGATGGAGCTCTTCGACCACAACCGGCCCTGGATCACCCACGCGTCCATCCAGAACGGCTTCGCCACCCAGGAACTGGGGCGGGCGTCGCTGTACCGCGACGTCTACCGCAAGCCGGTCGTGCTGGACGAGATCAAGTACGAGGGCGACATCCCGGAACGCTGGGGACGCCTGACCGCGCGGGAACTCGTCCATCAGTTCTGGGTCGCCACCGTCTCCGGCTGCTACGCCAGCCACGGCGAGAGCTTCCAGCGCCCCGGGGGCAGCCTTCACGTCGTCGAGGGCGGCGCCTTCCAGGGTGGGAGCCCGGAACGGCTCAGGTTCCTGCGGCAGGTGCTCGACGACCTGGTGGTGCCGGGACTGGATCCGATCGACGGCTGGGACGATCCCGACCAGGTGGCCGGGGTGCCGCGACGGCAGTACCTGCAGTACCTCGGGAACCGGGCGCCGGCGGCCTGGACGTTCCGGCTGCCGCAGGGGAACAAGGGGGAGCGGCTGCAGCCGGGCGACGTGTTCGGCGTCGAGGTGATCGACACCTGGCGGATGACGATCACGCCGGTACCGGAGCGGTTCATGCTTTCCGAGGTCCAGCGCAACGACGCCCACGCGCGCGGCTCCGCGCCCGTGGCGCTGCCGGAGGGGGAGTCAGTGGCGCTGCGGATCACCCGGATCGCGGAGTAGGGACGGTTCGCGCATAGCTATGCAAGGATTTGCCTCATCGGCGAGGGGGTTTGAGGCATGGCGGCAGTGAGCGGTTCGGAGAGCCAGCAGCGACTGATGGTACGGGTGGCCCGGATGTACTACGAGCAGGGCCAGCGCCAACCGCAGATCGCCGAGCAGTTGCACGTCTCCCAGGCCAAGGTCTCGCGCCTGCTCAAGCGGGCGGAGGATCTCGGCATCGTGCGGGTCACCATCCACGAACCGCTGGGCGGCAACTCCGAACTCGAGGAGTCGCTGGTCAGCCGCTACGGACTGGCGGACGCGGTGGTGGTGCGGTCCAACCTGGACGACGAGGCGAGCATCCAGTCGGCGATCGGCGCCGCGGCCGGCGCCTACCTGACCGAGGTGCTGCTGGGTCACGAGCGGATCGGGATCTCGTCCTGGAGCGCGACCCTGCTGGCGATGGCCAACTCGATGTCGAAATCCCCGCGGCCGCTGGCCGACACCGTCGTGCAGGTGATCGGCGGGGTGGGGGAGCCGTCCGCCCAGGTTCAGGCCACCCGGCTGACCGAGCAGGTCGCGCTGCTGACCGGTGCCACCCCGCACTTCCTGACCGCTCCCGGCTTCGTGTCGTCGCCGGAGTTGCGGACCGCGATCATGGCCGAGCCGTACGTCAGGGACGCCAGCCAGGAATGGTCGAGACTGAGCGTCCTGCTGGCCGGCATCGGCAGCCTGGAGCCGTCCCCGCTGCTGCGGCAGTCGGGCAACGCCCTGCCCCACGACCATCAGCTCGAACTGCGGGCGCTCGGTGCCGTGGGGGATGTGTGTCTCAGGTTCTTCGACGCCGAGGGAAGGCCGGTGCACTCCGACATCGAGTCGCGCGTGGTCGGGATCGGCTCGGAGACCCTGCTGGCCGTGCCCCGCCGGATCGGGGTGGCCGGTGGCCCGCGGAAGCACTCCCCGATCCGCGCGGCGGTGCTCGGGGGCTGGGTGAACGTCCTGGTCACCGACACCGGCACCGCGGAGTACCTGCTGAGCTGAGAGCGGCCGGCACCGGGGTGGAGGCCGGCGCCCAGTGCTTGCCAACGCATCCGGGCTATGCAAGGATTGAGTATCCACACAGCATCGAATATTAATGCGGGAGCGAGATGGTCACCGGCATTCTGGCGCTCGATCAGGGCACCACGAGTTCCAAGGTGCTGCTGATCGATCCGGCCACGCTGCGGGTGCTGGGTGCCGCGACGCGTCCGGTGGCGATCAGGTCGCCCCGGCCGGGTTGGGTGGAGCAGGACGCCGCCGAGCTGTGGGAGAGCGTGCGGGCGGCGGCCGAGCAGGTTCTCGCCGAGCACCCGGAGGTGGAACTCGCCGGGATCGCGATCTCGAACCAGCGCGAGTCGGTGACGGCCTGGGACGCCGCCGGTGCGCCGCTCGGCCCGGTGCTGAGCTGGCAGGACCAGCGGGGCACGGAGCTGTGCTCACGGCTGGCCACCGCCGAAACCGTGGAACTGGTGCAGGCCCGCACCGGGCTGGAACTGGCCGCGATGTACTCCGCCACCAAGCTCCGCTGGCTGGTCGATGCGGTGGGCGATCGGCCGGGCGTGCGGCTGGGGACGATCGACGCCTGGCTGCTGGACCGGCTGACCGGCGGTGCGGTCTACGCCGTCGAGGCGGGCAATGCGTCCCGGACGCTGCTGTTCGACCTCGCCCAGCTGGGCTGGGACGACGGAATGTGCGCCCTGTTCGGGGTGCCGCGAGGCCTGCTGCCCGAGGTGCGCGGCTCCGCCGGTCCGTGGGGCGTCACCCGCGGCGTGCCGGGGATTCCGGACGGAGTGCCGATCCTGGCCGTGCTGGGCGACTCCCATGCCGCGCTCTACGGGCACTGGGCGCTGGCGCCGGAGCACGCCAACACCGGGAAGGCGACCTACGGCACCGGCTCGTCGGTGATGCTTCCCGCGCAGGGCGCCGATGCGCGTCGCGCCGGGGTCTCGACCACGCTGGCCTGGTCGCTGGAGGCGCCGCTGTGGGCGCACGAGGCGAACATCCTGTACTCCGGCGGTGGGCTGGACTGGCTGGCGACCCTGCTCGGCGTGAACGGAGGCCGGGGGCTCGCCGAACTCGCCGCGACCGCCGATGACAGCGGCAGCGCGGTGTTCGTCCCGGCGCTGAACGGGCTGGGTGCGCCGTGGTGGGAGCCGGACGCGGTCGGGACGCTGACCGGCCTGGCGGCCGGGACCACCCGGGCCCAGGTCGCCCGGGCCGGGCTGGAGTCGGTCGCCCACCAGATCTGCGACGTGGTGGACGTGATGGATCCCGAGTGCCGGCAGGACACCCTCCACGCCGGCGGTGGCGCGACCTCGTCCGACCTGCTGATGCAGCTGCAGGCCGACCTGCTCGGCCGGGACCTGCTGGTCTCGACGGTGGCGGACATCTCGCCGCTGGGGGCCGGTGCCCTGGCGGCGCGGGGTCTGGGCATCGTCCCGCGGCCGAGTGCTCCGGGGCGCAGGTTCACCCCCTCGGAGGACGTCACCGCCGAGCGCCGCGCCGGACAGCGCGCGCGTTGGCGGGCCGCGCTGGAGCGGGCCGGCGTCCGTCCGTCCACTTCTCGAACTGCCAACTGAAAGGTGACCACTCATGTCCGAGATCGAGTTCGGTGCTGGCCTGTGGAACTTCGCCAGCTACCTGGATCGCTACGCCACCGACGGCTACGGCGAGGCTCGCAGCACGCTGGCCCAGATCGATCTGGCCGCGCAGGTCGGTGACATCGGTTGGGTGGACCTGAACTACCCGTTCACGCCCGGGGTGAGTCTGGACGATGTCAGGGCGAAGCTGGCCGAGCACGGGATCAGGGCGATCGGGATCACCCCGGACATCTACCTGCGGGAGCATTCCCGGGGGGCCTTCACCAACCCCGACCCGGCCAAGCGGGCCTCGGCGCTGGCGTTGATGAACGACGCCGCGAACGTGGTGCGGGAGCTGGGGGCGAAGTACGTCAAGATCTGGCCCGGCCAGGACGGCTTCGACTACCCGTTCCAGGTCGACTATCGGGAGCTCAACCGGCTGGCGGTCGACGGGATGCGGGAGCTGGCCTCGGGGCACCCTGACCTGCGGTTCGTGATCGAGTACAAGCCGCGGGAGCCGCGCACCCACATGTTCTGGAGCTCGGCGCCGAAGACCATCCTCGGTATCCAGCAGATGGGGGTGGACAACGTCGGAGTGCTGCTCGACTTCGGGCACGCGATGTTCGGTGGCGAGCCGCCGGCCGAGGCTGCGCAGATGCTGATCGATCACGGTCTGCTGTGGGGGATGGACGTCAACGACAACTACCGCGGCTGGGACGACGACATGATGGTCGGCTCGATCCACCTGGTGGAGATCTTCGAGTACTTCCACGTGCTGAAGAAGAACGGCTGGGAAGGGGTCTGGAACCTCGACCAGTTCCCGTTCCGGGAGGACGCGGTGGAGAACGCCAGGCTGTCGATCCGGTTCCTGAAGGCGATTGCCCGGGCGCTGGACCTGCTGGATGAGGAAGCGCTCGCCGCCGCCCAGGCCAGGCAGGACGCCCTGGCCGCGCAGAAGGTGATCCAGGAGGCCCTGCTCAGCTCGATGGCCGATCGCTGATGACCGCGACCACCCCCGGCGACTTCGTCACCCCTACCCTGGGTCGGATCGGCAGGGACCGGCCCAGGGCCGAGGTGGTGGCGCACCTGCGGCGGGGCGCCTACGAGCTGCGCCGCCGGGATCCGATCATGATCGAGGCCGCCGGGAACGGGCACATCGGCGGGGACTACTCGATCGCCGATGTCCTGGTCGCCCTGGTGCTGCACGAGCTGAACCTGGATCCGTCCCAGCCGCTGATGCCCGAGCGGGACCGGCTGATCCTGTCGAAGGGGCACACCGCCGGGGCGCTGTACATCGCGATGGCGCTGGCCGGCTACTTCGACCCGGCGGAACTGATGACCTTCATGGCGCCGCAGTCCCGGCTGAACGGCCACCCGAACCGCCGCTACCTGCCCGGGGTCGAGGCCAACACCGGACCGCTCGGCCACGGCCTGCCGATCGCGGTCGGGACGGCGATCGCGGCGAAGCTGGACGGCTCGCCGCGGCGCACCGTTGTGCTGCTGGGCGACGGCGAGATGCAGGAGGGGTCGAACTGGGAGGCGATGATGTGCGCCGCCCACTACCGGCTGGACAACCTGGTCGCCGTGGTCGACCGCAACCACCTGCAGCAGGGCGCCACCACCGAGGAGACCATGGATCTGGAACCCCTGGCCGACAAGGCCCGGGCCTTCGGCTTCCGGGTGCTGGAGATCGACGCCCACGACTTCGACGAGATCCTGGACGCCTTCCAGCGTCCGGCTGAGCCCGGCCGTCCGACCCTGGTGATCGCCCATTCCCACAAGGGCCACCCGATCTCGTTCATGAGGGACAGGGCGTCCTGGCACCACCACGTGCCCTCCGCCGAGGAGATCGAGGGCATCCTGGCCGAGTTGGAGGCATACAAGTGACCCAGCAGAAGACCTCCCCGCTGGCCGGCGACCCCAGCCCGACGGCCGAGGAAGCCGGCCCGCTGGTCGAGCGACTCCGTCCGCTGGCCGAGGGCCCGCTCGAGCCGTACGGTCCGCTGGTCGAGCCTGTCGAGACCAAGGCCCCGTCCAAGCCGCCCACCTACGACTGCCGCGACACCTACAACCAGACCCTGCTGGCCATCGCCCACGCCGACCGTGACGTGGTCGTGGTGGTGAACGACTCGGTCGGTTCCTCCAAGCTCGACCGGCTGAAGAAGGAGCTTCCCGGCCAGCTGGTCAATGTCGGGATCGCCGAGCAGGACATGGTCGGCGTGGCGGCGGGCCTGGAGAACGGCGGCAAGATCCCGTTCGTCTCCGGCGCGGGTTGCTTCCTCACCGCCCGCGCGATGGAGCAGATCAAGGTCGACCTGGCCTACAGCGGCCGTCATGTGGTGCTCTGCGCGCAGAGCCCCGGGGTCGGCTACGGCGCCCTGGGCGCCACCCACCACTCCATCGAGGACGTCGCCTGGATGCGGATCATCCCCGACATGACCGTCCTGGTACCCGCCGACCCGCTCGAGACCGAACAGGCCATCCGCTGGGCCTACCGCCACGACGGACCGGTCTACCTGCGGATCTCCCGGATGAAGGTGCCCGCGATCCACCCCGACGACTACCAGTTCGCACCCGGCAGGGCGTTCACCGTCCGGGACGGGAACGACGTCACCATCGTCGCCAACGGCACCGTGCTGCACCGGGCCGTGGCCGCCGCCGACCTGCTCGCCGGGCAGGGCATCGACGCCCGGGTGCTCTCGGTCGCCTCGGTGAAGCCGCTCGACGAGGCCGCGATCGTGACCGCCGCCCAGCAGACCGCCGGCATCGTCACCGTCGAGGAGGGCCTCGCCGCCGGCGGGCTCGGCGGAGCGGTCGCCGAACTCGTCGCCCGGACCCATCCCACCCGCGTCACCGCGCTCGGACTGCCGGACACCTTCGCACCCACCGGCTCGGCCGGCTGGATCCTCGACCACTACGGCCTGAACCCGCAGGGAATCGCCGACGCCGCGGCCGCGCTGGGCCGCTCGACTCCGACCCCGGACCGGTAGAGAGGTTCCTTTTCGGCGCGACGGGCTCGGCCCTGCGTCGTCCCTGGCTCCGGGGACCGATCGGCGTCGTCCGGCCTGATGTGGACCCGAGGTGGCGCGTCGTCCCTGAATCCGGGGACCGATCTCCTGAACACCCCGCGAGGTCGGCGCGGTTGAGCTTCTCGGAGGGGCCGAATCCGCTCGCCACCGGCACGGCGATCAGGTCCCGTCAGACTCGGTCCGCCTCGGCGGGCCGACTCCTCAGTCAGCGTCGTCGACCTGCTGAACCGGCCCGGCCCTGCGTCGTCGCTGGTCCGGGACCGATCTCGGGAATGCCCCGCGAGGCCGGCGCGCTTGGGGTATTTTTTACATGTATTTGTGAAATAAAGGAGCGCGCGTGCTGACCGAGTCGCCGGCTTCCGCCTCGGCTGCCCGGAGCGCGGTGCCGCGGCTGGCGCTGCTCGCTCTCGGTGGTGGGTGTCTGATCACCGGCCTGAACGCCGCCCTGGTGCGGCTGGAGGTGTGGGCGCCGGTGGCCTCGCACCGGGCGGGGGACGTCCACGGGCTGGTGATGGTGCTCGGCTTCCTCGGCACGTTGATCTCGCTGGAGCGGGCCCAGGCTCTGCGGCAGGCGTGGGGCTACCTGGCCCCGGCGCTGCTCGGTCTGGGCGGCCTGGCATTGCTCACGCCGGCGCCGCTGTTGCTGGGGCAACTGCTGCAGATCGAGGGTGCCGCGCTGCTGGTGGCGGTCTACGTCGCGCTGTGGCGACGCGCGCCCCGTCCACTGGTGGCGGTGCAGGTGCTGTCGGCGGTGCTCATGCTGGCCGGAGCGGTGGTCGCGACCGTCCTCGACATCCCCTCCGCGATCAGCTGGCTGGTCGGCTTCATCGTCCTCACCATCGCCTCCGAGCGTGCCGAGCTCGCCCAGCTCTGGATGGGGCCACGGGCGGAGTGGACGCTGCTGGGCGTCTCGGCCGCGTTCACGCTGAGCGCCTGCGCGGCGCTGATCGCGCCGGCGATCGGCGACCGGCTGGTCGGGCTCAGCCTGCTGTTCACCGCCGGCTGGCTGCTGCTGCGGGACGTGGTGCGCCGCCAGCTTCGGTTGGACGGACAGCGCCGCTACATCGCGATCGCGCTGCTGGCCGGCTACCTGCAACTGGCGCTGGCCGGCGGCGTGCTGGCGGTGCGCGGGCTGGTGGCCGACCAGGCCGGCTACGACGTCGCGGTGCACGGGGTCTTCCTGGGCTTCGCGCTGTCGATGGTGATGGCCCACGCTCCGGTCATCCTGCCGGCCGTGCTGGGACGCAACCTGCCCTACCGTCCCGTCCTCTATCTGCCGTTGACCCTGCTGCACGCGGGGCTGATCGTCCGGTTCGGCGCTGCGCTGGCCGGCTTCAACGAACTCTGGAAGGTGGGTGGCATCGTCACCGTGGTCTCCCTGGTGGTCTTCCTGCTCACCGCGCTCACCCTGGTGGTGCGAGGATGAGCCGGTTCCTCGCCCGAGGCACGTCGCTCTGGCGTGACCTGCCGCTGGTGGTCTGGCTGGTCGCCGCGCTGGTGATCACGATGATCCACCGCTGGCTGCCGGACGCCAACTGGCTGATGCTGCACCTCGTCCTGCTCGGCGCGGCCAGCCACGCCATCCTGGTCTGGAGCTTCCACTTCGCCCAGACCGTGCTGCGTGCGCCGTCCGACGAGGCGGGGCAGCGGCAGCAGGTGATCCGGCTCGGGTTGCTGGCCGGGAGTACGGCCGTGGTGCTGATGGGGGTGCCCACCGCCTGGTGGCCGGTGACGCTGGTCGGTGCCCTCGGTGTGGCGGCCGCGGTCGGCTGGCATGCCTGGGTGCTGCGGCGGATGATGCGCCGGGCGTTGCCGGCCCGGTTCAAGGTCACCGTCCGGTACTACCTCGCGGCCGCCTGCTGCCTGCTGGTGGGGATCGCGCTGGGCGTGATCACCGCCTGGGGCTGGGACGACACCTGGCACGGCCGGCTGCTGGTCGGCCACGCTCTGGCCAACGTGCTGGGCTGGATCGGACTGACCGTCACCGGCACCCTGCTGACGCTGTGGCCGACCATGCTGCGGACCCGGATGGACGACCGCGCCGAGCTGTGGACGCGCCGCGCGCTGCCGCTGTTCCTCAGTGCCGTTCTGGTCGTGGTGGTGGGCGCGCTGGCCGGGCTGCCCTGGCTGGCGACGCTGGGGTTGGTGTTCTACCTCGGCGCGCTCGGGCTGTGGGGACGGGGGCTGTGGTCCCCGGCCCGGAACCGTCCGCCGCGGGAGTTCGCGCCCCTGTCGGTGGGGGTTTCGCTGGTCTGGCTGGTGGTCGGCCTGGTCTGGGCGGGCTGGCTGCTGATCACCGCCCCCGACTGGGCCGCGGTGCGGGAGGGGTTCGTCTGGCCGGCCACGGTGCTGGCGGCCGGCTGCGCCGTCCAGCTGGTCACCGGGGCGCTGTCGTACCTGCTGCCGTCGGTGATCGGTGGCGGGCCCAGCGTGGTCCGGGCCGGGCAGGCCTGGTTCAACCGGGCCGGCGGCTTCCGGCTGATCGTGATCAACGGCGGCCTGGTGCTGTGGCTACTGCCCACCCCCAGCTGGGTGAAGGTGACCGGTTCGTTGCTGGCGCTGGTCGGGGCCGCGATGTTCCTGCCGCTCATGGCGGGGGGACTGCGGACCTCGTTGCGGGCCCGCCGGGAAGCGGAGCAGGCGATCGCCGAGCCCGGCGAAGGGGGGCCTGCGGCTGCGGGATCCGCGCGGACCCAACCGCCGACCGTCCCGGACGACGCCCCCCGCGCCACCGGAGGCTCGCCCGGGCCCGCGGCATCGGGCCGAGGAACGGAGTCCGATGAAGGGTCGTTGCCGGCCACGGCTCCCGGGTCGGCGCAGCCGCCCCTACCCGCGGCCGGCCCCCGTCCTTCAGTGACCGCCAGCCTTCCCGCCGAGGGCCTGTCTGTGGGGAGTGGCGCTCGACGCGAAGGGAAGCGGTCGATGAGGAAGGGGCGTCCCGGGCCGATCGAGACGCCCAGCGTGCTCACCGCGGGACAGGTGATCGCCGGGCTGACCGCGATCGCCACGGCGGTGGTGCTGGGGGTCGGGATCGATCCGGCGGCAGCCGGGGTGGGCAGCGCGACGCCGTCCGCCGGCTCGTCCTCGGTCACCCCGACCGGAAACGTGGTCCGGGTGCGGGTCGAGGCGGTGGGGATGACCTACCAGCCGTCCAGCGTCCGGGTGGCGCGGGGCGACCAACTGATCGTCGAACTGGTGAACGCCGACACCACCACCCACGACCTGGTGATCGGGGACGCCCGCACCGGCCGACTCGCGCCGGGGGCCACCGAGGAGCTCGACGCCGGGGTGATCGGGGAGTCGATCCTGGGCTTCTGCTCGGTGGTCGGCCACCGCCAGATGGGGATGACCTTCGAGGTGATCGTGGACGACGCGCCCGCGGTCGAACCGTCCGCGGAGCCGTCGCCTCACCAGACCCATGAGCCGTCCGGTGAGGCGCCGGCGCTGTCGTCCGTGATCGATCCGGTGCTGCCACCGCTGACCGACGAGAAGGTGCGCAAGCTCACCCTCACCGTCCAGGAGGTTCCGCTGGAGGTGGCCCCCGGGGTGTGGCAGCGGCGCTGGACCTTCAACGGCACCGCGCCCGGGCCGGTGCTGCACGGCCGGGTGGGTGATGTGTTCGAGATCACCCTGGTGAACGACGGGACGATCGGGCACTCGATCGACTTCCACGCCGGGTCGCTGGCGCCCGACCAGCCGATGCGCACCATCGAGCCGGGGGAGTCGCTGGTCTATCGCTTCACCGCCACCATGGCCGGGATCTGGATGTACCACTGCTCGACCATGCCGATGAGCGCCCACATCGCCGCCGGGATGCACGGCGCGGTGATCATCGAACCCGACGGGCTGCCCGAGGTGGATCGCTCGTATGCGCTGGTGCAGTCGGAGGTCTACCTCGACACGGTGGCGTCGGATGCCGAGTCTGCGACCGAGGTCAACGCCGACAAGGTGAACGCCGAGCAGCCCGACTACGTGGTGTTCAACGGCGTCGCCAACGCCTACGACCAGGAGCAGTTCCGGGCGAAGGTGGGGGAGCGGGTCAGGTTCTGGGTGCTCGCGGCCGGCCCGAACCGGCTCAGCGACTTCCACATCGTCGGCTCCCAGTTCGACACCGTCTACCTCGAGGGCGGCTACCAGCTGAACCGGGGCCGGGACGCCTTCGGCAACCAGTCAGGCGGCTCCCAGGTGCTGGGCCTGCACCCGGCCCAGGGCGGCTTCGTCGAGATGGTCTTCCCCGAGGCCGGCCACTACCCGGTGGTCAGCCACCTGATGGTGGACGCCGAGCGCGGCGCCCACGGCTTCGTGAACGTCACCGACTGAAGGCCCGCGAACAAATACACCACCAGATTGCGGTTTAGAGCCCGAAATAGGCGCGTTGGTGCA
>JAEXCA010000024.1 GCA_023393755.1 Actinomycetes bacterium | reverse complement strand
AAACACCGGGGCCTCCCATGTATGTCGGAAAGGCCGGGCAGCCCACCTGCCCAGCAACCCACGCAAGATGCATGAGCGAGGCCCCGGCCCACAACCCCTCAGGACGGGGTCAAGACATACCGTCTAGTCGGGCCCCGGCCACACCCGCGGGCTACTTGATGTCGACCTTGTCCTTGCTGTTCGGCAGCTCGATCCAGGTGCGGCCCGGAGCCATCCGCAGCGGGGTGCCGTCGTCCAGGGTGAACTCGAACAGGTCGGTCACAGCACCCTTGCGCCAGGTGCCGGTGACGTACCGGCCGTCGTGGAAGTAGAGGAACCTGTCATGGCCGTCCACCATGGCGTAGATCGGCTCCTTGTGGCCCGAGTAGCCCTTGACGACGCCCATCTTCCACGCGCAGTGGAGGATCAGGACGTTGGGCGCGTCGACCTGGTTGCCCTTGCGCACCTTCCAGTCGAACCAGGTCCTGCCCTCCTGGAACCGGATCGACTTCTTCCAGGCCTCACCGTCCCAGGTCCAGCGGTGGTACTCCTTGGCCGATCCGGCATAGGTGATGGTGACCTGCTCGGCCGCGGTCCCGGCGGCGGTGGACGGCTCCTCCCCCGGCGCGGCGTACTGCAGATAGACCGGAGGGATCGCGTCCGGCGCCAGTTTGGCGTCGCGGGAGAGCGCCTTGGGCATGGCGACCACCGACTTGTCCTCGAGGTTGCCGCCCTTCCACCATCCGCCGGGGTTCCAGAGCTTCCAGCGGTCGGTCCGGTCGCCGTACTTCTCCCGCAGTTCGATCTGCTTCTTGTGCTTGCGGACGTACTTCAGCACCCACGGCACCGCTCCGGTGCAGGCCAGCACGCCCTTGAGCGGGGCGAGCAGCGCGACGTCCACCGGACGGGTGGAGCGCACCGGATTCGCTCCCTCCCGGGGGAACCTGCTGTGGAACACCGCGCACAGCCGGGTGATGTCGTAGGACTTGCCCTGCGCCTGGACGAAGACGATATCGGCGGAGTCGACGCCGCTCTGCGGGAAGGACCGCTTCTCCACCGGCACCTTCACCGCCACGGCCGAGCGGGCGGCCTTCTTCTCGTCCCCGTCCTTGAACGGGACGCCGGTGAGCGGCCAGCGCGGGGTGGTGTCGACGGTCGGGGTCGGGCTGGGGCTCGGGGAGGGTTCCGCGCTGGTCTGCGACGGGCTCGGCGGCGGCGGGGTGCTCTCCGGTGGGGAGGGCCGGGTGCCCGGCTGCTGGGTCGAGCACCCGGCGACCGCCGCCCCGGCGACTGCGGCGAAACCGACCAGCACCGAGCGGCGTTTCAGGTCAACCATGGATCCCCATCCTCACGCGTCGACGCTCCCGAGCGGGCGGGAGCCGACCTGGCCAGCGCGGTCAGTCTAGCCAGCGCTCGACGACCTCACCCCGGACGCGCGGATCACTCCAGCTCGAGCAGCCCGCGGATGTCGGCGGCGGTGAGCGGGGCCGGCGCGTCGGTGCCGGCGCCCATCACCTGATCGAACAGGTCGCGCTTGCGCTGCTGCAGGGCCACCACCTTCTGCTCGATGGTGTCGGCGCTGACCAGCCGGTACACCATCACCGGCTTGTCCTGCCCGATCCGGTGGGTGCGGTCGATCGCCTGGGTCTCGGCGGCCGGGTTCCACCACGGATCGAGGATGAACACGTAGTCGGCCTCGGTCAGGGTCAGCCCGAAGCCACCCGCCTTGAGGCTGATCAGGAAGACCGGGTCGGCGGACTCCCGGAAGTCGGCGATCCGGCGCTGCCGGTCGCGGGTGCGGCCGTCCAGATAGGCGTAGCCGATCCGCTCGGCGTCCAGCCGCTCGCGGACCAGCCTGAGAAAGCCGGTGAACTGGCTGAACACCAGGGCCCGGTGCCCTTCGGCGGCCAGCTCGGCGACCAGTTCCACCAGGGTGTCGATCTTCGCCGACTGCTCGGGGGCGCCGGCCTCCACCAGCGCCGGGGAGAGGCTGAGCTGGCGCAGCAGGGTGAGCGAGCGCAGGATCGCCACCCGGTTGCGGTCCAGGTCGTCCACCAGCCGCAGCACCCGCTTGCGCTCGGCCGCCAGGTGACGGTCGTAGATCCGGCGGTGACCGGGGCTCAGCGTCACCTCGAGCAGCTGTTCCTGCTTGGGTGGCAGTTCGGGAGCCACCGCCTGCTTGGTGCGGCGCAGCATCAGTGGACGGACGCGGCGGTGCAGCCGGGCCAGCGCCTCCGGATCCCGGCCGGACTCGATCGGCCGCCGGTAGAGCTCGGTGAACACCTCGGGGTCGGCGAACAGGCCGGGAGCGGTGATCGACAGCAGCGACCAGAGATCCATCAGGTTGTTCTCCAGCGGCGTCCCGGTGGCGGCCAGCTTCACCGGTGCCTGCAGCCGGCGGACCGCCTTGTAGGCGCGGGTGGCGCGGTTCTTCACGAACTGCGCCTCGTCCAGCACCACCGCCGCCCACGGATGCCGGGCGTAGTCGGCGTCGTCCAGCCGAAGCAGGGTGTAGGAGGTGACCAGCAGATCGGCCTCCCGCCGCAGTTCGGCGAGCGAGGACGAGCGCTTCTGGGCGGTCGCCTCGATCGTCCGGACGCGGAGACCGGGGGCGAACCTGGCGGCCTCGCCAGCCCACGTCCCCACGACCGAGGTCGGAGCGACCACCAGCACCGGCCGGGTGAGTTCGCCGGCCTCGGCGGCGGCCAGCACCGCCGACAGCACCTGCAGGGTCTTGCCCAGGCCCATGTCGTCGGCCAGGATGCCACCCAGGCCGGCCTGCCACAGGTAGCGCAGCCAGCGGAAGCCGAGCTTCTGGTAACCGCGCAGGGTGGCCTGCAGCCCGGACGGCACCGCCACGGCGGGCAGTTCGTCGACGTCCAGCAGGGCCGAGACGGCCTGCTGCCAGGCGCGGGACTGCTCGGCCACCACCCCCAGGTCGACCAGTTCCTGCCACAGCCCGGCGTGCTCCCGGCGCAGCCGCAGGCCGTCCGCGCCCTCGGGCTGCAGCAGCAGCGCCTCGTCGATGATCCGGCGCAGTTGCTCCAGCTCGGGACGCTCCAGGCTGAACCAGGTGCCGGAGTCGAGGATCAGGTGGCTCTCGCCCCGGGCCAGCGCGGCGAAGAGCTCGCGGAACTCGACCTGTTCGCCGTCCACCTCGACGGTCACCGCGAGGTCGAACCAGTCGGTGGCGGCGTCGTCCTCGTTGCCCACCGCGACGCTCACCACCGGCGCGGAGGCCGCCCGGCGGTAACCGGGCGGGGTCTGGGAGAGTTCCACCTCGACGGCCGGCGAGTCGCGCAGTACGGGCAGCCAGTCGGTGACGAAGGCGGCCGACTCGGCGCCGCGCAGCCCGGCCTCGGCGACCAGCCGGAGCCGGTCGGTGTGATCGGTGGCGATCGCCCAGGGCTCCCGGGGCAGCCCGGCCAGCAGTCCGGCCTCGGCCGCCGGGTCGCGAACCGGTGGATCGTCGGGTGCTGGCACCGCGCCGACGTCGAAGACCTCGCCGCCGATCCGGTAGCGGTAGCCCCAGCGCAGCCGGGTGGTGTGATCCGGGCCGAACCCGACCCGCAGCAGCACCACCGGCGGATCGACCTCGGGCAGGTCGAGGGCGGGATCCAGCTCCAGGGCGAGCGAGCGGCGCAGCGCGGGCAGGAAGCCGGCGGTGAACGAGGCCAGGTCGCCGGGCGGGATCTCCAGCCGGGAGTGGCGGACCAGCAGGGTGCGGGCGGCGGCGTCCAGCGGCCGGTCGAGCGCCCCGAGTACCAGGTCGCCATCGCTCAGCAGCGCGACGCCGTGCGCCGGCTCACCCACCAGGCCGCCGGCGCCGGCCTCCCATTCCCGGTCCTCCGCCACCAGGGCGCTGACCAGCTCGGCACCCCCGTCAGCCGGACGCAGCACCGACACCATCCGGGCCGGTTCCGCCAGCAGCCTGACCGTCTTCACCAGCTCGCCGCCGGTGAAGGTGACGCCGGCCGACCGGGCCTGCGCCAGCAGCTGCCAGACCTCGGCGCCGAAGTCGTCCAGCGCCAGCAGCTCGGTACGTCCGTAGAAGCCGTAGCCGGACGGGGCCCGGTGGGCCCGGCGCAGCGCGGCCAGCGCCCGCCGCTGGGCGGCGTCGTGCACCGTCTCCCACTCGCTGTCGATCCCGTCCCAGTCGACCCCGGCCCGCACCCAGCCGCCCCGCTTGCCCTGGGTGAGCACCCGGAGCTGGACCGGGCCGCCGGCCCAGCGCAGGAACTGCAGGGCCAGCGGCTGGCCGGGAGCACCGCCGCGGCGTTCGGATTCGGCGAACGGAGCCAACGCCCGCTGCCACGGCGGCGGGGTGGGCTCCAACTGGCTGGCCCGGTAGGCCCACAGCACCGCCACGCCGTGCTTGCAGTTGGTCCGGACCGGACAGCTGCAGAAGGAGCCGATCGTGCCCGTACGGCTGATCCGCACCACCGTCTGGTAGCTGTGCCGGCCGGAACCACGGACGTTGGCCTGCAGCACCTGGTCGGCCTCGCCGCCACCGGCGGCGATCCGTCCCACCCGGCCCATCGCGGCATACCGCTGCCCGGCGCTGACCGCGTTCGGCCCGAACACGGTCAGCAGCCGCACCTCGGTCAGGTCCGCCAACCAGGCGCGGCGGTCGGTTGCTTCAGACATCGCAGCCGAGCGTACTCGGCCGCGGTGACAGTCACTCCGCCCGACCAAGTGCAGTTACTGCCATATGGACCTGCTGGCCGCCAGATCTGTCGGCCAGCGCCACTAAGTGGCAAA
>JAEXCA010000248.1 GCA_023393755.1 Actinomycetes bacterium | reverse complement strand
CCGCCGGGCCGCCCACCAACCTCCTTCGACCTGAAGGAGCTTCGGGGACGCGCTCACCACCCTGTTCACCGAGTACAACGTCTTGGCGGCCTTCTGGATGACCATCCTGCTGACCTTCTGGGGAGCGGTCGGCTCGATGGTGATCGGGACGGTGATCGCGATCTGCCGGGTGTCGCCGATCGGCGTGCTGCAGAAGTTCGGCGCTGCCTACGTCACGGCCTTCCGGGATCTGCCGTTGACCCTGGTGGTGGTGTTCTGCTCGCTGGGCATGTACTACGCGATGCAGCTCAACCTGGCACCGGGGTCACCGACCGAGATCGTGGACAACGGGTTCCGGTGGGGGGTGGTGGCGCTGTCGGTCTACCACGCTGCGTTCGTCGCCGAGTCGATCCGCTCGGGTGTCAACACCATCCCGGTCGGCCAGGCCGAGGCGGCCCGCTCGATCGGGCTGGACTTCGCCGCGTCGCTGCGCCACGTCATCCTGCCGCAGGCGATGCGGGGTGCGATCTCGCCGCTGGGCAACACCCTGATCGCGCTGACCAAGAACACCACCGTGGTGGCGGTCGTCGGGGTGAACGAGGCTGCCTACATGATGCGCAACATGATCGAGTTCAACGGCTCGCTGTTGATGGTGATCTTCGCGATCATGGCCACCGGCTTCGTCATCCTGACCCTGCCGATGGGGCTGTTGTTCACCTGGCTCTCCAACCGGTTGGCGGTGCTGCGATGACCGCCGAAGCCACCGTCCTGTTCGACGCCCCCGGCCCGAAGGCCCGGCGACGCCACCTGATCGGCGGCGTGCTTGGCAGCCTGGTGCTGCTCGGCCTGCTGGCCGGGGCGATCTACAAGCTGGCCGACCCGGCCAACAACCAGTTCTCCGCCCAGAAATGGGCGCCCTTCATCGACCCGGTCACCTGGACGGCCTACCTGATCCCCGGCCTGATCGGCACCCTGGTCGCCTCGATCATCTCGGTCATCCTGTCGATCGTCCTCGGCCTGATCCTGGGGATCGGACGGTTGGTGCCGCAGCGCTGGATCCGCTGGGCCTGCGGCGCCTTCGTGGAGTTCTTCCGCTCCGTGCCGGTGCTGATGATGATGCTGTTCGCCTACTATTTCGGCATCCACGTGCTGCGGCTGGGCGGGGCGGTGCTGCCGCTGTTCGGCGTGGTGGTGGGGCTGACCGTCTACAACTCCTGCGTGCTGGCCGAACTGGTGCGCTCCGGGGTCTATTCGCTGCCCAAGGGTCAGCAGGAGGCGGGTCTGGCGATCGGCCTGACCCCGATCCAGACGTTGGTCACCATCCTGCTGCCGCAGGCGATCACCGCCATGCTGCCGTCCATGCTGAGCCAGCTGGTGGTCATCCTGAAGGACTCCGCGCTGGGCACCATGATCGCCTACGCCGAGCTGATGCGGCAGGCCACCACCCTGGACGCGGTCTACGGCAACCTGATCCCGGCGCTGTTCGTGGTCGGCGTGCTGTACCTGCTGATGAACGGGCTGCTCACCAAGGGTGCGGCGGTCGCCCGGCAACGTCTCCGCCGGTCGCCGCAGAAGCGGGTGGTCGATCCGGTCACCGCCGGCATGGTGCCGGAGCGGGCCTCGGAGCCGCAGGTGCCGCTCACCCTGATCCCGCGGCCGGAGCCGGACGAACCGCCGGTGCTGCTGCCGCACCGGAAGCGTCGCCGGCCTGACGCCGACGCCGACTAGCTGTACCCGGTCAGCGCAGATCCAGCTTCGGCAGGTCGTCGGCCGGGCTGAAGCCGTGCACCCTGCCGAGGAAGGCCAGCGCCGCCTCGGCGGTGGCGATCACGTTCTCCGCCCGGCGGAAGCCGTGGCCCTCGTCGGGGAAGAACACGTACGCCACCGGCAGGTGCTTGGCGCGCAGCGCGGCGACCATCTGCTCGGCCTGGCTGGGCGGGACCACCCTGTCCTCGCCGCCCTGCAGGATCAGCATCGGGCAGGACAGCCGCTCGAGGTGATGGATCGGTGAACGATCCAGGTAGATCCGGCGTCCCTCGGGGTAGGGAGCGACCAGGCCGTCCAGGTAGCGGGACTCGAACTTGTGGGTGTCGGTGGCCAGGGTCTCCAGGTCGCCGATGCCGTACAGGCTTATCCCTGCGCTGAACACGTCGGTGAAGGTGAGCGCGGCCAGCGTGGTGTACCCGCCGGCCGACCCACCCCGGATGGAGAGCCGGGCCGGATCGGCCAGCCCGCGCTGCACCAGCGCGAGCGCCGCGTCGGCGCAGTCGCGGACGTCCACGATCCCCCAGTTTCCCTGCAGCCGCTCCCGGTAGGCGCGGCCGTAGCCGGCCGAGCCGCCGTAGTTGACGTCGACGATGCCGATCCCGCGGGAGGTCCAGAACTGGGTGGCCAGCCGGTACTCGGGGCTGGAGAACCCGGTCGGGCCGCCGTGGCTCCACACCTGCACCGGCGGCAGCTCGCCCGCCGGCGCGGCGTACCCGGGGTTGGTGGGCGGGTAGTACCAGGCATGCACCTCCCCGAGCGGGCTGGGCCAGCTGATCGCCTCCGCCCGGGAGACCAGCGCCGGGTCGAGGACGCGCTCGGAGCCGGCCTTCAGCACGGTGAGCCCGCCGGTGTCCCAGTCCACCTCGACCAGGGACGCCGGACGGTCGGGGTAGCCCAGCAGGGCGACGGCGAGCGGTCCGGAGCCGGTGACCGTGGCGGTGACCGCCTCGGAGTCGATCGGCTCCAGCCGCGCCGGCTCGGCCCCGCCGTGATGGATCACCGCCAGGGCGGCGTAGCCGTGAACCAGGGGAGTGCAGCCGATCCGGTGCTCGTCGATCACCGCGTACGGCGACGGGGCGAGGGTCCAGGGCGGGCCGCAGAAGTCGGCCGGCGCCGGGTAGACGCACCCGGTGCGTTCGCCGTCCCAGCGGTGGAAGTTCCAGAACCCGTCGGGATCGGCCAGGAAGAGCAGCGAGCCGTCCGGGCTCCAGGCGGGGTGGACGGCGGAGACCCCGGCGCCGCCGCCGACGGTGGTCGCGGCGGCCGGCTCGGCCAGCGGGGCCACCCGCAGCCGGGTGCTGCCCCAGGGCAGGTTCGGGTGATCCCATTCCACCCAGGCCAGCCGGCCATCGGCGGACAGCACCGGATGGGCGTAGAAGTCGGCGCCGGCGACCAGCACCCGGCCACCGCCGGCGTTGTCGGAGTCGAGTTCCAGCGCGACGATGGTGGTCTGCGGCTCGCCGCCGGCGGAATGGTCCTCCCGCACCGCCAGCAACAGCCGGCGCACCGGGTCCAGGTGCAGCGCGGCGTACCGGAACACCCCGCCCGGGGCGAGCTGACGCGCCGGCCGGCCCGGCTCGATCAGCTGCACGCTGCCGTCCGGCCAGCTGGAGTAGGCCACCAGGCCGCCCGCCACCGTCCATTCCCCGCCGCCGTACTCGTTGACCGCGGTGCGCAGATAGGCGTCGGGGGTCACCTCGGTGCGGCCGCCGGCGTCCTGGCGCCACAGGGTCACCCGGCCGCCCTGCTCGGGGTGCGCCTGCGTCCAGTACCTGACCCCTTCGCTGATCAGCCCGCCGGAGAGCCCGACCGTGGCCGCGGTCAGGTCGGCCGCCGAGATGGGGGACGGCCAGCTGCCGTAGGGTGCCTCGCGCATGCCGTCACTGTAGCGACGTCCCGGCAACGACAACGGCCCCGGCACGGAGCCGGGGCCGTCGAGGAGGCAACTGCCTCAGGAGAGCTTGTCGGTCTCGTCGTGGATCTTCAGCGCCACCTGGCTGAGCTTGGCCGAGTGGGCGCGGCCGTGGTGACCGCAGAAGAAGAGCTCGCCGCCGGAGGTGAGGGTGACCCGCACGTACGCCTGAGCCCCACAGCGATCACAGCGATCAGCGGTGGTCAGATTCTCGATGACAGTTGTGCTCATGCCGTCCTCCCTCTCGGTCATCACCAACGACTCGCCAGGTACAACACCGAAAGCGTCGGTTTGTTCCCGGTGAACCCAGTCTAGTGGGCGGTGGGGACAAACCCCGGCATTCGACACCAGACCGTAACCTCCCCGGAACTGTCGGCCGGGCGAGATAGCCTCTGCGGCGTGACCACGAAGAGCGCTGCCGAGGGACGGGACTACGAGGCCAGGCACCTGCTGGTGCTGGAGGGGCTGGATGCGGTCCGCAAGCGTCCGGCGATGTACATCGGTTCCACCGACACCCGCGGCCTGATGCACTGCCTGTGGGAGATCATCGACAACGCGGTGGACGAGGCGCTGGCCGGGTTCGGCTCCAGCATCGACATCCGGCTGGAGGCCGACGGCGGCATCTTCGTCGCCGACCAGGCCCGCGGCATCCCGGTGGACATCGAGCCGAAGACCGGCCTGACCGGTGTCGAGGTGGTGTACACCAAGCTCCACGCCGGCGGTAAGTTCGGCGCCGGCTCCTACAACGCCACCGGCGGCCTGCACGGCGTGGGTGCCTCGGTGGTGAACGCGCTGTCCTCCCGGCTGGACGTCGAGGTCGACCGCGGCGGGATCACCCACGCGATGAGCTTCCGGCGCGGGGTGCCGGGGATCTTCGACGGTGCCGGACCGGACGCCCCGTTCACGCCCGGCGGCGGGTTGCGGAAGATCGGGAAGACCCGGCGCGGGGTGACCGGCACCCGGGTGCGCTACTGGCCCGACCGGCAGATCTTCCTGCGCGATGCCGAGCTGTCGCTGGAGCACCTGATCCGCCGCGCCCGGCAGACCAGCTTCCTGGTGCCCGGCCTGGAGCTGGTGGTCACCGACGCCCGCCAGGGCGACCCGGTCACCGAGGTGTTCAAGCACGACGGCGGCATCTCGGAGTTCTGCGACTTCCTGGCCGAGGGCGCCCCGGTCACCGACGTGATCCGGCTGCAGGGCAGCGACAAGTTCACCGAGACCGTGCCGATGCTGGACGACGCCGGCGCGATGACCCCCACCGACGTCGAACGCGACCTCGAGGTGGACATCGCGCTGCGCTGGGGGGCCGGCTACGAGGCGAAGGTGGTCTCCTTCGTGAACATCATCGCCACCGGCAAGGGTGGCACCCACGTCACCGGCTTCGAACGCGGCGTGCTGCGGGCCTTCGCCCGATCCCTGGACGGCACCCGGCTGCTGAAGGCCGGGGAGGAGATCATCAAGGACGACGTGCTGGAGGGGATCACCGCGGTGGTCACCGTCCGGCTGGCGGAGCCGCAGTTCGAGGGCCAGACCAAGGAGGTGCTCGGCACGCCTCCGGTCACCCGGCTGGTCGCGAAGATCGTCGAGCGGGAACTGGGGGAGTTCCTCACCAGCAACCGGGCCGCGGTGCGGCAGCAGGCCCGGGCGGTGATGGAGAAGGTGGTCGGGGCCTCCCGCACCCGGGTGCAGGCCCGCGCCCACCGCGACGCGCAGCGCCGCAAGAACGCGCTGGAGTCGTCCACCCTGCCGCCCAAGCTGGCCGACTGCCGCAGCACCGACCTGGACCGCACCGAACTGTTCATCGTGGAGGGCGACTCCGCGCTCGGCACCGCCAAGCTGGCCCGCAACTCCGAGTTCCAGGCGCTGCTGCCGATTCGCGGCAAGATCCTGAACGTCCAAAAGGCGTCGGTGGGCGACATGCTGAAGAACGCCGAGTGCGCCTCGATCATCCAGGTGGTCGGCGCCGGGTCGGGCCGCAGCTTCGAGCTGGATTCCGCCCGGTACAGCAAGATCATCTTCATGGCGGACGCCGATTCCGACGGCGCCCACATCCGCTGCCTGCTGACCACGCTGTTCTTCAAGTACATGCGCCCGCTGGTCGAGGCCGGCCGGGTGTTCACCGCCGTCCCGCCGCTGCACCGGTTCGAGATCAACAACCCGCGCAAGGGCCAGGAGAAGTACCTCTACACCTACTCCGAGGGGGAGTACCGGCGCAAGCTGGCCGAGCTCACCAAGCGCCAGGTCTCGTTCAAGGTGCCGCAGCGGTACAAGGGCCTGGGCGAGATGGACGCCGATCAGCTCGCCGAGACCACGATGAACCCCCGGCACCGGACGCTGCGCCGGATCACCATCGACGAGGCGGTGGCCGCCGAGGCGGTGTTCGAGAAGCTGATGGGCAACGACGTCGCCCCGCGCCGGCAGTTCATCATCGAGGGCGCCTACGCGCTGGATGCCGAGCGCATCGACGCCTGAGCCCGGTCAGCAGACCTGGTCGAGCAGGCCGGTGTCCACGTCGTAGCGGAAGCCGCCGACCTCCGCCCGCCCGGCGATCAGCGGGTGGCCGGCGAGCAGCTCCACGTCGGTCCGCAGCCGGCCGAGTTGGTCGGTGGTGGCACCGAAGTCCAGCCCGGAGCTGTCCAGGCCGCTCGCCTCCGCGATCCGCCGGTGCAGGCCGGCGTCGTCCGCGGCCGCCATGGCACAGCGGGTGTGGGCGATCACCAGGATGCGGTTGACCTTGAGCAGGTGGACCGCCAGCACGCAGCCGGCCAGCGCGTCGGGGGTGACATGACCGCCGGGGGTCCGCAGGATCTTCGCCTCGCCGAGCAGGAGGCCGATCATCTCCAGCGGCTGCAGGCGCGAATCCATGCAGGTGACCACCGCCACCCCGGCATGGGCGTAGCCGTCGAAGTTGCGTGGTGCGGAGGTGGCGTACCGGCGGTTGGCGGCCAGCAGATCGTCGAAGGAGCCGTTCACGGGGTCACCCTACCCAGCGGTCGGCCGGGCCCGGCGGCTGATCACCGATCAGGCGGCGCGCCTCCAGCGCGAGGGCCAGCAGCATCCTGGTGCGCGGCGCGTCCAGTTCCGCGCCGGTCAACTCCACGATCCGGCGCAGGCGGTGCTTCATGGTGTTGTAGTGGACGAACACCCGCCGGGCGGTGGCCGCCGCGTTGCCCAGGTCCAGGTAGACCTCCAGGGTGTGGCAGAGGTCGGTGCCCCGTTCGGCGTCGTGCCGGATCAGCGGCCCGATCTGCTCGGCGATGAAGGCCCGCAGCTGCTCGGTCGGCGCGGCCAGGATCATCCGTTCGAAGCTGAGCTCGTCGTGGCGGACGCAGCGCCGCCCGGTCCGGCGTCCGATCTGCAGCGCCTGCCTGGCCGCCTGGTGGCTGGTGACCAGCTCGGAGAGCCGCTCCACCACGGTGCCCACCGCCACCACCGTGGGCCTGGCGCCGTACTGTTCCAGCTCGGCATGCCAGCGCTCGGGGTCGGGGGCGGGCCGGCCGGTGCCGGGCCAGGGGGCGATCGCCACCACCCGCTGGCCGCGGACCCAGGCGACGGCCTCGGGG
>JAEXCA010000208.1 GCA_023393755.1 Actinomycetes bacterium | reverse complement strand
GTCGGATGGCGGTCCTTGTCGGCCCTGGAGGCCTGGTGTTCGGCCGACGTCAGGATCGTCGGGCGGTCAGGAGTAGACGGCCTGCAGGTTGCGCTGCTTGCCGGTGCGCAGCTGGATGAACACCCCGGCGGCGGCCAGCACCAGGAAGCCCAGGTTCCACACCAGTCCGTAGCCGAGCAGCGACGGCGCGGTGGACAGATCCAGGCCGATCAGGCTGATCGACTCCACCAGCGCCAGGGCGCCGGCGGTCACCGCCGCGGCCCCGACCAGACCGGTGATCAGCACCAGGATCAGGCGGGGCAGCTTGGTGATCAGCGACAGCACGATCAGCCCGACGGCGACCGCGATCGGCACCACCAGCGCCAGCCAGCCCACCCAGCCGACCCGATCGACCAGCAGCCCGCCCAGGGTGTAGCCGAGCCAGCCGACCGCCACCAGCACGCCGGTGACGAAGAACGCGTAGGCCAGGCTGCCGAACAGGATGGCCGAGAACACCGTCGCGCCCCAGCGGAGCGCGGTGTCGAAGTCGGGATCGACCTGAATGTAGGTGGCCGCCCAGCTGCCCAGCTGCCAGCCCGCGAAGCCGCCCACCAGCGCGAGGATCCACCGCATGGCGGCGAAACCCCGGAAGCACAGCAGCAGACCGACGGCGATCGTGCCGACCGCTACCCAGATCTCGATCGTCAGCCTTGGCAACTCCGGCAGGTCAGGCATGAGCCGATGCTAGCCACCACGTCGGACAAGACAACCTCGCCACCCCAACCTTTGGCGAAGCTTCAGCTTGTGCCGGCTCGGTGCTGACCGGTTGGCCGATGTGCAGGACGCCGTCCCGGCTGCGGCAATCCGGCCAGATTCGGCGAGACGTGACCGGACCGGTCGCCCGGGCCAACCAGAATGGAGGGCATGGCGGCAAACCAGAGTGCAGCGATCAACCTCCGACTCGCCCAGGTGGGCATTCACCTGGAGGGGTTCGAGGATTCCGAGAACGCCCGGCTGGTGGCGCCGATCCTGGCCCGGCAGCGGGAGCTCAGCCGCCGGCTGGCGGATCGGCTCTGCGCCGCCGACCAGCGGATCCAGGACTTCCTGGACGACTACCTGGCCGACACCGGCCTGCAGCCCCGGCTGCCCCGCCGCACCTTCGTGCTGGACGAGCCCGGCCTGGCCCGCGAGCTCTCCCTGCCGTTCGACAGCGACAGTGTCAGCTCACCGCTGTTGAGCAGCTACCGGCTGGCCAACGGGGTGCTGCACAACCCGGCCAACGACCGCCGGACCACCGCCGGGGTCTTCCACATCGCCGAGGGCGGCCTGCCCATCCCCGACGACAAGATCGCGGTCCCCAAGGACGTCTTCGCCAGGCTGCTGGAGCGCGCCTTCGAACCGCCCGAGGTCGACAAGGTGCTGCCCTACACCGCCAACCTGACCAAACCGGCGGCGTGCTTCGTCTCGCTGCTGCTGCGTCCGCTGGTGGCGCCGGAGGTGCCCGGTCACGTCCGGGAGAAGCGGCTCGAGGTGCGGTTCATCGTCCCCGGTGGACTGGTGGCGAACCTGGACTTCGTCGAAGGCATCTTCGGCAACGGCGGCGACCCCTACCTGCCGGAGAACGACTCGTCGCTGGCCCCGTCCACCTGGACCGGGCACTCCGGCCTGGTCGTCCTCGCCCCCCACCTGACCAGGGTGACCAAGAAGGAGCTCGGCCTGCCGCACGTCTCGCAGGCCACCGCCCGGCAGTTGCGCGACGGGGTCGCCTGGGAGCACGAGGACGAGCCGTACAACGGCGGTCAGGCGTTCAAGCTCGTCGCCCGCGACCAACGGGGCGTGATCGTGACGGTGATCGCCGACAACTACTTCGGCTACTGCAAGAAGGAGGTCAAGTCGCAGATCTCCTATTCGGCGAACCTGTTCGGCAACGCCGAGGAGGAGCACGCCGGTGGTGCGCTGGTGTATCCGTCCTACAACCTGGGGCAGGAGTACCACGAGAACTCCTGCGGCGACGAGTACAGCCTGGCCGAGGTGCTGGAACGCGACCCCGAGCGGTTCGCCGTCCAGCCCGAGGGCCACGCCCTCGACCGGGAGCAGCCGCACATCGTCCTGGTGCCGGCCAACGCCTACTACTCGCTGCGCCACCTGACCGCCACCTGGACCAATCCGAACGGCTCGGAGGGCTCCATCCCGCTGCGGGCCGGCAAGCACTACCTCAGCCCGAACGGCTACCGGGTCAACATGGCCCAGATCGCCGCCGACCGCACCCAGTGGAGCCTGATCGGCACAGCACCGCGGGTGACCTCCTGCCACAAGCCGTCCACGGTCTCCGGCGGCGGCAAGTCCGAGATCTCCAAGGCGATCACCGACGCGTTCATCTTCGGCAACGCCTACTCGCCCGACTACGACGCCGACATGGACGCCGTGGCCGAGATCCTCGCCCATGACTTCTCCGACCGGTTCGCCGATCCGGCCGCCCGCGGCTCCGATCAGCGCGCCGTGCTCTCCGACGACCGGTCGATCGGCTCGGTGATCAAGCTGCTCACTCCGTCGTCGAAGGATTACTCCCCGGAGTACAACGCCTGGCTCGATTCGATCCCGCAGCACGTGAAGGAACTGGTCTACGTCGTCAAGCGCTTCTACCGCCCGGAGTGGGGCACGGATTGGCGCTCGCACTTCACCGTCGGGATCATCAACGGCCGCCGCGGCAACAACCTGCGCCTGGACGGCGAGAAGATCATGGTCAACATGCTGCGGGTCGGCTTCGAGGCTGATGGCAGCTGGCGG
>JAEXCA010000207.1 GCA_023393755.1 Actinomycetes bacterium | reverse complement strand
AGGCTGCGGCGCGCCGCCTGGCCGCTCGGCTCGGCGGACGAGGCGCCGGCCGGTCTCAGCCGCCTGCTGAACGGCCTGCTCACCCCGACCGACCTGGCCGCGATCGACCGGCGGCTGGACGCCTACCCCGGCCTGGCCGGGCTCCGGCTCGCCGCCGGTGCCGGGCGCCGGGTCGCCAGTCACCAGCAACCGAAGGGGGAGCCCCGCCCGTGAGCATCGACCTCGGCAACGCTCGCATCCTGCTGACCGGCGCGACCGGCTTCGTGGGCCAGGCGATCCTGGAACGGCTGCTGACCAGCCATCCCGGCACCACCGTCACGGTGCTGGTCCGGCCGCGCGGCACGATCAGTGCGCAGCGCCGGCTGGACGGACTGCTGCGCAAGTCGGTCTTCTCGGGCTGGATCGAGCGGGTGGGCGAGGACGAGGCCAGGCGGAGCCTGGCCGAGCGCGTCCGGGTCGCCGAAGGCGCCCTGGGCGATCTGGGCCCCGAGCCGGAGAAGCTGGATCTGGTGCTGCACTCGGCCTCGTCGGTGAACTTCGACGACCCGATCGACCAGGCCTTCGCCACCAATGTCACCGGCGTGGCCAAGCTTTACCAGTCCCTGCTGGAGGCGGGGGCCGACCCGCACGTCGTCCATGTCTCGACCGCCTACGTCAACGGTGCGCGCAAGGGCCTGGTGACCGAGGGCCCGGTGGAGCACGACGTGGACTGGCGGGTGGAGCAGCAGGCCGCGCTGACCGCCCGCTCCCGGGTGGACGAGCAGTCCCGCCAGCCGGCCCGGCTGAAGCAGTTCCTCAAGGAGGCGCAGCAGAAGGTGGGCAAGGTCGGCCCTCAGGCGGTCGCCGAGGCCACCGAGGCCGCCCGGCGCGCCTGGGTGGACGAACAGTTGGTCGAGCACGGCCGGGCCCGGGCCCAGAGCCTGGGCTGGACGGACGCCTACACGCTCACCAAGGCGCTCGCCGAGCGGCTGGCCGAGGAGCTGTGGCTGGGCAACGGTCACCGGCTGAGCGTGGTGCGGCCGTCCATCATCGAAAGCGCGCTGCGGCACCCCTACCCCGGCTGGATCGACGGCTTCAAGGTGGCCGACCCGCTGATCATGGCGTACGGACGCGGCCAGCTGCCCGAGTTCCCCGGCCTGCCGGACAGCGTGCTGGACGTCGTCCCGGTCGACTTCGTGGTGAACGCCGTGCTGGCCGCGGCCGCCACCGAGGCGCCCCGGGACCGGGCCCGGTACTTCCACATGGGCTCCGGTGCCACCAACCCGCTGCCCTTCCACCAGATGTACGACGCGATCCGCACCTACTTCACCGAGCATCCGATTCCCGGCGCCAACGGCCCCACCCGGGTGCCGCCGTGGAAGTTCCCCGGCGGGGTGCGGTTCGAGGCCGAGATGAAGCGCAAGGAGGCCGGCGTGAAGCTCGCCGCCCGCGCCCTCTCCCGGCTGCCGGCCGGGGAGCGCACCCGGGAGTGGCTGGGCGACCTGGAAGCGGCGGAGCGCGATCTCGGGATGCTGCGGAAGTTCTCCGACCTGTACCGGGCCTACGTCCAGTCCGAGGTGCTGTTCGACGACCCCGCGACCCGGGCGCTGCACGCCGAGGTCGCCGACGGGCTGACCGACCCCACCGGCTTCGACGTCGCCGCGATCGACTGGCACCACTACCTGCAGCACATCCACCTGCCCTCGATCACCACCCTCACCAGGGCCTTCGCCACCCGCGGCGAGCGGGGCGAACGCACCCGCCGTCCACTCGTCCCGGGCGACAAGGTGATGGCGGTGTTCGACCTGGAGGGCACCGTGCTGCACGCCAACCTGGTGCAGCAGTACCTGTGGTTGCGGGACGCCGAGCAGGACATCACCGCGCTGCCCCGCGAGGTGACCAAGATCCTCGCCCTGCTGCCCCGCTACCTGGCCGCCGAACGGCGCGACCGCAGCGAGTTCATCCGCAGCTTCCTGCGGCTGCACAGGGGCATGCGGGTGGACGACCTCGAGCGCTACGTCCGGGGCCCGGTCGGACGCAAGCTGCAGGCACACCTGCTCTCCGACGCGCTCGAGCGGGTCGCCGAGCACCGCGCCGTGGGCCATCACACCGTGCTGGTGACCGGCGGGGTCGATCTGCTGGCCGACGTGGCGGCACCGCACTTCGACGAGGTGGTGGCCAGCGGGCTGCACGCCGTCGACGGAGTGCTGACCGGCTACCTGGCCTCGCCGCCGATCGTCGGGGAGGCGCGCGCCGCCTGGCTGAAGAGCTACGCGGAGAGCCGGGGCTTCGACCTCGGTGCGTCCTACGGCTACGGCGACAGCCAGGCCGACACCTCCTGGCTGCAGCTGCTGGGCCATCCGGTGGCGGTCAATCCGGACCAGCGGCTGTTCGCGGTCGCCCGTGCCCGGCACTGGGAGGTCGCGGTGTGGAAGCAACCCGAGGCGGTGAGGTAGGCGAGTGGCCTTCGATATCGACAACTACACGGAGAACTCCGAAGGGGTCGGCTGGGAGGATCTCGACTTCGAGAGCTTCGCCGATCAGCCCCTTCCGGAGATCACACTGCGCACCCTGCGCTACATGTGCAATGTCGAGTACCACACCGTGTGCTACCTGCGGGACCTGCTGGTCACCCCGTCCCACAAGGAGCGCGATGTGAACGCGTTCATGACGATGTGGAACCGGGAGGAGTTCTGGCACGGCGAGGCACTGGCCGACGTGCTGGGACGTCACGGCATCACCGTCGACTACGACAAGCTGAAGGCCAGCCGGCTGAAGCTGGAGTGGCGGGACAAGCTGGCCCCCTTGCGGCAGTCGCTGCTGGGCAATGTGGTGGGGGCCGACTACATCGCCGTCCACATGAGCTGGGGCGCCGCCAACGAGTGGAGCGCGGTGGCCGCCTACCGACGGCTGGCCGCCCTGGAACAGCACCCCGCCCTGTCGCCACTGCTGCGCCGGATCGCCCAGCAGGAGACCAAGCACGTCGCCTTCTACGCCACCCAGGCCCGCAAGCGGCTGGAGCAGAGCAAGCTGGCCCGCAAGCTCACCCGGTTCGCGCTGGGCAAGGCCTGGGAGCCGGTCGGCAGCTCGATCTCCGACCCGGAGGACGTCAAGCACGTGATGGGGCACCTGTTCGGCACCGAGGACGGGATCGCCGAGATCCGCCGGATCGACGCCAACATCGCCAAGCTGCCGGGCATGGAGGGGCTGACCATCGTGGAGGACGCCCTGCGCAAGCGCGGGATCGCCGCCTGAGCGCTTCGGAGCCGCCCTGCCAGCAGCATTGGGCCCCGCTGCGGTTTGGTCCGGTACAACAAGTCGCCAACGGTCCAGACCAGTGGTCTGGAGTGGCCTGGAGTCATCCATCGGTTGGTGGCATGTCCGACGAAAATGAGCCACCGGAAAAACATCTGGCGAAACTGCACGTCCACCGGCAAGGAGCCGAGCGCGGCATGCCGGCCGGACGACGGTCAGCGGTGGGCGTGACAACGCAACCCGGTTCGGCGCAACCAACTGGGTGCCCCTATAGTTGTGCTCCGGCCCGGCTTGCCGGCCAGGCCGCTGTAGCTCAGTCGGCAGAGCGGCTCACTCGTAATGAGCAGGTCTGGGGTTCGATTCCCCACAGCGGCTCCCAGCGAGGCTCCGCAGCGTGAATCACACCCTGCGGAAGCCTCGAAACGGGCACTCGCGGACATAGAAATCCACTCGCCGGGCGGCTCACGGGCGGCTCACTTTTTGCGGGCCGGAGACGGCTGGCTCAGGCCTGTCCAGGTGGGAGCACCTGACGAACGCAACCTCAGCTGCTCGTCTGGCGGTCCTCGACGAGCTGAGCATCGGCAACCACCCGGATACCCACCGACCCTCTTGACAGACCGTCCATCTATCGGATTGGATCGGTTTACTAAACATTGTGCACCATGCGGCCGGGCACGCGACAGAGAGGTCAGGAGGAACCGCCATGGCACCCACCCCCGTTCCAAAGCGCGCTGGTCGCGCTCGAGTTCCGATCGCGGCAGGAGTCGCGATCGCTTTGGATAGCGGTTTGCTTGCGTCGTTGGGCGCTACCACCGCGGCCGCCGACCCACCGCCCTCACCGGGTCCACTCGCGGAGGGCGATGTCATCTATCAGGTGCTGGTCGACCGGTTCTAGGCGGCGACGTCATGGACATCTATCCCACCTTCTAGAACCACGATCCCCGCCCGGGCGGCCAGGCCGCTTCATTGGTCGCCCGGGCGGCCTACCCAAGAAGAAAAGCTCATGACCCTGACCTCACCGACAGCCACCACACCCGCATCGGCAAAGGCCTTCAGCTGGGACAACGCGGTGGTGTACCAGGTGTACCTACGGTCGTTCCGCGATGGAAACGGTGACGGTATCGGTGACCTTGCGGGGCTCCGCGAAGGTCTGCCACACATTGCTGAGCTGGGCTGCGACGCGATCTGGCTGAACCCCTGCTACGTCTCCCCGCAGCGTGATCACGGCTACGACATTGCCGACTATCGGGCGATCGATCCGGTGTTCGGCACGCTGGCCGACTTCGAGGCGATGGTGGCCCGCGCCCACGGCCTGGGGGTCCGGGTTCTGATGGACATGGTCGCCAACCACTGCTCGGTGGAACACGCCTGGTTCCAGGCGGCGCTGGCCGCTGCACCCGACAGCCCGGAGCGCACGCGGTTCCTGTTCCGCGACGGCCGCGGTCCGGATGGCGCCGAGCCGCCCAACAACTGGAAGAGCGTCTTCGGTGGCTCGGCCTGGACGAGAGTCACCGAACCGGACGGACAACCCGGGCAGTGGTACTTCCACGCCTTCGACAGCTCCCAGCCCGACTTCAACTGGCGCAGTCCCGAGGTAGCCGCCGAGTTCCTTGACGTACTGCGATTCTGGTTCGACCGCGGGGTGGACGGGTTCCGGATCGATGTTGCCCACGGCAATGTGAAAGCCGCGGCGATGCCGGACCACATCAACGGCGGCCACAACTACGCGATGTGGGACCAGCCGGAAGTGCACGACATCTACCGGTCGTGGCGAGCCCTCGGTGACTCCTACCCAACGCCGAAGTACTTCGTTGGTGAGGTATGGCTACCGTCGCAGGAGATGCTCGCCGACTATCTGCGGCCGGACGAACTCCACCAGGCCTTCGATTTCGGTCTACTGGTTCAGCCATGGAATGCCGACCGCATCCGCACGGCGATCGACACCGGGTTGCAGGTCGCTGGGTCAGCACCAGCCTGGGCACTGTCCAACCATGACGTTCACCGCACCGTGACTCGCTACGGCCAGGAACAGTCGCTGGTCGTCCCGCCTCCAACCGACATGATCTCCGCTGCTCGCCGACAGGGACCGGCCGATCTGGAGCTGGGCGCCCGTCGGGCGCGGGCGGCAGCGGGCCTGCTGTTGGCTCTGCCAGGTACAGCGTTTCTCTACCAGGGCGAGGAGTTCGGCCTACCCGAGGTCTTCGATCTTCCGGACGCCGCTCGGCAGGATCCGATCTGGCTACGCTCCGGTGGAGCCGAGTTGGGCAGGGATGGCTGCCGGGTTCCGCTCCCGTGGTCGTCGGAGGGCGACAGCTTCGGGTTCGGCCCCGACGGTGGCGCACTCCCCTGGCTTCCGCAACCGGCCTGGTTCTCCGACTTCGCGCTCGACCGCCAGCAGCAGGATCCATCGTCGACCCTGACGGCATACCGGAGGTTGATCGGGACCCGCCGGACGCTGTTCGGATCCGGATCAGCCCTCAGATGGCTCCAGGGCAGCCCAAGCGAAGTGCTCGCCTTCACTCGCGGCGACGGCGTGTGCATCGTCAACCTCGCTGACCAGCCGCACAACCCTCCGTCGTCCTGGCCACTCGGCCCACGCGTGCTCGCCACCGAGCCGATGGACGACGGGCTCCTTGCCCCCAACTCGACGAGCTGGTTCCAGCTGGCTGAGCGACACACCATCCGGCGCAACGACTAGCGCCACAATCGGAATGAAAGGAAGTCCCATGCATCGCCATCTCAGGTTTGCCGCCGCAGGCGTGGCAAGCCTTCTCGCCCTGGCCGCGTGCTCCGGCCCGGCCGCCACCCCCAGTACGGCGCCGTCCACCTCGTCCGGTGGCAGTGAGGCTCCACCACCGGCGGCGCCGGCGGAGATCACCGTCTGGCACTACTGGGACGGCACCAACGCCGACACCTTCGATCAGCTGGCGGCGGAGTACACCGCTGCCCATCCGGAGACGAAGATCACCACCTCGATGGTGCCGAACCCCGACTTCCTGACCAAGCTGCGGGCGTCGGCGACCTCGAAGACGCTGCCCGACATCGCGATCGGTGACCTGGTCTGGGTGCCGCAGATCAACCAGATCGGGACGCTGGCCGACCTGAAGGGCCTGCTGCCGGCTGAGGTGCTGTCGGACATCAACCCGGCGCTGACCGGCTTCGGCACGATCGACGGCAAGCAGGTGTCGGTGCCGGTGTCGGCGAACAACCTGGCCTACATGTACAACAAGACCCTGTTCGCCGAGGCGGGGCTGGATCCGGAGAAGCCGCCGACCACCTGGGAGGAGCTGATGACCGCCGGAAAGCAGATCGTGGAGAAGACCGGGAAGCCCGGCTACGACCTGTACACCGAGGCCGGCGACAGCGGCGAGGGGGTGACCTGGAACTTCCAGGTGAACCTGTGGCAGGCCGGTGGCGAGTTCCTCACCGCCGACAACTCCGCTGCCGCATTCAACACGCCGGAGGGGAAGAAGGCGTTGCAGTTCTGGGTGGATCTGATCCAGTCGGGCGTCTCGTCCTACGCCAAGTGGGGCGAGTTCGAGAAGGGTCAGGGCGGTTCGGCGCAGGAGGGTTCCTGGATGGTCGGGATCTGGGCGGCGGATCCGCCGTTCGAGTTCGGGGTCGGCAAGGCGCCGTACCCCAGCGACGGCAAACCGGCGACCAACCTGGGTGGTGAGCAGGCGATGGTGTTCAACAACTCCGACGCCAACGCCAAGGCCGCCGCAGACTTCCTGGCCTGGTTCCTCTCCCCCGATCAGGTGACCAAGTGGAGCCAGACCACCGGCATGCTGCCGGTCACCAACTCGGTGGCCACCTCGTCGGCGTACCTGGACTGGGTGAAGAACACCGAGCCGCGGCTGCTGCCCTATGTTGAGCAGATGGCCGACGCGCACGCCCGTCCGAACACGCCGCTCTACCCGAAGATCTCGCTGGCGTTCGCGCAGCAGATCGAGAAGGCGTTCGCCGGCGAGGCCAGCGTGGACGAGGCACTGGCGGCCGCTGAGAAGGCGGTCAACGATGTGATCGCGCAGGGCTGAGGCTGTATCCAGTGAGCAGCACAGCGGCGGTCCGGCCGGGCACCACCAGCCCGGACGGGCCGCCGCGCCGTCGTCGGTTCGACCGGGAGCAGACCCTCACCGCAGCGGTCTTCCTGGCGCCGGCGCTGGTGGTGTTGGGCGTGTTCGTGTTCTATCCGATCCTGGCGGCCGGACAGCTCAGCCTGACCTCGTGGAACGGGTTCGACCCGGTGAAGCCGTTCGTCGGTCTGCAGAACTACGTCGCGCTCACCGAGGATCCGGAGTTCTGGAACAGCCTGCTGGTCACCGTGCTGTACGCGGTCGGGGTGTGCCTGCTCAGCGTGGTCAGCGGGCTGGCGGTGGCGCTGCTGCTGGACGCCCCGCTGCGCGGGTTGGGTCTCTATCGGACCATCTACTTCCTGCCGGTGGTCACCTCCTCGGTGGCCGCGGCGATCGTGTGGCGGTACCTGCTCGACCCGGCGGGTTTCGTCAACGCCTTGCTGGGCCAGGTCGGCATCCAGGGACCGGACTGGCTGCAGGACCGGTGGCTCGCCCTCGGTGCCCTCACCCTGCTGACGGTGTGGAAGAACATCGGGTTCAACGCCGTGCTCTACCTGACCGCGTTGCAGTCGCTGCCGCACAGCATCTACGAGGCGGCCAGGCTGGACGGAGCGACCGGTTGGCAGCAGCTGCGCCACCTCACCGTCCCGCTGCTGTCGCCGATGACCTTCTTCGTGGTCGTCCAGGCGCTGATCACCAGCTTCCAGGCCTTCGACCTGGTCTACGTGTTCACCGAGGGTGGCCCGCGCGGCGGCACCGAGGTGCTGGGCATGTTCATGTACCGCACCGCGTTCCGGCTGGGCGAGTTCGGTTACGGCACCGCGATCGCGTTCGTCACGCTGTTCCTGGTGCTGGGCGTGACCCTGGTGCAATGGCGGGTCAGCGGCGCCGAGGGAGGCGACCGGTGAAACCCAGCTCGGCTTCGTCCGTGGCCCGGCATGCCGCCCTGCTGGCCGGGTCGGTGATCGTGGTGGTGCCCTTCCTGTGGATGTTCACCACCTCGCTGCAGACCCGGGCCGAGACCTACACCAATACCTCGATCCTGCCCACCTCCTGGCACTGGGAGAACTACCTGCGGGCCTGGGAATCGGCACCGTTCCTGCAGTACTACGCCAACAGCCTGATCATGGCCGCCGGGATCGTCGCCGGTCACCTGGTGTTCGACGCGCTGGCCGCCTACGCCTTCGCCCGGCTCGAGTTCCCATTCAAACGGACTGTCTTCACCGTGTTGCTGGCCGGGTTGATGGTGCCCACCTTCGTCACCATCATCCCGGCGTACGCGATCGTGGCCGACCTGGGCTGGATCGACAGCTACGCCGCGCTGATCGTGCCCCGGCTGGCCGACGTGTTCGGCATCATCCTGCTGCGGCAGTACTTCACCACCATCCCGGTCGAGTTGGAGGAGGCCGCCCGGATCGACGGCTGCAGCCGGGCCGGGGTGTTCTGGCGGATCATCGTGCCACTGTCGGCGCCGGCCTTCGCCACCCTGGGGATCTTCAGCTTCCTGTTCGCCTGGAACGACTTCCTCTGGCCGCTGCTGGTCACCAACAACGACGACATGCGGACCATCCAGATCGGCCTGTCCTCGTTCGTCGGACGGTACGGCACCTCCTGGAACTACCTGATGGCCGGCACCCTGACCGCGACCGTCCCCAGCATCATCGTCTTCCTGTTCTTCCAGCGCGCCCTGGTGCGCGGAATCGCCACCACCGGATTGAAGGACTAATGGCCGCACCCGACTGGCTCGCCGACGCCGTGTTCTACCAGATCTTCCCCGAGCGGTTCGCCAACTCCGATCCCTCGCTGAACCCGCCCGACGTCGTTGGTTGGGACGCCGAACCGACCCGGGAGAACTTCCTCGGCGGCGACCTGCAGGGGATCATCAACCATCTCGACCACATCGCGTCCATCGGTGCGAACGCGCTCTACCTCACCCCGATCTTCGAAGCCGAAACCAACCACCGCTACGACGCCGTCGACTACTTCGCCATCGATCACCGGCTGGGCGACCTGGCCACCTTCCAACGATTGATCGCCGCCTGTCACGACCGCGGCATCCGGGTCGTGCTGGACGCCGTCCTCAACCACTGCGGTTATGGCCACTGGGCGTTCCAGGACGTCATCGCGAACGAAGCCGCGTCCCCGTACGTCAACTGGTTCTCCGTCGAGGGGTTCCCGGTCACCGCCCACCCCACGCCCAACTACCGCACCTGCTCTGGCTGCTGGTACCTGCCCAAGTGGAACGCCTACAACCCCGAAGTCCGCGAACACCACTTCAAGGTCGCCCGGTACTGGATCGAGCAGGGCATCGACGGCTGGCGGCTCGACGTGCCCTACTTCATCAACCACACCTTCTGGCGCGAGTTCCGGGAGGTGGTGAAACCCCTCGGGGACGACCTGTGCATCATCGCCGAGGAATGGCGCGACCCCGCCGAATGGCTGCAGGGCGACATCGCCGACGGCACCATGAACTACACCCTGCGCGACCTCGTCCTCGGCTTCACCGCGAACCGCACCGTGGACGCCTTCGCGCTCGCCGATGGGCTCAACCAACTGCGGGAACGCATCCCGGACGGCTACCACCACGGCATGCTCAACCTGCTCGGCAGCCACGACACCGAACGCGTCCTCACCCGCCACGGCGGTGACGTCGGTGCCGCGCTGCTCGCCTACACCCTGCTGTTCGCCGCCGAAGGCGCACCCATGGTCTACTACGGCGACGAGATCGGCATGACCGGCGAGAACGACCCCGGCTGTCGCGCTGGCATGGTCTGGGACGAGGACGCCTGGGACGGCTCTCTGTTGGCCGGCGTCCGTGAGCTCACCGCCCGCCGGGCCGCGCTGCCGGCGCTGCGCCGCGGCGACCAGTCGGTCCACGCGATCGATGCCGATACAGTCCTCCTCATGCGAACCCTCGGCGACGCCGCGGCAGCCGCGCTCGTCCACCGGGGTGACGGAGTCACCCTCGACCCGCAGGCGCACCCCGTCCTGCGGCCGTTCCGGCGCGACCCCGTCCAGTTCACCGGACCCGGCAGCCGGATCCTGGAGGCGCGCTGATGGCCCGCCGCCGCGTCACCATCCAGGACGTCGCCAACCTCGCCAACGTCTCCAAATCGGCGGTGTCGCTGGCGTTCAACGACTCCCGCAAGCTCTCCGAAGCCACCCTGAAGAAGATCCATAGCGCCGCCGAGGAGCTCGGCTACAGCCAGGACCCGACCGCCCGGATGCTCCGCACCCGCCGCACAGACAGCCTGGGCCTGCTGCTGCCGCAGCAACTCGACAAGGTGCTGGAGAACCCCTACTACACCCAGTTCCTCCAAGGCATCGGACAGACCTGCCAGCGCGAAGGCCTCACCCTGCTGCTCGTTCCGCCACTGCGCGGCTCCATGCTCAAGGCCATCCCCTACGCCGCCGTCGACGGCTTCATCGTCAGCGGGCTCGAGTACGACCGGGGCGAGGTCACCGCCCTGCGCCAGCGCGGCACCCCATTCGTCCTCGTCGATAGCGAATGGCACGAAGACGTCCCCAGCATCGACATCGACGAGTCTGACGGTATCCGCGAACTCGTTGAACACCTCCTCCACCAAGGGCACCGCCGGATCGCCTTCGTCGCAATCGAAACCGACACTCCCGGCGGCTACCCCAACTGGAAAGGCCCCGTACAACGCCGGATGCACGGCGCCATCCAAGCACTCGCCACCGCCGAACTCACCCCCGATGACGACCAGATCAGCATCATCGAAGTCCCCTGCACCCGCACCGGCGGAGTTACGGCGTTCCGAACCCTATGGGCCCAAGACAAGCAACCCACCGCCATGGTCGCCTTCAGCGATGTGATCGCCTTCGGAATACTGGACGCAGCCCGCGACGCCGGAGTCCAGGTACCCCACGACCTGTCCGTCTCAGGGTTTGACGACCTAGCCGAAGCCAGCTGGACAACCCCGGGCCTCACCACCATCCGCCAGCCCATCCTGACCAAAGGACGCCTCGCCGCCGAATACCTCGTCGATGTCATCTCCGGCAGCACCGACCCCCAAACCCACCAACAACGACTCGCCACCACCCTCATCCTGCGCGACTCAACCGCCTCACCACCCAGCGCTTCCTAGACGGCATGTCGGGGACTGTCCCGATGAACGGTGTTTCCGGTCCGGCCTGACCGAAAGGCGAAACACCACAGTATGTGCCGTAACAGGAGCCCCGAGCCGCCCTCTTTAGCTATGTGGAGGCATATCGGCTCGCCACCGGACTGCGTCGCTGAGCGTCCGTGCGGTCGACCGGGGTGCGGCAACACCGTCATCGGAGGTAGAAGTGGCTCGCCAGAAGGGCAAGCGAATCAAGCTGCGCACGCCCCCGAACACGGAAGTCCGTCCTGTGGCGAGGAGGCAGAAGCCCAGAGAAGGGCGGGACCCCTGCGCGGGGTTGCTGGTCGGATCGATCGTCTCCATGGCACTCGCGGTGGCCTCCGTGGTGGTTCATGCCCACAACGGCGCGCTCGGGAAGCAGGCCGTCGAGGACCAGTTGCCGGACCAAACGGGAACCTGGCTGGGGGCGGCCGCCGGCTGGACAGCACTGGAGCAGATTGTCCTGGTACTGCTCGGCGTCGGCCTGGGGATCCTCATCGACACGATCTGGGTGGCGCGCTGGAAGCCCCGAGGGCTCACGCTGGTGTCGGCATCCGGCGCCGTGCTGGCCACCGTTGTCGCGGGGATCGGTCCGATCCTTCCGCGGTTGGTCTGGCTGATCGTCCCGGGGTGGCTCATCGCCCTCCTGATCGTGCTGGCCTGGCGCCAGTCACCGCTCCGGGCCCAGTCCCGGGCCACGGACGATTCCGTCGGCACCCGGACGCTGCCGGCTGCACCGATCGCCGGGGAGATCGGAACGGTCGGCGATCCTATGCCCGCTGGAGCAGGACGATGCCGCCGGGCAACTCCTGCAAACCGAGGTCGCCGAGCCAGGCGAGTTCGTCAGGACGGCAGTCCGTGTGAATCTTGAACACCGTCGGGTGATCGCGGCGGATGGCCTCGATGGCTTCCCGCACGAGTTCTGAGCGAATGGCACCATCCGGGTCGTCCACCGCCGTCCGATCGACCAGGAACGCGTGGACGAAGCCGTCCCACGCCACGTTGATCCAGGCGTGCAGGAGCTGGCCGTCGTAGCCGCCGATCCAGGTCAGGCTCTGGCCAAGGATGCGCTGGAAGTCGACCGACATGGTCTTGTTGTAGGCCCGTCCGAACAGGTCGTTGAGATCGTCGTTGGTCAGCGCGGGACGCGTGCGGTAGCTGAGAGAACCCATGTCGCGAGGATATCACTAGAATGGCAGAACTGAAATGGCAGTCATGCCACAGTCGAGAACCCCTGCCATGCCCTCGGCTCAGAGCCGGCCCCGGAACTGGTGCATGCCGGGTTCCGCACTCACGGCGACCGACGCGCCTTTGCTGAGGACCCTGGGGCCACCCACCCCGGGATCTCGACCCCCCACGGCGTCCCCGTCCGGAACGAAGGGCAGTACCACCGTCGCGGGCGCTCCGGGCGGCACCTCGATCGAGACCGTGAGGTCGTCGCCGTCCCGGTGCCAGGCACTCGACACCCGACCACGCGGGGTTTCGTACGAGGCGGAGACCGACGTCAGGGTGCCACCCACCTGGGGCGCGATCCGCAGGCGGCTGAAACCGGCCGACTCGGCCTCCTGGCCGATACCGGCCGCGTACTCGTACAGCCACTCCCCGATCGAACCGAGGCAATAGTGGTTGAACGAGTTCATCTTCGCGGCCTGGAAGCCCCTTTCCTCCGTCCAGCCGTCCCAACGCTCCCAGATGGTGGTCGCCCCACGGCGGACGGAGTACAGCCACGACGGGTACTCGTCGCGCTCCAGAAGCGCGTAGGCGAGGTCGTTCCGGCCGATGTCGGAGAGCACCGGGCAGAGCAACGGCACCCCGACGAAGCCGGTGGTGAGGCTGACGCCGCGCGCTTCGATCGTCCGCACCAGGTGCGCGGCGAACTCCGCGCGCAACTCCGGGACGAGGCCGAACCTCAGCGCGAGCAGGTACGCCGTCTGGGTATCGCCGGTCAGGCGGGCGTCGGGTTGGAGGAACTCCCGCCCGAAGGCCTGCCGGATGCGCTCGGCCAGGCGGCCGTAGCTGGCCGCCTCAGCGACCCGGCCGAGGACTGCCGCCGTCCGCGCCACCAGGCTCGTGCTGTGGGCGAAGTAGGCGGTCGCAATCAGGTCGCGTGGCGTCTCCACGTCGAGTTGCAGCCAATCGCCGTAGTTGTTGCCCACCCGGCGGCGCCAGAGCAGCTCCGGGTTGTTCGCTTCGAGGAAGTCGATCCAGCGCCGCATCGATTCCCACGACTCCTCGAGGATCCGGCGGTCGCCGTAGAACCGGTACAGCTGCCACGGGATGATCACCCCGGCGTCGCCCCAGGCCGGAGCGCCTTCGGTGAGGATGGTGATCTTCGGCGCGACGTCGGGGAAGGATCCTTCCGGCGTCTGTGCGTAGCGGACGTCCCGCAGCCAGCGTTCCATGAACGAGAGCAGATCCGCGCTGTAACTGGCGGTCGGGAGGAACACCTGGACGTCGGCCGTCCAGCCCAGGCGCTCGTCGCGCTGCGGACAGTCGGTCGGCACGGCGACGAAGTTGTCCCGCTGGCCCCACCGGATGTTCTGCTCGAGCCGGTTCAGGTCGGCACTGGAGGTCTGGAGGGCGCCGGCCCACGGGATGTCGTTGCGCAGCACCACCGCCGTCACGTCGGCGGGCGCCGGCGCCGCACGGGTGCCGTTGATCTCGAGGTAGCGAAAGCCGTGGGAGGTGAAGGCCGGCTCGAAGTCCCGCGGGACACCGGCACTGATGAACCAGTCGGTGGCCTCCGCGGTGCGGAGGTTCTCGAGATAGAGCTCACCATCGTCCAGCACCTCGGCATAGCGGAGGCGGACGACGGTCCCGGCGGGCTCATCGATCCGGACCCGGACCCTTCCGGAGATGTTCTGGCCGAAGTCGACGATGTAACCCTCATCACCCGATCCGACCGTCGCGGCAGGGAGTCGCTCGATCGCCCGGATCGGCTCGTCGGGCATCGCCACAAGCGTCTCAAGACCGTCCGACCCCACGACCGCCGGCGTCCAGGAAGAGTCGTCGTAGCCTGCGGTGGCCCACTCCCCCAGGCCCAGGCGGGCGTCGACGAACTCACCCATCAGCAGATCGCTGTACCGGATCTCACCGTCGGCGTAGCGCCAGCCCTCGCCGGTCGTCACCCAATCAGTCCCGCCGTCCTCGTAATCGATGACCAGCTGGGCCCAGGCCTGCGGGTACCGTCCCCAGTGATAGCCCTGTTCGCGGCGGTCGCTCCCGACGAATCCGCTCCACCAGCCGTCGCTGAGCACGATGCCGAGCACGTTCTCACCACTGACGACCCGATCGGTCACGTCGAAGGTCTGGTACAGAATCCGGTCGTTGTAGTCCGTCCAGCCGGGAGCCAGTTCATGGTCGCCGACCCGAGCGCCGTTGAGATAGGGGCGGTACAGCCCACGAGCCGTGGCGTAGAGGCGGGCGCGACCGACCGGGGCGGCAACGCTGAACGGCCGCCGGAAGTGCGGGGCGGGCAACAGACGGCGGGTGGCCAGGCTGGGTGTCGAGAAGCTCGGTGGGTCGATCGCCCGGTCACCGTCGACCACCCGGTGGATCCAGTTGCCCCGGCGGTGATCCGGATCACTCAGGGCCACCTCGAACCACGCGCCGCCACCGGCGTGAACGCCGTTCGAGTCGTCGCCGAGCTCCAGTTCCCAGGCGTAGCGGGTGCGGGAACACACGATCCCATCGGGAACCACGAGCATGGTGTCCGCGGTCTCGACCCGACCGCTGTCCCAGACCACGCGATCGCCCTCGCGCAGGACGACACGCGCCCAGGCCTGCCGAGCGCCACGCTCGGTGGACCGCAGCCTCCAGGTCAGGCGAGGCCGGGAACTCGCCACGCCAAGCGGGTTGTTCCGGTACTCGGTACGGAGATCGTAGGCGGAAAGCGGCACGGTCATCGGGTTCCTTTCGGGGTCGGCTTCTGCCGGTCGGGCGGGCAGCTCACCAGGACGGCGGCACGTCGGGCAGGAGCAGGCGCGGCAGTTCCGCGTCCGGCCGGCGGCACTCCGCGATCAACCGGTCGACGACCGGGTCGAGGGAGACGTCGTCCGCCGCCGTCAGGAGAGCACCGATCCGTCCGGGCCTGGTCGTGCTGATCACCGGCAGGACGTGATCGCCGGCCGTTGCCAGCCAGCGGACGACGATGGACTCCGCGGTTCGCCCCGACTCCGCCGCCAGACGTGTGACCACCTCACGTCGGCGGCGCGAGGCCGGATGAGCGGAGTACTGGCCGGGGGCGGGTTCGATGCCTTCGAAGTAGCCACCCGCGAGCGCACTCCAGGCGTACAGCGGGAGGGCATGACGCGCCAGCGCCCGGTGGGTGGCGGGGTCGAAGGAGGAGGCCAGGCCCGGCAGCCCGGCGGGCCCACCCGGCACGGCCAGGCCGAAGTGATTGCTCAACGAGAGCTGGTCCTCCTCGTTCAGGGCGAGTGCGTACCGGTCCGCGCGCCAGTTCGACACGCCCAGCCGCACCGTGAGTCCATGGCTTCGCACCGCCCGCAGCCGGTCCAGCAGTTCCCCGACGGTGAGCAGTTCGTCGTCGCGGTGGATCAGGTACTCGTCGAAGCGGTCGATGCCGAGCGCCCGCAGGCTCGCCCGGGCGTCGGCGAGGATCTCCGCCCCGGTGTTCCGAGGGCGCCAGGAGTCGATGTCCGGATGGCCTCCCTTGCCGATGATCCGCACCCGGTCGCGAAGCCCGGATCCACGCAGCCAGGCCCCGAACGCCTGTTCGCTGGCGCCACCCTGGTACACCCGCGCGGTATCGAAGGACCGGCCGCCGGCGGCGAAGAACTCGTCGTACACCGAACCGGCGATCAGCGGGTCGGTCAGTCGCGACGTTCCCAGCACGACACGCGCGACGCCGGAAGGTGGAAGCATCGTGGTCATCCCTTCGTCCCCAGGCTGAAGCCCTGCATCACCCGTCCCTGCAGGGCGAAGAACGCGACCAGGACGGGCAGCATGCCGATGATCAGGCCTGAGAAGACCACCGGCCAGACGGTCGTGAACTCGCCGACGAAGCCGTAGATCGCGACCGGAATGGTCTGGCTCTCACTGCCGCCGAGGTACAGCAGCGGTGACATGAAGTCGTTCCAGATCAGGATCACATTGAGGATGGCCACCGTCGCGGTCACCGGCCGCAGCAACGGGAACACGATCCTGGTGAAGGCCTGGAACGGCCGGCATCCGTCGATCAGCGCGGCCTCCTCGTAGTCTCTCGGCAGCGCGCGCAGGAAGGACACGTAGAGGAAGGTGGTGAACGGAACCTGGTGTCCGCCGTACAGCAGGACGAGGGACCAGATCGTCCCCAGCAGTCCGAGCGAGTTGAAGGTCTGGTAGAGCGGGATGAACGCGAGCTGGAAGGGCAGGAGCAGCCCGATCATGAAGAACAGGTAGACGCTTCGCGACCACCGGGAGGCGATCCTGGCCAGCGGGTAGCTGGCCAGGGCGGAGATCGCGATGATCAACCCGAGGCTGAGGATGGTCACCACGAAGCTGTTCACCATCGCCCGTCCGAGGTTCGCGCTCTCCCAGGCCGTGACGAAGTTCTCCAGGGTGGGCGCGAGGGTGGGGGTCAGGGGAGATCCGGGAGCCCTGACCGGACGGATGGCGATGTTGACCAGCAGGTAGACCGGGACGAGGAACAGCAGGGCGGTCAGCACCATGCCGGCCTCGATCAGGGCGGTCTGCCAGGTGTAGCGCTTCATCGGCCCAGCTCCCTGCCCCGGTTCATCCGCACCTGCAGGAGCGACACCGGCAGGGCGATGACGGTGAGGAGGACGGCGAGCGCGATGCTGTAGCCGTACTTCCCGAACGTGAAGGCGTTCTGGAAGATGAGCGTCGAGAGGGTGTGCGTCGCCGTGCCCGGGCCGCCACCGGTCATCACCCAGACGACGTCGAACTGCTTGAGCCCGGCGATGAGGCTCAGGAGCAGATTCACCACCACCGCCGGTCCGAGCAGGGGAAGCCTCACCGACCAGAAGGTCCGAATCGCGCCCGCGCCGTCGACCGCCGCCGCTTCGATCAGTTCGTTCGGAATGGACTCCAGCCCGGCGAGGAAGATCACCATCGAGTAGCCGGCGAACTGCCAGACGATGACGATCATCACGCTCCACAGCGCGAGCCGGTAGTCGCCGAGCCAGCTGATGGTGAAGTCGGCTCCCACCGCCTGCAGCGCGGCCGCGATCGCGCCGTTCGGGGCGTACATGAACTTCCAGACGTACGCGGTGATCAACGGCGTGACGACCGCCGGCGCGAAGAACACCACCCTCAGGACGCGCCTGGACCTGATCCTGCTGGAGACCCCCAGGGCGAGAAGCAGTCCGATCACGTTCTGGGCAACGGTCACGCAACCGGCGATGAGCGCGGTGTGCAGGATCGCGTCCCTGGCCACCTGGTCGCCGAGGATCGCGGTGAAGTTGCTCCAGCCCACCCACGCCTGCTCCGAGCTGAACCCGTCCCAGTTCGTGAAGGCCGCGACGACACCGCGGGCGGAGGGGACGATGGTGATGAAGAGATAGAAGACGATCGCCGGGACCACGAACAGCCAGACCTGTCCGGACCGGATCGGCCCGCCGTGGACCGGGCGGCCCGCGCCCGTCGTCCGGGTGGAGAGCCGCCGCCCGGCCACGGTGGTGTCAGGGGAGGACTGCCTCAATGTCGGCGGCATAGACAAGGCCGATCTCCTTCCGGATGCGGTCGAGGATCCGCATCGTCACCAGCGTTCCGTCCAGCGGCACCAACTCGCTTTCGAGCCTGCCCGCCTGAAGGCACCGGACGACCTCGGCCGCCTCCTCGGAGTAGCCATTGCCCACCGGCTCGAAGGACACTCTCTCCGGATCATGCCCCGCGCGGTAGATGGTGAACTCGGGAATCCAGTGAATCTGGCGCGGCACGTCGATCCAGCCGGTGGTGCCGGAGACGTAGGCATGGGCCGGGTGACCGCTGGAAAGACCCATCACGTACGAACAGGCGACCACCGCCGTCGCTCCGTCCTCGTAGCGGAGGACAGCGGTGGTGGCCTGGTCGATGCCACGATCGTCGAGGTGGCCCCACGCACTGACCTCCCTGGGCTCGCCGAGCTCCGACAGCATCTGGTACGCGATGCTCAGCGGGTAGACACCTATCTCGAGAAGCGCCCCGCCGCCGAGCTCCGGCTGCTGCGAGCGACGGTCCGGATAGCTGCCGATCGGCGCCAGGTAGGCATTGACCACCCGGACATCTCCGATCTGGCCCGCCCGGATCCGCCGGGCCATCTCGATCGACGCCGGATGGGTGCGGCTCCACAACGCCTCCATGAGGAACACGCCGTTCTCCCTGGCGACCGCCACCATGTGCTCGGCCTGCTCCGAGTTCATGGCGAAGGGCTTCTCGACCAGCGCGGCCTTGCCCGCACGGAGCGCGAGCAGGGCGTTCCGGTAGTGCTCGGGGTGCGGTGAGGAGATGTAGACCACGTCCACATCGGGGTCCGCGACGAGTTCCTGGTAGCTGCCGTAGGAGCGCTCGATCCCGAACTCCTCGGCGTAGGCCCGCGCCCGATCCGCCGACCGTGAGCCCACGGCCAGGACCTGGGCATCGGGAACGAGTGCCAGGTCGGCCGTGAACTTCCGTGAGATGCTGCTCGGCGCCAGGATGCCCCAGCGGATGGTCCTGCCCATGTCGTGATTTCCCTTCACTGTGTCCGGTGGGTGGGTTGGCTCGCCGCCCAGCCGGATCGGCCGGTCCGGGCGGCGAGGTCGTGACCTCCGCGGTCAGTCGCTCCAGGCGTCGTCCATCGCCTTGGCGACATCGGCCGGCCCGGCGAGGCCACCCAGCATCTCCTGCGTCTTGACGATCCAGGCGGTCCGGATGTCGGGGTTCGGGAAGAGCTGGTCTGGCACCGGGAAGGTCTTGCCCTCAGCGGCGAACTGGAGTGCCAGCGCGGTTCCGGCGGTGGGCTCGTAGAGGTCGTTCGGCAACGCCGGCGGCTGCTGGGCGGCGGCGGCGTACTTCACGATGTTCTCCGGCTCCATCAGATACGCGATGAACTCCTTGGCGAGTTCCGGATGCTCGGTCTCGGCATTGATGGAGAAGCTGGAGCCGAGCGCGACCGCCATCCGGGTGTCGTCGGCGTTGTCGGTGCCGGGGAAGGACTTCGCGGTGATCGTCGGACCGCCCGCGGCGAGTTCCTCGACCTGCCGGAAGGTGATGGCGTGCGCGAACATCCCCAGAGCGTCGCCCGCGGCTACCTGTGCCTTGGCCGCCTCGATGTCGGTGGCCAGCGGATCGCGGAAGCACCCGCGCTGGTTCATCTCCTGGACTCGTTCGAACACCGCGACCCAGCCGGAGTCGGCGAAGCTGGCGTCGCCGGCAACACGGCGCTCCAGGAAGGTGGGATCCTCACGATCGACCAGAGTGGGGGTGAGGAGGAACGGCAGCATCTGGTTCTGCGACTGGGTCTGGGCCCCCAGGGCGAACGGGATCACGCCGGCGGCATTCGCCGCATCGCAGAAGTCGAGCACCCCCTTGAAGGTCGTGGGGTAGTCCAGCCCGGCGGCCTGCAGCGCGGTCTCGTTGTAGATCGCGACGATCGGCAGCGACACCAGCGGGGCGAAGTAGGTCTTTCCCTCGGCGCCGACGAAGTCCTTCATGGTCTCGGGTATCGCGGCGACCCAGGGCTGGTCGGAGAGATCGAGCAGGAAGCCGCGCTTCCCGAGCTCGCCGGCGGCGACGGAGCTGTAGGTGCCCGGCCAGGTTGAGAAGACGTCCGACGCGTTGCCACCCGCCAACTGCTGTGGCAGGACGGAGAGCATCGCCGCGTCGTCGGTGAACACCGGAGCTATGGTCACGCCTTCGTGGGAGGCCTCGAAGGCCTTGATGGCGTCCTCGACCGCCGGGCGCGCCCCGCTGGTCGCCATCAGAGTGAGCTTGATCTCGTTCGACCCGGTTGCGCCGGTGCAGGCGACCGTTCCCAGCACCGTTCCGACCAGGGCGAGGTATGCGAGCTTGCGTGCTACTGACACTGGAATGTCCTTTCGATAGGGCTCGCCCACGCCGTCTGGACCGGGTGCGTCCCCTGCCGCACGGGCAGGCCACAGCACGCACTTGCGCGGAACTTCGTTGTTGAGCGAGACTGATCTGCAAGCACTGCCATTCAACCACTGCCATTCTAGTTTCGCAAGGGGTCATCGCTCAATGACGGGATCGCGCACCACCGCCGATGGCAGAACGTCCAACCGGATGACCGTCTACGAAGAGGTTCGGCGGCGCATCATCACCGGCCAACTGGGACCCGGGGCGATCGTTTCCGAGAACGAGATAGCGGTCTCGATGGGCCTCAGCCGGCAGCCCGTGCGCGAGGCGTTGCTGCTGCTGGCGAACGAGCGGATGGTGGAGGTCCGGCCACAGAGCGGTACCTACGTGAGCCTGATCGACCCGGACTTCGTACGACAGGCGCAGTTCATCCGGGAAGCCCTCGAACTCACCTCGCTGCCGATCGCCATCGCCAAGATCACCGACGAGGACGCGCAGGAGCTTCTGGACATCGTGGCCGGCCAGGCCGACCTCGCCAGGCACACCCCCGACGACTACTACCCCTTTGACGAGCGGATTCACTTCAACCTGCTGATGATCGCGGGGTACGAGACGGCCTGGACAGCGATCTCCGCCGCGATGGGCCACCTTGACCGGATCCGCTACTTCGCCGCCGCGACCGGGTTGCGTATCCGCCAGAACGTGGCGGACGAACACCGCAAGATAGTCGACGCGGTCATCGCCCGCGACACCGAGTCGGCCAGGGACGAGCTACAGGAACATCTTCGCGGTGTGCTCGCGGACCTGGACGCGATGCAGGCCTCGCATCCCGACTTCTTCGAGGTGGACCGGCTGTCCAACTTCCGGCACGGACGCACCCCCCGGGCGAACCTCGGCGGACCGGTGAAGTGAGCTCTCCCGGCGGTCCGACTTCGACGTCCCCGGGGCGTCGACGTGCCGGACGACGCGGGATCAGCGGCAGGTGTGGCCGTCCTCGGGCAGCTTCCCGTTGATCAGGTAGTCGACCACCACGTCGTTCACGCAACTCGACTTGGAGCCGTAGGCACCGTGGCCCTCGCCGTCGTAGGTGAGCAGGACGGCCGACTCCAGCTGATCGGCCATGGTCACGGCGTGCTGGTACGGAGTGGCGTTGTCGCCGGTACCGCCCACCACCAGGATGGGGGCGGCCCCCGCCCCGCGGATGTCCAGCTGGACGCTGGGCCGCACCGGCCACAGCGTGCAGCCGTACTGCGGGCCGAAGTAGTGCCCGAAGATCGGCGCCTTGACCTGGTCGTCGACCCAGATGCTGTCGGCATCCAGGACGCCGTTGTCCGGGCGATCGACGCAGCTGATCGCCGGGAAGGCGAAGTACATGGTGGAGAAGTGCCCGTCGTCGTCGCGGGAGTTCATCTGATCGGCCGCCCACAGCAGCGCCTCGCCGCTGCCCTGCCGGGCCCAGCTGAGGTAGGACGCCAGTCCGCGCCAGGCCTGCTTGCCGCCGTACAGCATGTTGCCGACCCCGAGCATGGCCTGGGACTGGGTGAGCAGCCGGCCGCCGGCCGGGAGGGGGTCGGCGTCCAGCCGGTCGAGCAGATCGGTGATGTTGCCGAGCACCTCGTCCGCGCTGGTGCCCAGGTCGCAGTCGGAGCTGTCGGCGCACCAGGCGGCGAAGTTCCGCAGCGCCAGGTCGAAGCCCATCGCCTGGATCACCTCATCGGAGTCGGTGATGTTCACCGCCGCGTCCAGGCCGAGGTGGCCGACGTTGAACGGGAACAGTTCGGCGTAGACCGCCCCGATGTAGGTGCCGTAGGAGTAGCCGTAGTAGTGCAGCTTCTCGTCCCCGGCCAGCGCTCGCATCAGATCGAGATCGCGCACCGTGTCGATGGTCGAGATGTGCTTCAGCAGGCGTCCGTTCTGCCGCCAGCAGGAGGCGGAGAAGTCGGCCGTCCCCTTGACCAGTTCGGCCCGCTCGTCGCTGTCGTCCGGTGATGCGTCGAGCAGCAGGAAGGCGTCCACCTCCGCGTCGCTGTAGCAGCGCACCGGGGTGGACTCGCCGGTCCCCCGCGGATCCCAGCCGACGATGTCGTACTGCTCGAGCCCGCTCCGGTTGAAGCCCGGCACCAGGCCGCGCCCGCCGGCGCCCGGGCCACCGGGATTGACGAACAGGGATCCGAGTCGCGGCTCGGCGGTGGCCGGCTTGCGTGCCAGCGACAGGGTGATCGCCTGGGCGCCGGGATCGGCGTAGTCCAGGGGGACCTTGATCGTCGCGCACTGCAGTTCGCTGGCGCAGCTCTGCCAGTTCAGTTCCTGGTCGAGGTAGCCGGAGAGTCCGTCCCCGTCCGGAGCCTGAACGAACCCGTTGGGCGTCACCCCCGGATCCGGCAGCGGTTCGCGATCGACCACCGGTCCGATCTCGGACGACACCGTCACGCCGCCGATCTCGGTGGGCATCCCCGGGGTGGGTGTGGGAGCGGGCGTGACCGCCGGGAAGGTGCACCCGGTCGCCAGTAACGCCAGCACCGCCAGCCCGCCCAGCGTTCTCCCCACCTTCGTCACCCGCTCAGACTACCCGCCCACAGCGGAGCATCCGGTGGCCGAACGGCGTGGTGGCCGGCCGGAGCCTGCCTAGTGGGGAGCCAGCTGGCGGGCCGCCTTGTCGCGGGCCCGGGCCGACCGGAAGCTGCGGTCGATGCTCCAGCCGCCGCCACCGATCAGCAGCAGCAACAACCCGACCGCGGCCAGCAGCAACTCCAGCTCGCCCAGGAACCCGGCCTGACCGGCGACGAAGGGACTCCACGGCCCCCACCAGACGAACGCCAGGGCGCCGCCGGCGACCAGCACGACGCCGAGGCCGGCGATCCGGGTGAGCAGGCCGAGGATCAGCGCCAGCGCGATCAGCAGGTGCGCGGCACCGGTGACGATCGCGAGGATCTGCGCGTATGGTGCCAGCAGGGTCTGCGCGAAGCGCTCCTGGGTGGCGGCCAGATCGCCCAGCATCTGGTAGCCGCGGATGCCGAAGATGCCGGCCACCACCAGCCGAAGCAGGAAGATGCCGACGGAGCCGAGGAACCTGTCGTTGGTGCGTTCCTTGATCACGACCGGTTCGGGCGCGACCACCGGCGGCGGCGCGACCGCGGCCAGGGCGGCGTCGCGGGCCTCCTTGCGGGCCGCCCGCTCGGCGGCGAGCTTCTGCGCCTCCTCCGACAGCGGATCGGCGTACGGGTCGGGGATCGCCTCGGTGGGCGAATCCCGGAAGATGGTCTGGGCCGGGGCCTCGACCGGCAGCGCCACCGTCTCGGGGAACCCGAGCGGCGCGGTCGGTGCCGTCACCTCCAGCGCGGTCGGTTCGGGTTCGGCGGACGGTTGCGCCAGCCAGGGTGACGGCGTCTCCGGCGCGGACACCGCGGTCGGCTCGACGACCGGCGGCGGCACGATCGTGTCGGACGGCTGGGCCGGGGGTTCGCTCGGCTCAGCGGGGGACGCCGATGGCTCGCCGGTTTCGACGGCCTCGACCGGGCCGGGGTCGGCCGCGGCCTCCGGCTCCCGGGTCTCGGTCACATCGTCGGCAACGGGCGCCCAGGCTCTGGTCGGCTCGGCAGTCTCGTCGCCGGGTTCTTTCACTGGCTGCTCGGTCACTGGGGAAGTCCTTCCTGCACGCTCACGCCTATCAAAACATCACTGGCGGGCATCCTCACCGAGCGACACCCCAAAACCGGCCAGCGGCCAGGGTTCCGGCCGGCGCTCCGAGGCGGGGTTCAGGGCTGGGCCAGGCCGATCATCAACGCCTCCATCGCCAGCAGCGGGGCCACGTTGGTCTCCAGCGCCGTCCGGCAGGCCAGAATCGCATCCAACCGACGCACGGTCTGGGCGGGGCTGGAGTGCTCGGCCAGCTCGCGGATCGGTCCGGCGAACTCGGCGTTGATCATCGGGGAGCCGGCACCGGTCTGCACCACCAGCACGTCGCGGTAGTAGGTGGTGAGTTCGGTGAGCACGCGATCGAGGGCGTCCCGCTGGAGTCGCTTCGCCCGCAGCTTCTGCTCGTCGGCCAGCGCGCTCATCGCGGCCTGGGCGTTGCGGGGACGGGCGCCCTTCGTCCCCATCCCCAGCGCCTCGGCCAGTTCGGCCTGCTCGCGCGCGTCCAGCTCGGTGGTGATCGCGGCCGCTTCGTCAGCGGTGTTCTTGACCACCTGGGCGGCAGCCTCCAGGCACCCGCCCAACGAACCCAGCTGTTGCGGCAGGCGCAGGATGCCGGTCCGGATCTGGCGGGCCGACTCGTTGCGGGCCAGCGCCCGGGCGCGTCCGACATGTCCCTGGGAGGCGCGGGCGGCGAAGCCGGCGAGGTCGGGATCGATCCCGTCGCGACGCTGCAGCAACTCGGCCACGGCGGACTCGCTCGGGGTGCGCAACTCGACCCGGCGGCAGCGGGAACGGATGGTGACGATCACGTCGTCGGCGGTCGGTGCGCAGAGCAGCCAGACGGTCCGGGCGGCCGGCTCCTCGATCGCCTTCAGCAGCGCGTCGGCGCCGCGTTCGGTGACCCGGTCGGCGTCCTCCACGATCAGCACCTGGTGGCTGCCCAGGGTCGGTGCCATGGCCGCCCGCCGGACGAGCTCACGCACCTCGTCCACCCCGATCGACAGCCGCTCGGTACGCACCACGGTGACGTCGGGATGGGCACCGGACAGCGCGGTCACGCAGGTGCGGCAGGTGCCGCAGCCACCCTCGGGGCACTGCAGGGCGGCGGCGAAGGCCCGGGCCGCGTTGGACCGTCCGGAACCGGGCGGGCCGGTGAACAGCCAGGCATGGGTCATCGCATGCCGCTCACCGTCGACGGCGCGGCGCAGCGTGGCCACCACCCGATCCTGGCCGATCAGCTCGGCCCAGACCCCCGGTTCCACGATCGCGGCGCTCATCAGGACAGCGTGCCAGATGCCGCCGACAGCAGGGCCGTCACCCGCTCGCGCACGGCGGCGGCGATGCCCTCGCGGTCGGTGCGGGCGGGCAGCACCAGGTAGTAGTCGGGATCGCGGGCGGCGAGGGCGAGGAACTCGTTGCGGGCCCGGACGTGGAAGTCCAGGCCGGCGCCCTCCAGCCGGTCGGGCTGCTCGATGCCGCCCACGCCCTGTTCGGGATCGAGGTCGAGCAGCACCGTGAGATCGGGCAGCAGGTCGCCGGTCGCCCAGCGGGCGATCGCCTCGATCCGCTCGGAGCCGAGCTGGCGGCCCGCGCCCTGGTAGGCCAGCAGTGAGTCGACGTAGCGGTCGCTGACCACGATCGCGTCGCGCTCGAGTGCCGGACGGACCACCTCGTAGACGTGATGGGCCTTGTCGGCGGCATAGAGCAGGGTCTCGGCTCGGGGCGCGAGGTCTCCAGTGGCAGGGTCGAGCACGATCTGGCGCATCACGGCACCGGCCCTGGTATCGCCGGGCTCGAAGGTGAGCACCACCTCGTGCCCCTGCTCCCCCAGCCAGTCGGCCAGCAGCCGGGCCTGGGTCGACTTGCCCACGCCGTCCCCGCCCTCGAAGACGATGAACACCCCCGCCATCGGCTCTCCCTTCCTCGCCCCCAGCCTAGGGCCAGCATCAGGCCCGGGCGCCCCGGCGTCCGCAGCGCTAGGGTTCAGGCCTCGGAACTCTCCGGGGAGACCGGGTCCGGCAGCTGCGAGGAGGCGGCATGAAGAGACTTGCCGATCGCCACGCGGTAGTGACCGGCGCGGGGCGGGGAATCGGACGGGCGATAGCGATCGAACTGGCCGCGCAGGGCGCCCTGGTAACCGCGGTGGCCCGGAGCCGCGACCAGCTCGACGACCTGGCGGCCGGGATCCGTGCGGCCGAGGGCCGGGTCGTGGTGGCACCGGCCGATGTGGGAACGCCGGCGGGGGTGGACTCCATCCCGTCCGGGGCGGAGGGCTGGCCGCCGGTCGGGATCCTGGTCAACGCCGCCGGGACGTTCGGGCCGCTGCAGCTGGTGGCCGACACCGACCCCGAGCCCTGGCTGGAGACGATCCGGACGAACCTCTTCTCGGTGTTCCTGACCTGCCATCGCTTCCTCCCCGGGATGCTGGCGCAGGGTTGGGGGCGCATCCTCAACGTCACCTCGGCCGCGTCGGTGCACACCCCGGGGCCGCTGAACAGCGCCTACGCCACCAGCAAGGTCGCCATCAACCAGTTCACCCGGCAGCTCGCTGCCGAGCTGGACGGCACCGGGGTCACCGCCAATGTGTTCCACCCCGGCGACGTCCGCACCCGGATGTTCGAGGACATCAGGGTCGGGGTTCGGGCGACCGGCGACCTGGCGGCCGGCAACTACGATCCCTGGGTCGAGTGGATCGAGCGGACCGGCGGCGATTCGCCGCAGAAGGCGGCCGACCTGGTGATCCGGGTCGCCACCGACGAGCGCGGCACGCCGAACGGGGAGTTCCTGTGGATCGACGACCCGCTCCAATCCCCGGTCCCGACCTGGGAGACCGGCGGCGGGCCACCCGGCTACGTGTAACAGTCGACCCGGGCCACCAGGAACCGTCCCCGGCGGTCCCACCCGTCCTGACACAAACCGGGCAGTAGAGGCGACCCGCGTGGATTATCCACTCCAATGCCCTCTGCTACCCGGTTTGTGTCGCGCACAGCCGCGGAGCCACTGTGAACGGTCAGGCCTTCTTGGTGGGCTTGCGGGCAGTGGTGCGCTTGGCCGTGGTCTTGCGGGCAGGGGTACGGCGCTTCGGGGCGGGGCCCTTGGCGCGCTTCTCGGCCAGCAGTTCGGCGGCGCGTTCGACGGTCATCGCCTCGACGCTGTCGGTGCGGCGCAGGGTGGCGTTCACCTCGCCGTCGGTGACGTAGGCGCCGAACCGGCCGTCCTTGATCACCATCGGCTTGCCGGTGGCGGGATCGGGGCCGAGTTCCCGCAGCGGGCCGGACGCGGTCCGCCCACCCCGGGTCTTGGGCTGGGCGTAGATCGCCTCGGCCTCCTCCAGCGTGATGTCGAAGATCTGCGCCTCCGAGGCCAGCGAGCGGGAGTCCGTCCCCTTCTTCAGGTAGGGGCCGTAGCGGCCGTTCTGGGCGGTGATCTCCTCGCCGTCGGCGGCCTTGCCCACCACCCGGGGCAGCGACAGCAGCTGCAGGGCCTGCTCCAGGGTGACGCTCTCCACGGACATGGAGGCGAACAGCGAGCCGGTGCGCGGCTTGGCTCCCTTCGGGGCGCCCTCCTCCAGCACCTCGGTGACGTACGGCCCGTAGCGGCCCGACCTGGCCACGATCTGGCGGCCGGTCCCGGGATCGGTACCGACCTCGCGCTCGTCGGTGGCCGGACGCTCCAGCAGTTCGCGGGCGAGGTCGACGGTGAGTTCGGCCGGCGGCAGCTCCGGGTCGACATTGGCCCGCCGGCCCTCGGCGTCCTCGATGTAGGTGCCGTAGCGCCCCACCCGCACATCGATGCCGGAATCGCCCAGCGGGAAGGTCGACAGCGCGCGGGCGTCGATCTCGCCGAGTTCGTTCACCAGGGTGCGCAGCCCCTCGTCGGTCTCGCCCTCCGGGCCGAAGTAGAAGTCGCGCAGCACCGCCACCCGGGCGGCGTTGCCGTTGGCGATCTCGTCGAGGGTCTCCTCCATCTGGGCGGTGAAGTCGTAGTCGATCAGCCGCGGGAAGTGCTCGACCAGCAGCCGGGTGACGGCGAACGCCAGCCAGGTCGGCACCAGGGCCGAGCCCTTCTTGAAGACGTAGTCGCGGCTGGTGATGGTCCGGATGATCGCCGCGTAGGTGGACGGACGCCCGATCTCCCGCCGCTCCAGTTCGGCGACCAGCGAGGGCTCGGTGTACCGGGCCGGCGGGGTGGTGCTGTGGGGCTTCGGAGTCACCTCCTCAGCGACCAGCGGCTGACCGGCGGCGAGTTCCGGCAGCGGCGCCTGGGCGTCGTCCGCGGCCTGGTCGTCGTCGGCGGAGGCGACGTACACCTTCAGGAAGCCGGGGAAGGTGATGGTGCGACCGGACGCGGTCAGCGTGGCCCGTCCAGACTCCACCACCTCGCCGGTGGTGGCGTCGGTCACGCCGGTCCGGTCGGCCAGGGTGGCGCCGATCCGGACGGTGACGGTGTTGCCCTCGGCGTCCTTCATCTGGGAGGCGAGGGTGCGCTTCCAGATCAGCTCGTAGAGCCGGAACTGGTCGCCGTGCAGGCCGGTCTCGGCCGGGGTCCGGAAGGTCTCTCCGGACGGACGGATCGCCTCGTGCGCCTCCTGCGCGCTCTTCACCTTGGAGGCGTGCACCCGCGGCTGATCGGGCAGGAACTGGCCGCCGTAGAGCTTCTTGATCTGTGCCCGGGCGGCGGCGATCGCGGACTGCGCCAGGTTCACCGAGTCGGTCCGCATGTAGGTGATGAAGCCGCGCTCGTAGAGCTCCTGGGCGACCGACATGGTGCGCTGGGCGGTGAAGCCGAGCTTGGTGCCGGCCTCCCGCTGCAGCGTGGTGGTGCGGAACGGCTCGTAGGGCTTGCGGCGGTAGGCCTTCGCCTCGACGCCGGCGACCACGTAGCTCGCGCCGCGCAGCGCTTCGGCGAGGCTCTCCGCGGCCTCGGCGGAGAGGTGCAGCAGGTCCTTGCCGGTCAGCTTGCCGGCGGCGTCGAAGTCGCGTCCGGCGGCCAGCCGGCGGGTGCCGAACTGGGTCAGGTTGGCGGTGAACCGCCGCGGCGAGGCCTCCGCTCCGGCGTCCAGCAGCGCTTCGATGCCGGCGTAGTCGACCACCTGGAAGTTGATCCGCTCCCATTCCCGGTCGACCACCAGGCGGGTGGCCACCGACTGCACCCGGCCGGCCGAGAGCCGGGGCATGACCTTCTTCCACAGCACCGGGGAGACCTCGTAGCCGTACAGCCGGTCGAGGATGCGGCGGGTCTCCTGGGCGTCCACCAGGTCGAGGTCGAGATCGCGGGTGTTGTCGACCGCGGCGTGGATCGCCTCGGGGGTGATCTCGTGGAAGACCATCCGCTTGACCGGCACCTTCGGCTTCAACTCGTCCAGCAGGTGCCAGGCGATCGCCTCGCCCTCCCGGTCCTCATCGGTGGCCAGGAAGAGTTCGTCGGAATCCTTGAGCTTGGCCTTGAGATCGCGGATGGTCGACTTCTTGTCGGCGTCCACCACGTAGATCGGGGCGAAGTCGGCGTCCACGTTGACCCCGGTGCGGGCCCACTTCTCCCCCTTGTACTTGGCGGGGATGTCGGCGGCCTTCTCCGGCAGGTCACGGACGTGGCCGCGGCTGGATTCCACCACGTAGCCGCTGCCGAGGAACCTCGCCAGGCTGTTCGCCTTGGTGGGCGACTCGACGATGACGAGCCGGCGCTTGGTCGGTTGAGCCACGAGGTTGCCTTCTGCTGCAGGACGGAGGGAGCACCGGATGGTGCCAGACGCATCGTAGCCACCGTGCCCGACTTTCCCGCCACCGATGGTCTCCGGCGAGGCGGAAGAGCGGGGCCGGTCCGGCTCAGTTCACCGGGCTGGCGGTCAGCGTCACGGTGGCCTGACGCTCGTCGCCGCGCGGGGTCAGCCAGCGCACCGTGACCTGGTCGCCGGGTTCGAGGCCACGGATCACCGTCGCCAGATTGGTGGTCTGTTCGACCAGGGTGTCTCCCACCTGGACCAGGGTGCTGCCGATCTGGATGCCGGCCCGGCCGGCCGGTGAATCAGCGACCACGTCGGTGATCGTCACCCCGTGCCGGCTGGCCTCGCCGATGACGATGCCCAGGTAGCCGGCCGGGCCGACCCGGACGGTACCCACGTCCTCGCCGGCCTCGATCGTGTCGACCACGTCCAGCGCGTCGGCGATCGGGACCGCATAGGAACGTTCGGCCTGGGTGGAGCCGGCGGTGGTCATGCCCAGCACCTCGCCCTCGTCATCGAACATCGGGCCGCCGGAATGACCCGGGACGGCGCCCGCGGTGGTCTCGATCACCCCGGAGAGGTTCTCCTGCGAACCCCAGGGCGAGTCGGAGTTGACGGTCAGGCTGCGGTCGAGCCTGACCACCTTGCCGGGGGCGCGGACGAGTTCGCTCTCCCCGCGGGCATTGCCCACCGCCGCCACCGGGTCGCCGATCTCCACCTGGTCGTGGTCGACCGTGATCGTGGCCAGGCCGTGGGCGTCCTCCAGCTGCAACAGCGCGACGTCCTTGGACTGGTCGAAGCCGAGCACCTTCGCCGGGAAGCTCTCGCTGGTTTCGGCGATGGTGACCAGCAGCCACTGCGTGCCGGCGACCACGTGGTAGTTCGTCAGCACCTTGCCGTCCGGGGTGAGCACCATGCCGGTGCCGGCAGCCACCCCACCGGAGGTCTCGCCCTCGACGAAGACGATCCCGGCCGACTCGCTGGCCGCTCCGCCGCCGCTGGGGCGCGGGTTCGGATCGGGGTCGACCGGCGTCTCCGGCTCGCCGCCGGGCTGATCCTGGCTGGGCGGAGCCGGCTCGACCGAGGGTGCGGTCGGGGCCGCCGACTGCTCCAGCAGCGGGCGCAGCGCCCAGCCGAAGCCGGTGATGGTGAGCGCCAGAGCCAACGCCACGACCAGGATCGTCCGTCCGGTGCGGCGGCGTGGCTTGGCCGGCGCCGGCGCAGGCCACTGCTGGCCGGCGTGGTACTGGCCGTAGGGGTTGTAGGGCGGCGGAGCGTAGCCGGCCTGGTTCGGCTGGGCGTACCGGGCGTAGGGGCCGGCGTAACCGTAGGGCGGGTGACCGGACGTGGTGGGGCCGTAGCCGGACGGGGTGGGGCCGTAGCCGGACGGGGTGGGCCCGTAGCCGGACTGGGCATAACCGGACGGTCCATAGCCGGGCGGCGGGTAGCCCGGCTGGCCGTACCCGGGCTGCGGGTAGCCGGGAGTGCCGTAGCCGCCGGGCGGAGCCTGGGGGCCCGCGGCGGGGCCGGGTGGCGGATAGCCGGACGGCGCCTGCGGGTAGCCCGCCGGCCAGAGCGGCTGCTGACCGATCCAGGCCGGAGCGCCGGCCGGCGGCTGGCCCAGACCGGCTTGTCCGAGCGGCGGTGGCGTCCAGCC
>JAEXCA010000177.1 GCA_023393755.1 Actinomycetes bacterium | reverse complement strand
GCACCGGTCAGGGCAACGGCGCGAGCGGCTGCTGCTGGGTGATGCAGTGGATGCCGCCACCGAGCGCGAAGATCGGGCGCGCGTCGATCGAAACCACCTCGCGGCCGGGATAGGCCTCGCTGAGGATGCCGCGGGCCCGGTCGTCCAGCGGATCCTCGAAGCCGCCCAGGATCACCGCTCCGTTCACCACCGCGTGGTTGACGTAGTTGTAGTCGACCCAGCCGTGAGCGTCGCGCAGCGTCCGTGGCGCTGGCAGATCGATGATCGTGAGAGGACGACCCAGTGCGTCCTGCTCGCCGGAGAGGTGCGCGCGGAGCCGGGCGGAGAGCACGTGATCCGGATGCACCGGGTTCTGCTGGGCATGCAGCAGGACGGTTCCGGGCGCACTGAAGGTGGCCACCATGTCGACGTGGCCGCGGGTGCCGAGCGGCCCGAAGTCGCGGTGCAGGCCCCGTTCGAGCCAGATGGTGCGTTCCGTGCCGAGGGTGCGGGCGAGTTCGGTCTCGATCTCCGCCCGGCTCCAGCCCGGGTTCCGGCGCGGGTCGGTCTGGACCGTCTCGGTGACCAGGGCGGTGCCCACACCGTCGACGTGGAAGCCGCCGCCCTCGTTCACCAACGCCGATGGCAGCAGCGCCGCTCCGGCGGTCTCGGCCACCCGCGCGGCAACCCGGGTGTCGTCCGAGGTGCCGGCCAACTCCAGCCCGCCCCAGGCATTGAACTCCCAGCTCACCGCGGTGAGCGAGCCGTCGCGGTCGAGATCCCGGACGAAGGTCGGCCCGCTGTCGCGCAGCCAGGCGTCGTCCAGTGGCACCGGCCACAGCTCGACGGCGGCAGCGAGCCGTCGCCGGGCCGCCCGGTACTCCGACGGCGCCACCAGCATCGTCACCGGCTGGTACCCGCAGATCGCGTTGGCCACCGCCGCCCAGGCACGGTACACCTCCTCGACCGGCGCCAGGGAGCCGTCGAGGGTGTAGCCCGCGACCGGCCAGGCCATCCAGGTTCGCGACTGCGGGCCCGCCTCGTGCGGCATCAGGAAGCGCGCGCGGAGCGCGGCGGGTGCGCGTTCGGTGGTCGGTAGGGCGGAAGGGAACACCCCACCAACCTAATCGAATTAGGTTAAGTGGTCGTGTCCGGGCCCGGCCTTGGCACGAACCCGCCAACCCTCGTGAGCTTCTCCGCGGCGGGCTGGCCGGGTGGTGCCGGGAATGCGCGTCGGTCGGCCGGGGTTGGGGAGGGCATGACGACGATCGGCTTCATCGGCTCCGGACACATCGGCTCGCAACTCGCCCGGCTGGCGGTCGGGCAGGGCTACGACGTGGTGATGAGCAACTCCCGCGGACCCGAGACCCTCCGGGAACTGGTGGACGAGCTGGGCCCGCACGCCCGCGCCGCCACGCCGGCCGAAGCCGCCGCCGCGGCCGACATCGCGGTGGTGACGATCCCGTTGAGGGCGATCGGCAGCGTGCCGGTCGAGCCGCTGGCCGGCAAGATCGTGATCGACACCAACAACTACTACCCGCAACGCGACGGCCAGATCCCCGAGTTGGACGACGAGTCGACCACCACCTCCGAGCTGCTCCAGCGGCAGCTGCCCACGTCCCGGGTGGTCAAGGCGTTCAACCACATCGCGGCCCCGCAGCTCACCACCGACGGGCTGCCCGCCGGTACGCCCGGCCGTCGCGCCCTGGTGGTCGCCGGCAACGACGCGGAGGCACGGACGACGGTGGCGGCGCTGCTGGACGCCCTCGGGTTCGACGCCGTCGAGGTCTCGCCGCTCTCCGAGGGCTGGCGGATCCAGCGCGACACCCCCGGCTACGTCACCCGGCACACCGCCGAGTCCCTGCGCGAGGCCCTCGGTCAGGCCAAGCGCTACCGGGAGCAGTGAGCGATGGCGTCGCGGCTGACCGCCGAGCCGGCTTCCGACGCCGAGCTACGCGAGCGCTGGCAGGCCTGGCGCCGGGAACGCGACGCGTACTTCGGGCAGCCCCACGGCTGGCTCAGCCTGACCGCCCTGCACTGGCTGGACGACGTCCCGACCGAGTTGGACGGGCTCCCCGGCCGGTGGTGGGGCGACGACACCGGAGTGCACCTCGATCCGGGCGATAACGGCGGTGTCGTCCTGGTGGAGGGCGAACCGGTCACCCGGACGGCCCTGCTGTGGAACCCGGCCGAGGGTGCCGCGCCGTCGGTCAGCTGGGGTGACCGCCGGCTGGAACTCATCCTGCGGGACGGCTTCCTCGGCCTCCGGGTCCGGGATCCGCGGGCGCCGGGCCTGCTGGCCTACCGTGGCGTGCCGTCCTTCGACCACGACCCGGCCTGGCGGCTGACCGGACGCTACCGTCCGTACCCGGCCGCGCACCGCGAGGAGATCGGTTCGGCGGCGGCCCGGGTGAACCTCACCGCCCAGGTCACCGGCGAGGTCGATCTGACCGTCGACGGCACCCCGGTCACCCTCAAGGTCACCGGCGACGACAGCGAGTGGCTGATCTCCTTCCGCGACCCGGGCAACCCGAGGTTCCGCTGGATCGTGCTTGACGAAGCCCCCGGTGAGGAACTGGTGGTGGACTTCAACTACGCCGCCAACCCGCCGTGCGCCTTCACCGACTTCGGCACCTGCCCGCTGCCCCCGGCCGGCAACCGGATCGATCTCCCGGTCCTGGCCGGGGAGCGGGATCCCCGGGGCTGAGCCTCCGCGCGCCCTCACCCGGCTTCCGGTGCCACGGTGAGCGTGGCCACCGGTCAGCGGCCGCGGCCGCCCTTCCCGATCCGGACGATGCCCTGGGCGGCGGCCTTCTGGACGGCGTCCGCCTCCGCCTGGGTGAGCTTGCCGTCGGCGACCGCCTGGTCGAGGACGGTCTTCTCCTGGGCGTCCCGCTCGGCCTCGCGCTCGGTGCGCAATTCGTCCAGTGCCGCGGTGACCTTGGCCTCGTCGATGCCGAGTTCCGCGGCCAGCGCCTTGGCGAAGGCCGCCTGGCGTGCCTCGCGGGCGGCTTCGCGTTCGGCCTCGGTCTGCTCGGTGGGCCTGGTCCGGGCGGTCGGACGGGTGGCCTCGCGCGCGGCGGCCACCGCCTCGGAGAGCTTCTCCTCCTCGACCCCGAGCTTGGCGGCCAGCCCGGAGAGGTCCTGCTCGCCCCGATGGTGGCCGCCGCCCTTGCGTCCGGCCGGGTCGGGGGTTCCGGACGGGGTGGCGGTGGGGGAGGGCGTCGGGGTGGCGGCGTCGGCCAACTGGCTCACGCCGATGCCCAGCCCCGCAGTCAGGACGGCGGCGGAGACGGCAACGACAGCTTTCTTCTTCATCGGTAGGGGCTCCTTCTCGGTCGGTCGGGCGATTCCCGAACTTTCCCCAAGGGTTGGCAACGAGCCTGGCCGGAACCTGTGGTCAGGCTGGGAG
>JAEXCA010000149.1 GCA_023393755.1 Actinomycetes bacterium | reverse complement strand
CCTGGTGGCTCCCGGGCTGGGGCGGCGAGAGGGGCCGGCGGGCCGGGGCGCGATCGCTCGCCCCCCGGCCGCCGCTGACCCCTGGGTCACTTCGCCGCCGTCACCAGCGCCGCGACCGCGTCCAGGGTGCCCTGGGCATCGGCCTTGCCCTGGTACAGCTGGTAGAACGCGGTGTTGATGTCATCCGACAGGCCCGGGGTGGTGGCTTCGGCCGGGTAGTTGGCGAAGCCGATGTCCCGCATGTCCAGGAAGGTCTGGGCGTGGGCCGGGATGCCGTCCTCCAGCACCACCTCGTCGGCGCCCTTGATCGACGGGACGGCGTTGCCGCCGCCGGCCAGCCGGAAGATCTGGCCGTCGGCGCTGAGGAACTCGGTCCAGAACAGGAAGGCGGCGTCCGGGTTCTTGGTCGCGCCGTTGATCGCCAGGTAGGAGGCGGCGACGCCGGTCGGGGCGGCCTTGCCGTCCGGGGTGGGCCAGCGGACGATGTCGTAGCCGTCCTGGACGCCGGCGCTCTTCAGGGTGCCGATGGTGTAGCGGCCCTGGATGAAGAAGCCGGCCTTGTGGGTGACGAACATGCTGTCCGCGCCGGCGCCCTCGGGCATGTCGTCGGCGAGCTGGAACTTCTTGTCCTGGAAGTACTTGCCCAGCGTCTCGACCGCGGCCACGGTCTTCGGGTCGGTGTTGCCGACGAACTCCCCGGCCTCGTTGTACGAGGTGCCGCCCTGGGCGGAGACCCAGCTCCAGTGGGTGGCCCAGTAATGCCAGGTCATGGTGCCGACCAGGCCCGCCGCGGCGAGCTTGTCGTTGATCTCCAGGAACTTGGCGGTGGTCCACTGGTCGCTGGCGGCCAGCTCGGCGGGATCCTCGGTGACCCCGGCGGCGGTCAGCGCGGCCTTGTCGTACCAGAGCACGTCGGGGTTGACGTCGTTCGGGGCGGCGTAGGTCTCGCCGTCGATCCGGGCGGCGCCGAAGGTGCCCTGGAAGAAGTCGTCTGCCTTGGTCTGGCTGAGCGGGCCGGCCATCTTGTCGTTCAGCGGCATCAGCACCTTGGCCGAGGTGAACTGGCCGAGCTTGTCATCGCCGATGTAGAAGACGTCGGGAGCGGTCCGGCTGGTGAGCTGGGCGAGCAGCTTGGAGTGGTACTCGCCATAGGAGGCCACCGGCTGGAGCTCGACCTTGATGCCGGGGTGGCGCTTCATGAACTCCTCGTTGAACTCCTTGTAGCGGGTGAGTTCCTCGGGGTTGCCCCAGGTCGACCAGATCACCTCGCCGGTCGGTTCGCTGGCTGAGCCACCGCCGCTGGGCGGGTTGCTGGGCTGCGGTGCCGGGCTGCCGCCGCCGCAGGCGGTGAGGCTGAGGGCGACGATGCCCGCAGCTGCAGCGGCGATCAGGCGCCGCATCGGAGTGGAGAATGACATGCCGAGACCTTTCTGGCTGTGCCGAAGATTTCTGTATTCTGCATACAGCACGCAGGCCAGTCAATGGTCGTGATGAGACCGTTACGCATCGCGGACAGCGACCCCGGGGGGCCGCCCCCCCCCCCCCCCCCCGCGACGGTCGGACCGTCCCCGGTCTCCGCTAGCGCGCCGGGTCGGCCCCGGCCGAACGCGCCCAGCTGGCGAAGCTCTGCTCGGCGGACATGAAGGCGTACAGGGTGCCCTGGAAGACGTGGTAGACGTCCGCCTTGCCCTCCCAGGTGAAGGTGATCGGACGGGCCTGGTCGTCCAGCTCGGGGTACCAGCTGCCGCGTTGGTGGTCGATCACGTGCCGGTCGCAGAACTCCCACAGCCTGCGGTACCAGTCGGCGTACCGCTGGTCACCGGTCCGCAGCCACAGTAGCCGGGCCGCGCCCATCGCCTCCGGCAGTTCCCAGAAGTAGCGCTCGGTCACCACCGGCCGGCCGTTCCAGTCGACGGTGTAGACGAACCCGCCCGGCTCCAGCCAGCCCTCGCCGACGGCGGCGTCGAAGAGCGCCTCCGCCGCCCGGGCCAGCCACGGCTCGTCGACCCCCTGCGCCTCGATCTGCAGCAGCAGCTTCGCCCACTCCAGCCAGTGCCCCACCTGGGAGCCGTAGGGACGGAACGGATGCCGCGGCTCGTCGATGTTGTAGTCGAGCAGGGGACGCCACTCCGCGTCGAAGTGCTCGGGCAGCCGCCAGGACCCGTCGACCTCGCGGTCCGCGGCCCGGCCGGCGATGTGGGAGGCGATCCGGGTGGCGCGGGCCAGCAGTTCGGCTTCGCCGGTCACCTGATGGGCGGCCAGGTACGCCTCGGTCAGGTGCATGTTGGCGTTCTGGCCGCGGTAGGGGTCCAGGTGGGTGAAGGTCCGGTCGTAGCCCTCGGCGCAGCGGCCCCACTCCTCCAGCCAGAAGTAGCGGTCGATGACGCTCAGCGCCTGCTCCATCAGCGTCGGCCCGCGGCTGAACCCGGCGGTGGTCGCCGAGCTTCCCGCCAGGAGCATCTGCGCGATGCCGTACAGCTCCTTGCTGTCGCTGGGCGCGTCCCCGCCGACCACCGGGAACCACCCGCCGTACTCGTGGTCGCGCCCGGGCCCGTCGACGTAGAAGTCCAGGCCGTGCTCGACCACCTCGGCGGCACCCGGCCGGCCGAGCATGGTGGCCAGCGAGAAGACGTGGATCATCCGCGCCCCCAGCCACAGCTGGGCGCCCTTGTCGACCAGCGGGGCACCGTTGTCGTCGAGCCAGGCGTACCCACCCGACGGCAGCCTGACGGCCGGCTGGTAGAAATCCAGCAGGCCCTCCCGGTGCGCGGTGAGCCACGCCCGGTGGGTGGGGCTCAGGAACGGGTCGGAGGTCTCGTCGAACAGCGTTGTCATGAGCGCGATCTTTCCACAATCGAGCCGCCCGGGAGTTGTCTGGTCAAGTAGAACTGGGAGCAGGAGGTCGAGGCGGCATGGCGACACTGGTGAGCGTGGTGGTTCCGGCCTGGAATGTGGCCGCGCTGCTGCCTCGCTGCCTGGAGTCGCTGCTGGCCCAGACCCACCGCCCGCTGGAGATCATCGTGGTGGACGACGGTTCCACCGACGGCACCGCCGAGGTGGTGCTCGACCACCGCTGCCGGCATCCCGAGGTGCACCTGATCAGCCAGCCCCATCGCGGCATCGGACCGGCCCGCAACGCCGGGCTGAGCGTGGTGCGGGGCGAGTACCTCTGCTTCGTGGACGCCGACGACTGGGTGGAACCCGGCTACATCGCCGACCTGCTGGCGTTGGCGGCCGGGACCGGGGCTGACCTGGCGATCGGCAATCTCTGGTACCACGTCGGGCCGCTCCGGCTCCGCCACCCGTTCCTGCCCCGCTCCCGGCTGCTCACCGGCGAGCAGGCCGCCAGGTTGTCGCTCAACCCGGTGCGGCTGCCGTCCTTCGCCTGGTACAAGCTGTACCGCACCAGCCTGTTCCGCGAGCCGGCCTTCCCAAGCATCTGGTACGAGGACATCGCCACCGCCACCGGCATCCTCGCCCGGGCCCGGACGGTGGCGCTCACCCACCGCGGCTACTACCACTACTGCCTGCGCCGCGACAGCATCACCGGCCGGTTCGGGGTGAAGAACGTCTTCTCGATCAGCGCCGCCATGGACCTGCTGCGCCGCTACCTGCATCACAGCGGACGGTGGACCGACTGGGGCGCCGGGTATCGCCGGCTGTTGCGCCAGTCGCTGGCGCTGACCGCCATCCAGGTGCTGATCCAGCCCAACCACATCCCACTGCGCACCCGGCTGCCGCTGCTGGCCCGCCAGGCCCGCCGGCTCCGCGCACTGGCGTCCCCGCCCACCGACGGCCACGAACTGCGCCCGGTGCGCATCCGCAGCGCCCAGCCCCACACCACCCTCCCCCGCCACCCCGTGACCGCCACCGTCCGCGTGGCCCCACCCGGCGCCGTCCCGGCTCCATCCACCGAGGGCCCGCCCTGACGCCGAGGGCCCCCACCCAGGCACGTGCCCCTCGGCGCGAAGGGGGCCCTCGACGAAGGAGGGCGGCCGGTCCGGACGCGCGACCGGATCGACCGGGTGGACGACGCGCCGGAGGCGGGTTCGCCAGTCGGCGCGGATTGTTGGTTGACTCATCCACACAGCCAGTCAGGGAGGACGGATGAGCGCAGGCAAGCGGCGGGGCGATCGGTACGACGCCACCCGGGTGGATCTGGGGCGGGGCTTCAAGGCCGTCTTCCCCTACATCATGAAGGGGCGCAACGAGTCGATCGCCTACTACCCGGTGCAGTTGGATGCGGAGAACCTGCTGGCCTACGTCGAGCAGCACAAGGGCACCCCGCAGGAGCTCACCATCTTCGAGGCGGTGCTGCTGGCCCTCACCCGCATCCTGCGGGAGCGTCCCACCCTGAACCGGTACATCATCGGACGCCGGCTCTACCAGCGCCGCAATGTCGACCTCTCCTTCGTCGCCCGGAAGAAGTACACCCTGGACAGCGACGAGTCGAACGTCTTCGTGAAGATCAGGCCCGAAGACGATGTCGACACCATCCTGGGCAAGATCCGCGGTGAGATCCACACCGTCAAGACCGGCGACCAGACCGCCGACGAGGGCCTGATCGACCTCTTCCTGCGGCTCCCTCGCGGGCTGATGCGGCTGGCGGTGAAGCTCCTGGACGCCTGGGACTTCTACGTCGACACCCCCGGCTTCCTGCGCGGTGTCGACCCGCTGCGCTGCAGCGCCTACATCGCCAACCTGGGCAGCGTCGGCATGGGCGCGGCCTACCACCACCTGTTCGAGTGGGGCACCTGCAGCCTGTTCGTCACCATCGGGCAGATCAAGCCGACGGTGGTGGTCGGCGAGGACGGCTCCCCCACCGTCCGCAGGACGCTGGAACTGAAGATCGCGCTGGACGAACGCATCGCCGACGGCTATTACGACGCGCGGGCGCTGGAACTGTTCGATGATTATCTCAACGACCCCGCGAAGCTGCGGGAGAGCTAGAGAGGCACCGATGTCCGACCGTCCCTGGCTGGCCCACTACGGCGGCCTGCCCGCCGACATCGAGGTGCCGGACGCCACCATGTACGAGCTGATCGCCGCGACCTCGACGCGGCACCCGGGGCAGACGGCGCTGGTGTACCTGGGCCGCCGGATCAGCTACGCCGAACTGCTCGCCGACATCGACCGCACCGCCGCCGCGCTGGCGGCCGCCGGCATCCGTACCGGCGACTCCGTCCTGCTCTCGATGCCGAATGTGCCGAACGCGGTGATCCTGTTCTACGCCCTGAACCGGCTCGGCGCCCGGGCGGCGATGACCCACCCGCTGTCGTCCCCCACCGAACTGCGGCACTACCTGGAGCAGACCGGCAGCCGCTGGGCGGTGACGATGGACATGTTCTACGGCAAGTTCGCCGACATCCTCACCGACACCGACGTCGAGAAGCTGCTGATCTGCAAGTTCTCCGACTACCTCTCCCACGCCAAGCGGCTGGGCTTCCAGGTCACCCGGGGACGCAAGATCGCCCCCGTCCCGAAGGACGACGCCCGGGTGGTGCGGTGGCGCGACTTCCTGAAGACCGGCACCGCCACGCCGTACCAGCGGCCCCGCGATCCCAACTCGTCGGACGTGGTGCTGTTCTCCGGCGGCACCTCGGCGCTGCCCAAGGGCATCGAGCTCTCCTCGGCGAACTTCAACGCGCTGGCGGTGTCGATGCAGGCGATCACCGGCATCACGGTGGGCAACAGCGTGCTGGCGATCCTGCCGGTGTTCCACGGCTTCGGGCTGGGGTTGTGCATCCACACCGCGCTGACCGCGGGGGCCGCCTCGATCCTGGTGCCGGAGTTCAGCGCCCGGATCTACATCGACAACCTGATCAGGTACTCGCCCTCGTTCATCGCCGGCGTGCCGACGCTGTTCCAGGCCCTGCTGACCGACGAGAAGTTCGCCAGGGTCGACTTCGGCAGGCTGCGCGGCGCCTACTCCGGCGGCGACTCCCTCACCCCCGCCCTGAAGGGCAGGTTCGACACCGCGCTGGCCACCCAGGGCAGCCAGGTCGAACTGATGGAGGGCTACGGCCTCACCGAGTGCGTCACCGCCTGCACCGTCTCGCCGGCCCACCACTACCGGGAGAACTCGATCGGCATCCCGATCCCCGGCATGTCGCTGAAGGTGGTGGACGCCGACTGCCAGGAGGTCCCCTACGGCACCGACGGCGAGATCTGCGTCACCGGACCGACCCTGATGCTCGGCTACCTGAACGAGCCGGACGCCACCGCCGACACGCTGCGCCAGCACGCCGACGGACGCACCTGGCTGCACACCGGCGACATCGGCCAGATGGACGCCGACGGCTACCTGTTCTTCAAGGGCCGGCAGAAGCGGATCATCAAGGTCTCCGGCGTCTCGGTCTACCCCGCCCAGGTCGAACAGGTGCTGGAGGCGCACCCGGCCGTCCGCCGGGCCTGCGTGATCGGCACTCCCGACGAGTACCAGATGTCGTCGGTCAAGGCGTTCGTGGTCCCCGCCGAGGGCGTGACCGCGGACGATCGCCTGACCAACGAACTGGTCTCCCACTGCCGGAAGCACCTGATGCGCTGGGCGATCCCGCGCAGCATCGAGTTCCGCGAGGAACTCCCCACCACCCTGGTCGGCAAGATCGCCTACACCCAGCTGGAGCAGGAGGAGCTGAAGGACGCGTCCTGACCGCCGGCCCGGTCAGTCGCGGCCGTGGCCGAGGTGATCCGGCACCCAATCGGGGCTCCACGGGGTCCGGAACATCTGCCGGCCCGGGCCGATCTCGAGGCTCCGCCAGCCGCGCGAGCCAGTGGGGACGTGGACGCCGGCGGTGCCCCCCGGCGGCACCGCCACCTCCAGCGTGAGCGAGCCGTCGCCGCAGGCCCAGGAGACTTCGAAGTCGCCGGTCGGCGTCCGCCGGGTGACGCCGGCCCGTCCGATCCGCGGATCCGGGTGGGGACGGACGATCGCCCGCCCGAAGCCGGGCGCGGCCGGGTCGGGGGCCAGCCCGCCGAGGGTCTCGAACAGCCACTCCCCCACCGAGCCGAGCGCGTAGTGGTTGAACGAGTTCATCGCCGGGGTCTGGAAGCCGCGCTCGGCCGTCCAGCCGTCCCAGCGCTCCCACATCGTGGTTCCGCCGTTGCGGATCACGTGCAGCCAGGACGGGTACTCCCGTCGCAGCAGCAGCGCCACCGCGGTACGGAGGTGTCCCGCCGCGGTCAGGGCGGGCAGCAGATCGCGGAGCCCGTGGATGCCGGTGGTCAGCGCGCCACCCCGCGCATCGACGTCGGCCGCCAGCGCATCCCCGACCTCGGCAAGCAGGTCGGCGGGCACCAGGCCCGCGGCGATCGCCATCGCCGCCCCGGTCTGGGTGCCGCCGACCAGCGGCCCATCGGCCAGGAAGGCCCGCCGGAAGGCGACGGAGATCCAGTCGGCGAGCGCCGACCAGCGCGCATCGTCCCGGCCGAGGGCGCGATCCATCGCCGCCATCCCGTCCGCGCACCGCTTCCAGTAGGCGGTCGCGACCAGCACCTTCGGGGTGGGTTCGGCCAGGCTCAGCCAGTCGCCGTAGTTGCGGGAGAGCCCGGCGGTGCGCAGGCCGGTCGGGTTCTCGCGGTCCAGGTGGTCCAGGAAGCTGACCATCGAGTCGCGGTGTTCGGCCACCAGGTCGATCCGGCCGGTGAACAGTAGCAGCTGCCAGGGCACCAGCACCCCGGCGTCGGCCCAGCCCGGTGAGCCGTCGACCGGGACGACCATCCGGGGAGCCACGTCCGGGTAGGCGCCGGAGGGCGACTGGCCGTCACGGAGATCCTGCAGCCACTTGCCCAGGAACTCCGCCAGGTCGTAGTGGTGCAGCGCGGTGCGCATGATCACCTGGGCGTCGCCGAGCCAGCCGAGCCGTTCGTCCCGCTGCGGGCAGTCGGTGGGCACCGAGACCAGGTTGCCGCGCAGCGTCCAGCCGATCGCGTCGGCCAGCCGGTCCAGCTCCGGCTCGCCGCAGCGGAACCGCCCCACCCGCTGCAGGTCGCTGCCGACCACCACCGCCACGATGTCCTCCGGCTCCAGCCGGGCGAGGCCGCGCACCTCGACGTGGCGGAAGCCGTGCAGGGTCAGGCTGGGCTCGAAGACCTCCCCATCGCCGGCCGAGACCACGATGTCGTGGGCCCGGGCGGTGCGCAGGTTCGCGGTGTAGAGCTCGCCGTCCGGGGTGAGCACCTCGGCGTGACGCAGCTGCACCCGGTCGCCCGCCGCGGCACCGGTCAGCCTCAGCCTGACCCGGCCGACCAGGTTCTGCCCGAAGTCGACGATCCACCGCCCGTCCGGCCGGCGGTCCACCGCGACCGCCGCCACCTCCCCGGTCACCCGCACGATCGGGCCACGATGGGGCACCAGAGCACCGCCGCGGTAGGCGTCCGGCGGCTCGCACCAGGCCGGTTCGAAGCCCTCGCCGGGGTAGCCGGGCAGCATCCAGCCCGGTCGCTCCCGGGTGAAGTCGGTGAACTGGCCCATCAGCAGGTCGGCGAACCGGAGCGCGCCCTCGCCGAGCTGCCAGGAGCCGTCGGTGACCAGCCTCGTGGTCGAGCCGTCGTCGTGGGTCACGGTGAGCGCGGCGATCGCCGTGGTCGTCGTCCCGTAGCGGCCGGCCTGGTGGCGGCGGTCCATCCCGAGGTAGCCGGCGTACCAACCGTCCGCCAGCTCGACGGCGATGGCATGCCGGCCGGGTTCCAGCAGCGCGGTGACGTCGTGTTCCCGGACCGGGATCCGCACGGCGTAGTCGAACCAGCCCGGCGCGAGCTCGTCCTCCCCGACCCGGTTCCCGTCCAGGTACACCCGGTAGATCCCCCGTGCGGTGATCGCCAGCCGCGCCGAGACCACCCGCCGTGGCAGGGTGAACTCGGCCCGCAGCAGGCGGACCGGTTCCAGCTCCCGGGTGATCTCCGGGCGGTCGTCGAACTCCGGTGGCCAGAACTCCGGGACGAAGGCCGGGTCGCGTCCGATCCAGGCCGCGCCAGCCAGCGCGGACGGGCTCCCGCTCTGCACCATCAGCACCCCTCGCCGGTCCGCGGTCCACCCGGCCTGCTCCGGCCGGAATGACGGCGAAGGTACCACGGCGGCCGCCCGGGCCTCGTTGCCCGGGCCGACGCCCCCGCCCTACGCTCTCAACCGCAGCCACGCATCTCCGCCCCAGGACAAGGACGCCCATGCCGCCGAACCTGTTCGTGCACCCGCTCGCCACGCCGGAATGGGAGTCGGCGCCCGCCGCGACCGTGCGGCTCGCCACCCGGTCGGTGTGGACGACGCCGGCGCCGCACGAGACCGGCGCCCCCGAGCGGCGGATCGTCCACCAGCGCGCCGTCTTCACCCGGCAGCCGGCCCGGTTCGACGCGCTGACCGCGTTCTGGGGAGCTGGCTACCACAAGTGCGCCAGCGGCCAGGAACGTGACGCGGCGCTCGAGGTGGTGGTCTCCGCCGGCGGGGCCGACGACTGGCGGGAGGTCGGCCGGCTGGTGACCAGCGTCGCCGAACTGGACGCCGGCCGGGCACGACTCGACCTCGGCGGGCTCCGGGCCACCGCGCTGCGCGCGGAGATCCGCCGGGCGGCCACCGACGGCTGGTGGCCCGGCTGGAACCTGGCCGCCAACGGCCTGCGGCTGGAGGGGGAGGCGCCGGCGCACTGGACGCCCGAACCGGAGGGCTGGCTGCGGGTCGAGGAGATCGATCTGCACGGGACCGAACCGGGGGTGACCGCCAGCCGGAGCGCGACCGAGGTTCGGTTCCGGACGCCCTTCCTGGAACTCGGCTTCCGGCTGGCCGGCCCGGCCTGGTCGCACCTGGGGATCGACCAGGACGGCCGGGGCCGCACCGACCGGAACCTGCTCCAGCTGCCCCGGTCGATGGACATCGTGCGCAGCGGGGTCTACCCCTCCGGCGTCTACCCGGTGCTGCGCGACCAGCACGCCGAGTACCTGGCCCAGGGCCCCCGGTTCAGCGGGGTGGACGGCGGCTTCCCGCTCGGCTTCCTGCACCGCGACCTCACCGGCACCACCACGGTCCGCGGCTCGACCGTCCGCTACGACCTGGAGAGCCCGGGGGCGGGCCAGCGCTACCTGCTGGAGTTCACCGTCCGGGCGGACGGGGTCGAGCTGCGCGCGGAGCGCCGCGCCACCACCGACCGGCGGGCCTGGACGAGCTCGGCCTGGCACGTCGCCACCGACAACCGGGTGACCCCCAGCTGCCTGCTCGGCGCGCCCACCTTCGTCGGCGAGACCGGCCTGCTGGCCGGGCAGGCCCACTGGCACTTCCCGCGCCACGGCACCCTCCGGCTGGACGCCGACGGCCCGGTGCTGTGGCGATCGGACTCGGTCCGTCCGCTCGACACCAACACCTTCGAGCTGAAGCTCGGCGAGCTGCCGACCGAGCAGGGCGACTACCTGCTGCCGGCCGGGGTGCACCGGGCGGCGATCAGCTTCCGCGTCGCACGTCCCCGACTGGCCCGGCTCCATCCGGCCACCCCGGCGCCGGTGCGCCGCGCCCTCGACCGGCACCTGCTCACCGCGCTGCCGTTCCGCGCCGACACCACGACCTACTCCAACAACGGGGCGTCGATGCACTGCACCACCTCGCTGGCCGACGTCTCGGCGATCGCCGAGCGGCTCGCCGACGCCGGCACCCTCACCCCGATGCGGTGGGTGGGCGACTCCCTGCAGCGCTGGCTGGACGGCGCGCCGAGCTACGGCAGCGGGGCCACCTCGCACGGCCCGCACCGGCTGGAGGACGAGTACGTCCACATGGCCGGCAACACCCTGGCTGCGGCCGGCCGCTTCCTCGCCGCCACCGGCGACCGGGACTGGTTCGGCCGCAACCGGGCGCGGCTGCTCGACGAGCTCGAGCAGATGCTGCGCCGGGACGTGGACGGCGACGGGCTGGTCGAGTCGACCATCCGCCGGGGCGTCTCTGGGGAACACCAGTGGAGCACCGCCTGGGCGGACGTGATCTCCTTCGGCTGGAAGGATGCCTGGGCCAACGCGGTGGTGCACGAGGCCTGGGGGGTCTGGGCGCCGCTGCTGCGCGAACTCGGCGAGCCCGCGCTGGCCGGGCAGATCGACGAGGCCCGCGCCGCCCTGGCGGCGAGCTATCCGGCCGCCTTCCTCAACCCGGCCACCGGCCTGGTCGCCGGCTGGCGCTCGGCGGACGGCCAGCTGCACGACCATGGTTTCACCCTGGTCAACGCCCACGCCTGCGCCGGCGACCTGCTCGACCTGCCCACCGCCGCCGGCGTGATGCACGCCCTGCAGCGGGCCTGGACGGCCGCCGGGCTCACCGACTTCCGCAACGGCATCCCGCTCAACCTGTGGCGGATCCCCGAGGCCGACATCGGCGGGGTGATCTTCGGCCTGCCGATGGGCTCCTACCAGCAGGGTGGCTTCTCCCACCACGGCGCGCGGGTGGTGGTCGACGCCCTGGAGCGGACCGGTTTCGCCGCGGCGGCGGAGCAGGTGCTCGCGGGGCTGTGCGAGACCATCGCCGACGACTCCTCCTTCGGCGGGCTGGGCAGCGGCAGGGACTGGCGGATGGCGGACGGCACCCCGAGCGGCTACGAGGGCCAGCTGGTCGAGGGCTTCAGCGTGCTCGCCGCGGCCCTGCGGCGGCACGCCGCCGACGCAGGCTGACGGCGCCCGGCCGAGCCCGGCGCGGTGGGACGGCCGGTGTGCGCAATCGTTTCTTCACCGCTATTGTCGAGCCGAAGCGAGAGGGGCAGCGGATGCTCAGGATCACCGACGTCGAGGCTCGGGTCACCACGGCCGCGACCCGGATCCCGTTCCGGTACGGGATCGCCGAGATGACCCACGCGCCGCACGTCGTGGTGCAGCTGCGCCTGGCCACCGGCGACGGCAGCGGGCTGGGCTGGGCGAGCGAGCACCTGCCGCCGAAGTGGTTCATCAAGGATCCGGACCAGACCTTCGCCGCCGAGTTGCGGATCCTCGGCCGCAGCGTCCTGGCCGCCACCGCCGCGGCCACCGGCCTGACCGGGCCGACACCGTTCGCACTCTGGCGGGAGCTCGACCGGGCGCAGCGGGAGTGGGCCGGGCGCGAGGGCTGCTCGGGGCTGGTCGCCGGCCTCGGCGTGGCGCTGGTCGAACGGGCGCTGATCGACGCCTTCTGCCGGAAAACCGACCAGCCGTTCGCCGACGCCCTGGCCTCCGGCGCCCTCGGCTTCGACGCCGGCGCGCTGCACCCCGAACTCGGCAGCGAGCCGTTCCGGCCCGCCCGCCGGAACCGGATCGCCGTCCGCCACACCGTCGGCCTGGCCGATCCGCTGCTGGACGCGGAGGTGACCGGGGATCCGGGCGACGGGCTGCCGGTCAGCGTCGAGGCGGCGATCCGCCGGGACGGGGTGAGCCGCTTCAAGCTCAAGACCACCGGCGACGCCGCGGCGGACGTCGAGCGGATCGCCCAGTTGCTCGCGCTCTGCGCCCGGGACGACGTCCCCGCCCGGTTCACCATCGACGGCAACGAGTCGATGCACACCGCCGACCACCTGGTCGGCTGGGTCGCGGCGCTGCGCGCGGCCCCGGCGCTGGCCGGGCTGTGGCCAAGGCTGGACGCGATCGAGCAGCCGCTGCACCGCTCGGTGGCGCTGGGTCCGGCGGCGCGGGACGCGCTGGCCGAGCTGGGCAGCGGAATCCCGGTGATCGTCGACGAATCCGACGACGTGGCGGAGTCGGTCCGCGAGGCGATGGACCTGGGCTACGCCGGCGGCACCTACAAGGGCTGCAAGGGCGTCTTCCGCGGGCTGGCGAACGCTGCCCTGGTCGCCGCCCGCCGCTCGCCGGAGCGGCCGACGGTGCTGACCGCCGAGGATCTCTGCACCGTGCCGCCGCTGACCGTCCCGCAGGACCTGGTGGTCGCCGCCGCGATCGGCCTGGAGCACATCGAGCGCAACGGGCACCACTTCTTCGGACGCTTCGCTCCGCTCCAGCCCGGGCTGGCGGCCCGGATGCTGGCCGCCCACCCCGACCTCTACCGCGAGGACGGCGGCGTCGTCCGGCTGCGGATCACCGGGGGCCGGCTGGCCCTGGACTCGGCCCTGCTGGCCCCCTTCGGAGTCACTCCCGCGCCGGATCCGAGCGGGCTGCCGGAACTCACCGAGGACGCCGTCGTCGCGCTCGCCTGAGGACGACCGGTACCCCGCAGGAACGAGGCCGAACAGTATGAACAATCGGTTGCGCAACCATCCCCCGGCATGGTTCAATCGGCACGACGAAAGGTCGGGTCGATGAGGACAGCCACCGGGGGGACCACCCCGCTCGAGATCATCCGGGCCGGCGCGGCGCTTCCCGCCCACCCGCTCGCGCTCACCGAGCAGCGACGGCTCGACGAACGCCGCCAGCGCGCGCTCACCCGCTACTACCTCGACGCCGGCGCGGGCGGGGTGGCGGTCGGCGTCCACACCACCCAGTTCGGGATCCGGGCCGCCGGGCTGTACCCCGAGGTGCTGCGGATCGCCGCCGAGACCGCCGCGGACTGGACCGACCGTCCGGTCGCCCTGGTCGCCGGGGTGACCGGCGACACCGCGTCCGCGGTGGCCGAGGCGGAGACCGCCCGGCAGCTGGGCTACACCGCGGTACTGCTCAACGTCGCCGCCTGGCGGGGACGGCCGGAGCAGCAGATCGTCGACCACGCCCGGCGGGTCGCCGAGGTGCTGCCGGTGATCGGGTTCGCGCTGCTGCCCGAGGTCGGCGGGTTCCACCTCTCCGCCGCCTTCTGGCGCGAGTTCGCCGCGATCGAGAACGTGATCGCGATCAAGATGGCTCCGTTCGACCGGTACCGCACCCTGGACATCGTCCGCGGCGTGGTCGAGGCCCGCGCCGAGGACCGGATCACCCTCTACACCGGCAACGACGACCACATCGTGCTCGACCTGCTGCAGCCCTTCGTCGTCCCGCGGGACGGCGAACGGGTGGTGGTGCGGGTCCGCGGTGGCCTGCTCGGCCACTGGAGCGTCTGGACGTCGACCGCGGTGGCCCTGTTCGACCGGATCCGGGCGCTGCCGGACGGCGCCCCGGTGCCGGCCGAGCTGCTGGCGCTGGACTCCGCGGTGACCGACGCGAACGCGGCCATCTACGACGCCCGCAACGCCTTCGCCGGCTGCATTCCCGGCTGCCACGAGGTGCTGCGGCGCCAGGGCCTGCTGGCCGGAACCTGGTGCCTCGACCCCGCCGAGACCCTCTCCCCCGGCCAGCTCGCGGAGATCGACCGCGTCCTGGCACTCCACCCCGACCTCGGCGATGACGACTTCGTCTCCGCCGGCCTCGACCGCTGGCTCGCCTAACCCCACCACGACTAGGGAGATCATGACCGACACCGCACTGCTCACCTTCGACTCGCTCCCGGAGCGGTTCGCCGACGTCGAGGCGCTCGACGAGTTCATGTCCCGCCCGACGCCCGACACGGTGCGCGAACTCGCCGCCCTGGACGGGGACGTGATCGTGCTCGGCGTCGCCGGCAAGATGGGGATCGGGCTGGCACGGCTGATCAAGCGGGCCGCGCCGCACAAGCGGGTGGTCGGCGTGGCCCGGTTCAGCGAACCCGGCTCGGCCCAGCGGCTGCACGCCGCCGGCGTCGAGACCATCACCGCCGACCTGCTCGACCGGGACGCGGTGGAGGCGCTGCCGAAGCTGCCGAACGTGATCTACATGGCCGGGCTGAAGTTCGACTACCGCGGACGCGAGGACTTCCTCTGGGCGATGAACACCCTGGTGCCCGCGTACGTCGCCGAGGCCTTCCGGCATTCCCGGATCGTCGCACTGTCGACCATCCACGTCTACCCCTGGTCGGATCCGCGCCGCGGCGGCGTGACCGAGGCCACCCCGCCGACCGCCCGTCCGGGCGAGTACGCCAACTCGGTGGTCGGCCGGGAGCGCACCTTCCAGTACTTCTCCCGGCTGCACGGCACGCCGGGCCGGCTGGTCAGGTTCGTCTACGCCATCGACATGCGCTACGGGGTGCTGCAGGAGATCGCCTCCTGGGTGAAGAACCGGACGCCCATCCCGCTGGCCACCGGCAACGTGAACATCGAGTGGCAGGGCGACGCGATCAACCACTTCGCGCGGCTGCTCAGCCGGGTCGAGACGCCGGCGACGCCGATCAACATCGGCGCCCCGGAGATCGTCTCGGTGCGCCGGCTGGCAGAGTCCTTCGGCGAGCTGTTCGGCGTGGAGCCGGTCCTCGAAGGCGAGGAGAGCGACTTCTCGCTGGCGGTCAACTGCGACCGCGCCGCCGCCCTGCTCGGCCATCCGGTGGTCCCGGTGGACGCGATGGTGCGGTGGGTGGCCGACTGGGTGGAGCGGGACCAGCAGCTCTACGGCAAGCCCAGCAAGTTCCAGATCCGGGACGGGGTGTTCTGATGGGCGGCATGCTCGACGGTATCCGGGTGGTCAGCTTCACCCACTTCCTGCAGGGCCCGTCGGCCAGCCAGCTGCTGGCCGATCTGGGCGCCGAGGTGATCAAGGTCGAACCGCGCGGCGGGGCCTTCGAACGCAGCTGGACCGGCCCGGACCGCTTCCTCAACGGCTACTCGCCGTTCTTCGCCCTCGGCAACCGCAATGTCCGCAGCATCGTGGTCGACCTCAAGAACGCCGACGGGCTCGCCGTGATCCGCCGCCTGGTCGACTCCGCCGACGTGCTGATCGAGAGCTTCCGGCCCGGCACGCTCGACCGGCTCGGGCTGGGCTACGCCGAACTCAGCGGATCCAATCCCGGACTGGTCTACGCCTCGCTCTCCGGCTATGGGACGAACGGCCCGTACCGCGACCGGCCCGGCCAGGACGTCCTGATCCAGGCCCTCTCCGGCCTGGCGATGGCCACCGGACGCGGCGGCGAGGCCCCCACCCCGGTCGGCGCCTGCGTGGTCGACCAGCACGCCGCGGTGCTCGGCGCCTTCGGCATCCTGGCGGCGCTGCACGGCCGGGCCCGCACCGGTCAGGGAACCCTGGTCGAGTCGAACCTGCTCAACGCCGCCCTCGACCTGCAGATCGAGCCGCTCACCTACGCCCTGAACGGCTTCCCCCACTCCCGCTCGGCCACCGGCGTCTCCTCCCCCTTCTACACCGCCCCCTACGGCGTCTTCGCCACCGCCGACGGCCACCTGTGCGTCTCGCTGACCAGCCTGGACGCGCTCCGCACCGTCTTCGAGGACGAGTGGTTCGCCGAGGTAGCGCCGGCCGAGGCCTACGACCGGCGGGACGACATCAACGCCCGGATCGCCGGGCACCTGCGGAGCCGGACCACCGCGGAGTGGTCGGAGCACTTCACCCGGCAGCGGATGTGGTTCGCCCCGGTCAACGACTACGACGCGGTGATCGCCGATCCCCAGGTCGCCTTCAACGACTCCTTCGACAGCTTCGAGGACGAGCGAGCCGGCGCCGTCCGGGTGCTCAAGCATCCGGTGGTCTACGGCGGCGAGCGCCCGGGCGTCCGGACGCCGCCCCCCGGCCTGGGCGCCGACACCACCGGGGTGCTGGACGAACTCGGCTACCCGGCCGACGAGGTCGCCCGGCTCCGCGACCAGGGAGCGATCGCGTGACCGGTGACGTCCTGGTCGAGCACACCGCGGGACGTCTCGCGATCGTGCTGAACCGGCCCGCCGCCCGCAACGCCATCTCGCCGGAGATGCTGGCCACGCTCACCGAGGCGATCGCGACGGCCGCCGACCGCGGGGTGCGGATCGTCACCCTCCGCGGGGCGGGCGGCGCGTTCTGCGCCGGCGCCGACATCGCCTCCTATGCCGACCCGGGAGCCCAGCTGGACCGGCTGGAGGCGTTCACCCGGTCGGCCCGCCGGCTGTGCCGGATGCTGGAGGAGCTGCCCGCCGTGGTGGTCGCCGCGGTGGCGGGCCCCTGCCTGGGCGGCGGGTTCGAACTGGCCCTGGCCAGCGACCTGATCATCGCCGACCCCGGCGCGCGGTTCGGACTGCCGGAGGCCCGCCTGGGCCTGATCCCGGGCTGGGGAGGCACCCAGCGGCTGACCCGGGCGATCGGCAGCCGCCGCAGCCGCGCCCTGATCCTCGGCGCCACCCTGCTGGACGCGCCGACCGCCCACGAACTGGGGATCGTCGCCGAACTCGTCCCCGCCGGCGGCCTGACCGAGCGGCTGGACGGCCTGGTCGAGGAGCTGGCCGGACGCGCGCCGCTGGCCATGGCGTCGGCCAAGCGGGCGATCCTGGCCGCCGAGCCGCCCTGGCCGGACGCCGGCGCCGAGACCGAGACCACCGAGCTGCTCGCCAGGTTCGCCAGCCGCGACGGCGCCGAGGGCATCGCCGCGTTCATCGAGAAGAGACCGCCCCGGTTCACCGGGGCCTGACCCCGAGGAGCCACCATGGCCCTGCCGACCCACACCTCACCGCACCTGGAGGCGTGGCGGCGCGATGCCGGGGTCGGCCCGGACCACGGCCTGCCGGTGCTGGCCGAGGTCGACCTGCTGGTGGTCGGGGCGGGCGCCGCCGGCGTGGCGGCGGCCACGGTCGCGGCCGAGGCCGGCCTCGACGTCCTGCTGGTCGAGCGGTACGGCTTCGCCGGCGGCGCGGCGGTGGCCGGCATGTCCGGCACGATCTGCGGCCTGTACCTGGCCTCGGACGACCCGCAGGCCGGGCCGGTGCAGGTGGTGCACGGGTTCACCGAACGGTTCCGGGCCGAGCTGGCGGCGCGCGGCGGCCTGACCGCGCCGCAGCGGTACGGCAAGACCTGGACGGTGGCGCACGATCCGCTGGTCTGGCGGGAGACCGCCGACGCCCTGCTGACCGGCGCCGGGGTCCGGGTGGTCTACCACGCGGTGGTCGCCGCGGTGGTGATGGCGGAGGACCGGTACCTCGGGGTGGTCCTGGAGTCCAACGCCGGCCGCACGGCGGTGCACGCCGCCCGGATCGTCGACGCCTCCGGCGACGCCGCCGTGGTCTCCCGCGGCGGCGGCCGGTACCGCTTCGGCCAGGACGGCCGGATCCAGAACCCCACCATGTTCTTCCGCCTCGGCGGCGTCGACACCGACCGGTTCTGGGCCGCCTACGGCGAGGACACCATCTGCCCGCCGCAGGTCACCGCGGCGATCGTCGCCGCCCGGGCCGCCGGCGCCGACCTGCCCCGGGAGAAGATCTGGATCTTCGGCACCACCCGACCCGGCGAGCTCCTGGTGAACGCCACCCGGCTGGCCGGCCCGGCGGGGCGGGTGCTCAATGTGATCGACCCCGAGGACTTCACCATCGCCGAGATCGACGGCCGCCGCCAGGTCCGCTCCTACGCGGCCTTCCTGGCCGGCCGGCTGCCCGGCTGCGAGCGCGCCTTCGTGGTGGACACCGGCGTCGAGGCCGGCATCCGGCAGACCCGCAGCATCGCCTCCACCGCGGATCTCCGCAACGAGGACGTGGTGGCCTGCCGCAAGCGCGACGACGGCATCGTCCGCTCGCCCTGGCCGATCGAGCTGCACGACGGCGCCCGTCCCAAGCTGCACTGGCTGATCGACGACCACTACGAGGTGCCGTTCGGCGCGCTGGTCCCGGAGCGGGGCGAGAACGTGATCGTCGCCGGGAGGTGCCTCGGGGCCGAGCACGAGGCCCTGGCCTCCGCCCGGGTCACCGCGCAGTGCTTCGAGTACGGCCACGCGGCGGGGCAGGCCACCGCGCTGTCGCTCGCCGGCTCCGTCCCGTTCCGGGCCCTCGACCCGGGCCGGGTCCGCGCCCGGATGGAGGCCGCCGGAAGCGTGCTCGGCGCCGCCTCCGCGCGCTAGCATGTCTCTCACTTCGCCTGCGGATCGCGCGATCCCCTAGCAACAGGACACGATGGCCGGACTCAAGGACGTGGCGGCCCTGGCCGGCGTCTCGGTCTCGGTAGCCTCCAGGGCGCTCACCAACGACGTGAACGCGCGGATCAGCGCCGAGACCCGCGCCCGCATCCACAAGGTCGCCGCCGAACTCAACTACGTCCCCGACCACCGGGCCCGGGCGCTGCGGCTCTCCCGCGCCGGCGCCATCGCCCTGGTCGTCCCCGAGGTCAACAACGCCATCTTCGGCCCGTTGCACGAGGGCGTCACCCGCGCCTGCGAACGGCGGGAGACGGTGGTGCTGCTGGGGCAGATCGACGCCTCCGACCTCGGCCGGGCGACGCTCGCCCGGCTGATCGGCAACGGCAGGGTGGACGGCGTGGTCATCCAGCGGGCCGAGCAGTACGACGACCTCAGCCTGGCCGCCATGCTGCAGGTCGAGCTGCCGGTGGTGCTGTTCAACTCCCGGCTGGACGGCCACCGCGGCTCGGTGGCGCTGGACGACCGGGCGGCCGTCCGGATCGCGCTGGGGCACCTGCGCGAACTCGGGCACCGCCGGGTGGGGTTCATCGCCGGCGCCCCCCACCACGACGCCGCCGCCCGCCGGCTCGCCGCCTTCCGCGAGGCGGCCGGGGAGTGGGGTCTGGACGTCCAGGAGCCCTGGATCCAGCCCGGCGGCTGGGAGGCACCGGCCGGCGCCGAGGCGATCACCAGGCTGATCGCGCTGGACGACCGGCCGACCGGCATCGTCGTGGCGAGCGTGAACGCGGCCGTGGGCGCGCTGGCCACCGCGGTGAACGCCGGGGTGAAGGTGCCGCAGGAGCTCTCCATGGTGTCGGTGCAGGACGCCTGGAACGCCCGCTACACCAGCCCGCCGCTGACCACCGTCGCGCTGCCGATGGCGGAGTCGGGCGAACGGGCGGCGGCCATGCTGCTGGATCACCTCGAGGGCGCCCCGCTGGAGGACGTCGTGGTCACCGATCCGGCACCGCAGCTGCTGGTCCGCAGTTCCACCGCCCCAGCGATGGGCTGACCGCCACCCACCGATGGGCTGACCGCCCCCCACCGATGGGCCGACCGTCACCCAACGAAGGGCCGACCAGCACCCCAACGAAGGGCCGACCGGCACCCCAACGATGGCTGAGGTCGGCCCGCAGGGCCGAGTCTCGAAGCCCCCGCGACCCTTCGAGACCCACGCTTCGCGACCTCAGGGATCGCTACAGCAGGACGCGAACCGCTTCGGGCTCGACCAGGCCGTCGGCGATCAGCAGCCGGTGCTGGATCACCACCGGCTGGTCGGCGGGCACCTCGAGCCCCTGCCGGTAGGCGATCGCCCAGCCGATCGCGCAGAACGGCTCGAAGCGGTGCAGCCAGCAGCGGTCGCCGGGGGTGGGGCCGTCCAGGAAGGCCAGGCCGAGGGTGACCGGCGCCCCGCCGATCCTGCCCTGTACCACCATGGTCCGCGCCGAGCCGCCCGACTCGGCCAGCCCGTCGTCGATCCCGACCAGTTCGAAGCCGTCGGCCAGCCGGAGGAAGAGCCCGCCGTAGCCGCCGTCCGGCCGGCCCCGCTGGGCGGGGGTGCGCAACGGGACGGCCTGGCCGGTGGCGCTGCGCAGCTCGGTCGCGAAGTCGACCACCAGCGCGGGCACCTCGCCGACGGTGGGCGAGCCGAACCGCCACTGCCGGGTCTCGTCCAGCAGCGGCTCGCCCTGGTGGCCGACCCACCGGGTGCGCTCGGTGATCGCCGCCTCGGCGCCGTCCCTGGCGTCGGACCAGCCGAGGTGCCGGATCCCGCCCTGGTCCTCCAGTACCCGGTAACCCTCCTCCGGGTTCAGGTAGGTGCCGCCGCCCCACAGGTTGTGGTCGCCGACCCGCGGCATGGCGAACTGCAGACCGTGGTGCCAGCGGTGGTCCTCCGGGGCGAACCCGGTCACCACGGTGCCGCCCGGGGTCCGCAACGGATGGACGAACGGCTTGGGCGTGTTCACCGCCTCGATCCCTTCGCCGACCGCCAGGTCGGCCGCCGGCTCGCCGTCCCGCAGCAGCCGGCGCCCGTCGCCGGGACCGTCCTGCCAGCGCAGCTCAACCATGATGGGTCTCCTTCCGAGCGGGTCCGCCCGCGTCGAGTGCTTCGTAGAAGGGATCGCCGGCGACGATCTCGCCGCGCCGCACCGTCCGCCCGGTGGCCGACGACTTGTAGAGGGCGGTGAGGAACTCCAGGGTGGCGCGGGATTCGGCGGTGGTCAGTTCCGGTGGCTCGCCCGCCCGGCGGTGGGCCAGCAGGTTCGCCAGCTGGGCGCGGTGCGCGTTCACGTGCATGGCCGGTTCGTCCTGCGCCCAGTCCTCGACCGGCACCGCCACGTCCCCCTCGCCGATCGTCCGGACGCTCCACTGCTCGAGCAGCGGCAGGTAGAGCGTGTCGAGGGCGATCGAGGCCTGCTCGGTGATCAGCTGCAGGCGGGTGACCGGGTCGTGCGACAGCACGGTGGAGACCAGCGAGGCCATCGCACCGCTGCCGAACCGCACCACCGCCGCGCTGGTGTCCTCGACCTCGATCGGACGGGAGAGCGCGTCCGCGCTGCCGGTCACCGTCGCCCAGTCGCCACCCATCAGCCAGAGCAGCAGGTCGACCGCGTGGTAGGCCTGGGTGGTGGTCGAGCCGGCGAACTCGGTGGCGAACTTGCCGCGCCACGGCGCGTCCCAGTACTCCGGGCCGCGGTACCAGCAGGTGTGCGCGATGCCGAGCAGCGGACGGCCCCAGCGTCCGGCGCCGAGCTGGGCGTGCACCTGCTGGGAGCCGCCGGAGTAGCGGAACTGGGAGACGGTCACGCACCAGGAGCCGGTCTCCTCCTCGGCCTGCCGGATCCGGTCCACCGAGGCCAGCGAGCCGGTCAGCGGCTTCTCGCAGTACACCCACGCGCCGGCCCGCATCGCCTCGATCGCCAGCGGCTCGTGGAGGTGCGGCGGGGTGGCCACCACCACCACGTCCGGACGCAGCTCGGCCAGCATCGGTGTCGGGCTGGCATAGCCACGGTCGCAGCCGAACCGTTGCAGCGCCGATCCCAGCCGGTCGGCGTCCGGATCGACGATGGCGACCAGTTCGGCTTCGTCGCTCAGCGCCTCGATGGCGGGCAGGTGCGCGGCGGCGCCGATCCCGCCCGCACCGAGAACGGCGATGCGTGCGCGTTCCATGGGTTGTGTCAGCCTTTCAGTCCAGTGGTGGCGATGCCGGTGGTCAGGTAACGCTGACCGGCCAGGAAGAAGCCGAACAGCGGGCCCAGCGAGACCACGGCCATGGCGAACATCGGGCCCCAGGCGCTGTCGCCGCTGGCGTCCAGGAAAGCGTTGAGGCCGAGCGGCACGGTGTAGCTG
>JAEXCA010000060.1 GCA_023393755.1 Actinomycetes bacterium | reverse complement strand
CCGCCGTACTGGTCGAGTCGAGCGTGTGAATGGAGACCGACGCGGTGTCGATACCGACAATGGGGTCGTCCGCGCCGGCGACCCGCTTGACGATGCGGAAGGGCAGCGTCTCTCCCGACTCATGCTTGGTGGCGGCGCGCCCGAGGGGGTCCAGCCAGGCGACCAGTGTTTTCTCGACGCTCGGGGCGGATTCAGGTGCCAGGCTTGCCATGTGCGTATCCACCGAACTGCTTGGCCGTCTTTTCCGCGGTCGCGTATTCGGGGGTGTGGGATGCCCCGAACTCCACAAAGTGGGCGTCCGCAGACTCGGCGCCAATGACACCGCGACCCTTATTGGTGGAGCGGGTGGTCACCTTGATCGAATCCCGGTACTCACCGGTCCGGGCCGGGGCGTTCGCTTTCCATGCCGGAACAACCTGCTGTTCCATGAACTCGTTGACCCCGGCGTTCACCTCGGGCAGCTTGTCGAAATCGGTGAGATCGACGCCGTACTTATGGAACGGGTTAGACCATCCGGCCACTGCTCACTCCGCTCTCTTTAGCTCGATCACCACGCCCGGCTTCCAGCCGTGAAAGCCGTGGGTCCAGTCAGTTCGTCCGACCACCTCGTAGGTGTCGCCGTCGACCACAAACCGATCCTTGAGGCTCACCGGGAAGACGGGGGCGAACACGTCGAGGTCCGCCACTTCCGAGGTGGACCAGGTGACGGTCTGCTCGCGGGTGCGCGGCGCAACAGAGTGCACGCGCACCGTTTTGGGCTGCCCGTAGGCGGGCACGCGGTTGCCGAGGTCGTCGAACGACTCACCGTCATACGGGACGTGGGTGATGGGGATCCGCGCCGGGATGGTCACGAGTCCTCACGCACTGGCGTGGTGTCGATGGTGAACGCCGCACCGGCCCGCTGCAGGCCGCACATGGCCTGTAATTCGCTGATCTCCGAGGGGAAGAACATCGACTTGCGTGCCTGCCGCGTGTCGATAGCTTCCTGAAACGGGCCGGCCTGGACGTTCCTGTACACGCCGGCGCCGCCGTCATTCCAGCGCAGGATCGCCCCGCGCAGGATGGCTTTCGCCGCGTCCGGGTAAGCGAAGTCCTCGTCTTGGATGCAGGGGGCGATCCGGGCCGCCATCGCCAACGCGTCACTGATCAGCGCCTCAGCCTTGTCCTCGTCGAGGTCAGGTGCGAAAGGCGTCAGATCGGCGTAAACGATTTCGACGGCGGCCACGGATCGTTTTCCTGCTAGCTGCCGGCGCCGGTGGCGATGCCGGTGATCTTGCCGTGCTTCAGCTCATTGCCGTAGCCCAGCCCGATCTCACCGTAGACCTGCACCTTCTCGGCGGCGCCGGTCTTTGCCAGCGGCTCGGCGAAGAAGTGGCCCTTGCCTGGGATCTCCAGGAACCGCGGGGCGCACTCCTCCAGGGACACCACGATCAGCGTGTCAGCCGGCACGTACCGGTTGAGCATCAGGTTGGTGCGCCCAAAGTCGGTGATGATGGTGTCCAGGCTGACGCCACCGACGTTGCGGGTCGACTCCTGGTAGTTCACATCCGTGACGAACAGCTTGGTCAGTGCCCGCTTAACGCGGGCGCCGCACATCAGGGTCCGGGTCTCGGACTCTTGGATGCCGCCGTTCTCCCACACTTCCTGCATCAGATCCAGAACGTCATCGCGGGCCAGCGCGGCGTTGTTCAGGTTGGACCGGTTGCTGTCGATGGCCTCCAGCAGTCCGCGGGTTTTGCGCGGGTTGCTGTTGTCGCTCGGGTAGGAGAAGCTGCCGGTGATGAACGACTTCTCCACATCGCGGGCAATCTGCTTGAACTCCTGGGTCAACTGCCATCCGAGTTCATCGGTGACCGCGTTCGACCCGCCAACGTGGTAGTCGTTGGTGGTGTCGGGGGTGTTGAACTGCCCCGTCGCGGCCTGCTTGGTGTAGGAGACCTGCACCTGTTCCTGGTGGATTTCCAGGACGTTGAACGCCGCTGAGCGGGCACGCCCCTCGGGGGTGGGCGCATCCGCGCCTTCCAGGCGCTGCCGAGTCGCCTCGGCGTCACGCAGGTCATACTGCGCCCAGGTGAACAGCACAGAGTTCACGCCGACACCACCGGTCAGCCCACCGATGGCGGACAGGAACGGGGTGTCTTCCGGTGAGACGCTGAACAGTTCACCGACATAGTTGGGCAGATTGAAAGTCGTGCCCAGGCTGGTGATACCAGACATGTGGTGTACCTTCCATTTCTCAACAGACACCCCGATTGAGGTGTCCTACTTACTTGGTGTTGCGCGCCAGGGCTGCGAGTTTCTGCGTTTTGAGGCGCATAACGGCAGCCTTGTCGCCGGACTGCTCCGCGGCGCGGATTTGTTCGTCGACAGTTGGCGGCTTAGTGGGCCGCTCCCCCGCGCCAGGGACGGGTTGGCCGCCCTTGCCGGGTGATGGGGTTCGCTCGACGAGCCGTTCGGCCTGCCGGGTCAAGGTTTCCTCGTCGCTTCCAGTGAGGAACAGTTCGGCGTCCTCATCGGAGAGTCCGTGGCGTGCTGCCACGCGCCACCGCACTGCTTCACGCCGTGCGGCTTCGGCTTCCAACTTCGCGTCGGCGGCCTCTTTGGCGGCTTTCTCTTCCCTGGATAGCTCCTCGGCCTCGATCTCATCGAGCCGAGCCTTGAGGGTCTTGGCTTCCCTCTCGGCGGCGGCTCGTGCTCGCCGCTCAGCGGTCAGGGCCTTTTTACCTGGATCCTCCAGTGCCGACTCATCCGGCTCTGCGGATTCTTCGGCGACCTCGACTGTTTCGTTGACCTGCTCGTCGGACATTACTTTTCTCCCATCGCGGAAGGGTGGTGTGGGCTTGCATCAGCGAACATCGCGCTAGCTGACGCCTTGCTGCCGCCAGGCAGCCAAGATTTTCTTCGGGTCACCAGACCCAGCGTTAGCGCGGGCCTTCTGGTATTCGTCATCCCACGCCTGCACATATTCGGGAGGCTCATACTCTTGCCCCTCCCGGACCTCAACTGCAATGCAGCGACAATGGTCGTGGTAGCCGGTCGATCCGACCGCCCGCTTGCCCCGGCCCTGGCCACCCCGGCCGACAACATCCAGAGCGCTCTTCGCGCTCCGATACCACCAACGCTTATCGCTGTGACGGGTGGCGAGCATCCGGCAGAATGCACAAGCGTTCGCGTTAGCGTGCCTCACCCAGTAAGAACCGGTCGTGTCCACATTGAGGACAATGGTGTCTCTCGCGCCGTCGTACACGGCTCGCTGCAGCGAGCCCTCAAGCCGCGCTAGACCTTCGTCTCCAGGAGCCCCGAGCGCCCATTCGGCCGATTTGGTTAACCGCTCCACCGGGATTGGCGGCGCCGTCACCGCTACATATGGTGATGTCGGTTCTGACAGTTCAAACCAGGTCGCCGACAGTCGAGATGACAGCTCGACATAGGGATCGGCCAACTTCGGGAACCCGTCAACCAGTAATGAGGCGAACTCGACCGTCGCCAACCCGGCGGCGTACCCCCACAGGTTGCGAAGATCGCTATTCGCCTGTTGGCTGACTTGATCCAGCAGGAATTGTCGCTCCTGCGGGGTTACCGCCATCGTTCACCTGTGGTCGTTGCCGCAATAACTGATCCATGACCGCGCTGACGCCGGCGCGTCGAATGTCGGCCATTGCCCGTTCAATGGTGGCGTTGTCCCAGTCCATCATCTCGAACGGAATGGATGACGTGCGCAGCTCGGGGATCGCCCCGAAGAGTTCGACCTCAGCATCGGCCATCGCCGCGGCAGCCGGGTTAGCCGGATTCGACCAACGCGCACTCAACTGCGCCACCTCGGCCGGCATTTCATCCCAGCCATCCCGGATCTGTAACGCGGTCTGCATCAATCGCACAATCCGTGGCCCGTAGCAGCCCATCGCATACCGGGCCTCTTGGATCAGGTCACGCTCCTCGTACTCCATCGCCTCCGCGCTCGAGGGGTTGTCCTGCACAATCCCCAGTGCCCGCAACGGCAGCGATGTTTCCGAGGCGAAAATGGACGCCAGGGAGCGCATCTGCTCGATGTGTGGCTGCTGCGATGCGGGCCGGAACTCCCCGACCGCCGGCGCGTTGCCGTCCTCGTTGCGGCCCGCGGCCCAGACCCGGCCGAGAATCGCTTCCCACTGCCCTTTCGGGTTGCCTTGCTCGTCAACGAACATCGACTCGTCGGCGCCCATGATCCAGCGCTGCGGCGACGAGTAGAACTCGGCCGAGATCTCCATCCGAAACAGGGTGCGAAGCGCGGAATCCGTCAGCCCCATCACCGTCCGGTTGATACGAGACGACCCGAAGGGGCGGTGAAGCTGCGGATCGTATGGCAACACCTCGACAGGCAGGCGACTCAAGTTGTTGATGAAACGGTCGATCTGCCACGAGTTGCCTCCGCTGCGGCTGCACTGCACCGTCTTGCCGCGCATGAAGAACAGGAGCTGCTGCACCAGGCCGCGATCATTGAACTCGGTGATGGACAGCGCTGACTTGAGCTGGTGGAGCTTGAAGTCCCAAACCCCAGCCCCATAAAGGGCGGACTGGCTTGAGATCAACACATCCGGCTCCCCATGCCCGCCGGGTGTGGCGGTCATGAATGAGCATGAGTGCAGCAGTGACGCGGTGATCGACTGCGGTAGCTCGATCTCCATGTCGTTGGCGCGCCACAAGTCCTGCACACCGAGCGGATCTTCATCGGTGCCGGGGATGAAGAACCGCTCCAGTTTGCAGCGCCGGGCGAGCACATCAACAGCCTTGGCCGGCCAGCCCAACACCAGGTCGATGTCGGTCAGGTGCGGCGGGATCGCGATGCCGAGGTCGACGAGTTTCTGCTTGTGGTCGTAGTACACCGAGCGCGTCATGTTGCGCGGCAGCTTCGATGTCCACACCTTCCACAACTCACTGAGGGTGGCCTGCTCGTCGTCGTCGAGTCCATTGATAATCAACTGAGCACCACCACCCTTCCGCTTGATCTGCCCTTGTCGAGCCCCTTGGCGACTGCATCGAGTCGCGCTTTCCATGCCATAACCGCCGCATAAGCAGCGTCGATCTTGTCCGGGCTATCAGGGAATGCTTTATAGATCAGGTACCCGCCAGTGGCTTTGCGACGGCGAGCGTTGAGCATGTGCCTTGTCAGCGACGACGATCCATCGTGAGTGCATTCACGGTTGACGATGGCTGAATGCAGCTTCTCGACCGCCTCCACCGCCTTGGTGTTCTTCCCCCTCGGCCATGCGGTAACCGGCGCATCCCTAGTCGCCTTCACCTTCAGTCGACGGTGAAATGCCGCCTCCCACCTGGCCACCTGTTCCGTCCAGCCCGAGGGGTCCGCGTAAAACCCGACAACCCTCCACTGGTCGAAGCACTTCCGCACCGCCAAATCCACCTCGGCGGCATTCGGAACCCAATCCCGGCCGGCTGGCCCAGATGGTTGCTCCCACACCCCAACCTCGAATAGGTGGCCGTCCGCCACCCGGCAGCCGACCAGCGCAGTCGCGTCAGCCTTACCCCGAGCGCGCCCGCGTGAACCGTCGAAGCCCAACACGACCACATCGCCCTGACTGACCGTCTTCTCTAGGTCTAGGCAAGCCATCAACTCGGGCTTACTCACCCAGGCGTCCGAAGCGTGGGTGATCTGGTTCAGCAGGTCCGACCGCAACACCTGAACATCAGAGGCTGGATCTTGCACCTGCGATATCAACGGCTCCAGCATCGAATGCCCGGGCGGGCAAGGAGGCTCATGGATTACGCACCCGTCCGGATGGCCCGACGAATCCCCGTAGGCGAACCGTAGCCCGTACGTCAACGACTCCAGGTCGCTCATATCCGTTTCGGCCGGCGCCTCACGATGGTCATACAGCAGGCCGTCGTTGCGAGCGCGACCCTCGATGATCGCTGCCGCATACGCTGCAGACTGCTCGGCCACACTCTCTTCGCCAGGGATGAATGCGTTCGGAGACTCCAGCGTCCGACCGCCATTCTTCGCGGCGTTCGTCCGCATCGCCTGCGCCAACTTAGGGCCGCCATTAGACGGCACCCACTCCTCGGTCTGGTCAAGAGTGGCGAACGTGACCGGGGCGCCCTTCGTTGACCTCGCCGACGCCGTAATCTGCTCAATCCGGCCCCGCGGCAGCACCACAAACGAATCCAGCGGATCAACACCCGGATAGTTGTCGAGCACCGGACCCTCGCGCAGCATCTCCAATAGCGGCTGCCAAGTATTACGAGTCTGATCCTCGGACACCGCCGCGATATG
>JAEXCA010000049.1 GCA_023393755.1 Actinomycetes bacterium | reverse complement strand
CCCACGGCCTGGACCGCTTCGCGGTCCTGCGCCCCCAGCACGTGGTGAACGGCGGCACGGTGGTGGGCGTAGTTGGTGTGCAGTCTGATCCACCCGTCAGCAGCACGATAGTTGCCCGCGATCGGGTCCCACAGCGGCGGCAGCTCCCAACCCACCGGTGTGAGCCGGCTCTCCGCCTGGAATGCCGCGCACGCCTCGGTGCTGTCCAACGTCACCCCAGGTAGCTCCGCGCCGCAGCGGACAGCGTGCAACTGCGCGGCGGCAAGGGTGGCCGTGGCGACCGCGCTGGTCGCCAGGCCCGTCACGTCGAACACGGACGGCAGGACCACCCGCGGCCCGGTCAGCGTGACCGCTGCCACCAGGTCGGGGATGTCAGCATCGGCGACGCCCACGAGATCCCACGTCCGCGCCAGCAGATCCGAGAACGAGGTGTCCATGCCGCCATGGTGAACCCGGTCCAGTTGGGAAGCAACCCGTTCGTCGCCGAGCGGCGGGGGCGTGGCTATCATCATCGGCGTGAGCGTGGAGAGCACACACAGCGTCGATGAGGACGGCTTCGTCTGTCTCGTCGCACCGGACCACTACGAAGGTTTCGTCAACGAGGACTGGTCTCTGGAGGAGTTGCTCGCGCACTTCGCGCGACAGTCGAATCAGGGCGCCCTCTTCATCGCGTACCCCGGTCCTGATCATGCCGACGATCCGCTGACCATCGAAGCAGGCACACCCGGTCAGGCCGGAGCTCGCCGAGCCAGCGCCACGGTCAAGGTCGGACCGGGCGGACTTTGGCACACCGACTACACGCAACTCACCATGGCGGCACAGTTCCCGGACGAGCCCGCCATAGCGAGCTACGCCGAACGCCTTCCGGTCGAGGAAGGAACCTATCTGGTCACCCTGATTCAGGCACCGGCGGACGACCCTTCGTTCCACGTGTGGGTGCAGGCCGCCGATCCCGGGGCCGCCACGGCGCCGGCTACCGAAGTGCCGTGGTTCACCTGATTCGATCACCGTTGGCGGTACAGCAACCACCTACGCGCGGCCGCGCTCGTCGATGGGTTGGCTGCGATACTGCTGCCACGCCGCGAGCAGATCCTTCCGGCTGCCGTCAGGATGCTCGTCGTACCACGTCCGCGTGAAGCGGTTGTACTCGAACTGGTGGTCGATGCTGCGCGGCCCCTTGCCGCGGGTCGCGTACCAGTGGTCAACGGCGTCCTGCATCGTGAGGGTGCCGTCGGAGTTGGCGAAGAAGGCGCGCATCTCAGCGTCGAACCGGAACCCCTCGCCCACCTGCGCAGCCAGCCACGCCCGCACCGCCTGACTGCACCGCTGGCCCACTGGAATCACGGTCTCGGGCAAGAGGGTGCCTGAGAGCTGGCCACTGCCGCCCCGCCTGGGCTCATCGGGTTCCACGAACTCGCCACCCCCAAGCTTCGCCGCGATGCGGGCGGTCAGCGTCTCCTTGCTGCCGGTCGACCTGATCCCCAACTCTCGGGCGAAGCCGATCAGTTCGTCCTTCAGCCAGTACCAGCGCCGGAACTCCTCAGCGGCCAAGCCGGGGCGCAGCGTTGGACGAGCTGGTCGGGAAGTGCTCACCCGTTCAGGCTAGCGGGACGACCGCCGCATAGGATTCCGACATGAACCGCGCCACTGTCACCACCGAGCTTCGGAGACAGTTTCTTCCCCATCCTGAAAGCAGCCGGATTCAGCCGCAAGGGTGAGGTTCTGTTCCGAGAGCTTCCAGGTCCCGTCGCCCAGCTTGTGGAAGTGCAGCACAGGCCAAGCAGCGGAGTGTTCCGGGTCAATCTCGGCGCGCACCTGCCTGCGCTCGACGGAACAGCCGCGGCGAAGCTACGCGAGTCCGGGTGTGCCTGGCGGTCATCGATCGTCTCCGGGTTCCGCACCAAGGACGACAGTGATTTCGCGTACGGCGGGACCGAAGCGGACGCCGCGGAGTCCGTCGCCTTCCTGGTTTCGGAGTGGGATCGGCAGTCAGCCGAGTTCTTCGGTCCGCTGTCCGACTTCCCCGCCGGGTTCCATGAATGCGCTCGGGAGTCTCTGGCCGCAGACCTCCACCCAGCGCACCGGCTGACCTGGGCGAAAGTGGCCCGCCTGGTGGGTGACGACGAACTCGCGCGACGGATCGCCGAGCAGGCTTCCTGACGTTCCCGAGCGAGCAACGACGCTTCGCACGCAACTCGAGGCACTGCTCGGGTAGCCGACAGCGGTCGGTCCGCGACGACGCCCGCACTTCACACGTGGGACTGCGTCACGCTTTGCCCGCCGCGGCAGTCACGGACTCCACGCGGGTCTCGATCGACTCGGCCATCACCGCGACCTCCCGCTCCCGAATGCCGTTCGAGCGGGCTCTTTCCTTCCAGGTCGCCAGCGCAGCAGCAACCGCCTGCATCCGGTTCCGGGCATGGTCGGGGGTCAAACCGCACTCCTCGGCGAAGGCGAGCAGAGCGTCGACCTCGTCGGGCAAGCTGTCGGCGCCCATGATCGACGTTGACCGGGCCTGCGATGGGTCCGGGTTAGGGTTCACGTCGAAAACCGGGCTCAGCGTCCAGGAGCGGCGATCAGTGAGGAAGCCGTGGTTGCGCAGATGGTCATCGGTATTTCCCAGGGCAACGGAGGCGACGACCCGATCGAACAGCTCGCGATGGTCCGCCCTGGGTGAGAGCGAGAGGTCCCTCATGGCTCCGGCGATATCGGCGTAGTCGCGGTGGTCGCCATCAGAAGCGCCCACCGCGGTCATGGCGCTGATGTAGCCGACCCGGTGCCCTTGGTCGGAACGGTCGAACCGTCGCAGGATGAGCACGCTGCGCTCCCCTACGCGCGTGAGCCGCCGACCAGGCGTCCTGATCCCCGCGGCTTCCAGCAGATCCAGCGCCGTCGCCTCCCAAGCCATGACGTCCCATCGGTCACTGGAGTGCGGGAACTTGGCGATCGCCAGCGCACCGTCCTCGAAACGCACCGACGCCTTGGGACGCGCACCACCCAGGCCGGTGGTACCCGTGTCGAGCAGCTGCTTCACCGCGGCAGCGGGATCCTCGTCCGAGGCAAGCTCATCAGAGGCGCGCAACAGTTCCGGAAGCGAAATGAGCTGTGGGACGCGAGAGGGCCTGCCGACGAACTCCGTGCTGCCGGCGATCCGATACCGCAAAGCCCCCTGGCGCGTGTCGTCGCTGACGCCTAGGAGGAAGTCCAGGTCATCCAGCCGGCGCGGCGCTCTGCCCTGCTCGCGCGCGACGACCCGCTCTGCTTTCTCGATGAGGTTCCGGCCCCAACGGTCGGGAGCGCTGTCTCCGAACGCTCGCACAAGGCCGGGCTGATGCTGCGCGCCGGTGACGAGCGGCAGCGCCGGGTCGATGCTCGTCCCGTTGCCTGCCAGGTAGGCCGGATCGTAGAGGAACGTGGTGGAGAGCTGGCCGCGCTGCCTGGTGAAGTGCGCCTGCCCAGCTAGCACGGAACGTCCCGCCCAGTCGGCGAAGACCTCGATGGTGGTCATCGGGCACGTTTCTTCGCGAGGCTGCCTGCGCGCAAGCGGCCGATGTCGCTGCGGAGGGGGTCAACCGCCCCGACGGCCTGATCGAGCACGCCCAGCGCCCGCAGCACCTGCGCGACGTTTCCGAAGCCCACGCCAGCGTCTCCGGACTCGATCTTGCGCAGGGTGTCGCGGGTGATTCCAGCGCGCTCGGCCACCTGCTGCGCCGTGAGCCCCAGCACCATGCGCCAGCCGCGGACGTGCTCGCCGAACTCGGTGAGCTCTCGTTCGATTCGGTATCCAGCCATGTCACACCTACCTCAATATGAAGAGGATACCAGTCATAAGAACGCTTTATGGCTGGAATGGTCGTACATACCTGAGAGACTTCCGGAGGTCGTACGGCCGCTCGACCAGCCGCCGGAGCAGGATCACGTCCACGCCGCCGACGGTTCAGTGCGAGGGGATCACCTCGGCGCCGTCCGGTCTCACCCGCAGGGCTTGGTCGTCGTTCAGCGTGAGCAGCGGGTATCGATCGCCGTAGGTCGAGACGATACGTTCGATCAACTCCCGCGGGTACGGCGGGAGCTGGCCATCGGCGTGCGGGATGATGACCTGATCTATGAAGCCGAGCCCTTCGTCGCTCACGAGGCCAGGCGCAAGGCTCCGGTCGTCGAGCATTTCCACGGGAGTGATCGACGGCCCCGCGATGACCGACCCGGCACTGCACCCGATATAGGGCAGTCCGGCGCGAACACGATCGACGAGCACCTCCGCAGCACCGCCGGAGCGCAGCGCTTCGAGCAGCACGAACGTCTCGCCACCTGCCACGTAGACGGCATCGAGCGAGTCGAGGAGTTCGGCGAAGGCCTCAGCGTCCGTGTCACGAGCACGGATCTCGACCACCTGATGACCGAGTCCTCGGACACCGTCGAGTTCGACGGCAGAAAACGGCATGCCCTCGGCAGCGTCCGTGATGTATCCGAGCCGAAGTGGCCGGTCCACAGCGCCCACGGACTCACTCAAGAAATCGGGCACCGCACTGAGACTGATCGAGAGCAGCAGCAGATTCACGACGCAACGCTATCGCGTAGAGCGCGGCGCAACCCCTCACCTGTCAGGCTCACGACCACTTTTCGAGCTCGAGGTCGACTCGTGGATCTGCGCGAACCCAAACCGACCCTTCTGCCGCGTTCGTGGGCGTGTCCACGACCTCCAGACCGAGCTTCTCGATAGTGCGCAGCAACTCTTCGCGTTCCGCCGCTTCGTCATCACCCACACCACCATCGAAGATCACGTGGTAAGTGAGCGTGCTACCGTCGTATTCGTTGTGGCCGTACCGATCCCACAACTGGCAGAACAGCTTCAGGGCCTTGCGATCGAGCTTCGGGAGCGCCCTGATCTGGCGGCGGCGTTCGGCCACTTCTCGGTAGCCTTCGGCTCTAGCGAGTTCTAGTGTCCTGCGCCGTTGATTCGTTGTAATAGTCGTCCGAGGGATTCGAGGATCTGGTCGGCGGTCTTGGTCCAGATGAACGGTTTCGGGTTCTCGTTCCATGCTCTCACCCACTCGCGGAGGTCC
>JAEXCA010000017.1 GCA_023393755.1 Actinomycetes bacterium | reverse complement strand
AGCGTCCGGGCGAACTCGATCGCCCGGGAGACCGCCAGGGTGACGCCGTCCGGTCCGGCGGTCAGCTGGTAGACCACGTCGTCGTCGTTGTAGTGGGTCTGTGCCCAGGAGGTGTCGTCCAGTCGCTTCACCCGCTTGCCCGCCTCCAGCACCGGACCGACCAGCGCGGTGGCGGTGGCCAGGTCGGTCGCCAGTACCAGGGTGTCACCCAAACCGCCCGCGCCGGCGACGTCGGCCTGCTTGGCGTTCCATCGCTGTTGGCCCTTGGCCGCGGCCCATCGCTTGAGGAACGGACGAGCGATCAACAGGGCGATGATCAGGGCAATCAGTACGTAGATCCAGGCGGCTTCCCACATGGGGCGCGATGCTAGCAGCGGCCGGTGGCACGTCCTTCCACTTCCAACTTATAGCCGGTGGGGGGTCTTGCCGCAAGGCCCCCCACGGAGCGCAGAATGTCCGTCGGTCAGCGGAGGGAAGCGGGTGCGTGATGGATGGGAACGATGTCTTCCAGGTGTCGGCGGAGAAGGGCGACCCGGCACTGATCGGCGCGGATGCGGCGCACTTCGCACGGGTGGCTGACTGCCTGCGCCGGCGGGTGGCAGCGACCAGAGCCCGCCGGGACGAACTGCTGGCCTCCCCCGGGCGACGCGGCCGCGGCGCCATGGAACGGGACGAGGAGATCCATCGGCTGAACGGGCTGCTGCGGGTGCTGCAGCGCTCCCGGCTGGACATCTGCCTGGGACGGATGGTGCCGGACGACGGCGGGGACGGGTCGGCGGGCGCTGTCCCTCGGACGACCGGAGCGGACCTCGCCGAGACTCCCTCCTTCACGCCGCCGTCGTCGGCTGTGGAGCGGCGCTCCTCCGGGATCGTCCATGTCGGCCGGGTCGGTCTGACCGACGACGATGATCGACAGTTGCTGGTGGACTGGCGCGCGCCGGCGGCAGCGCCGTTCTTCGCCGCCACCACCGCCAACCCGATGGGGTTGGCCAGCCGCCGGCGCTACCGCTGGGTGGACGGCCGGATCCGCGACTACTGGGACGAGGCGCTGATCGAGCCCGATCCGGACACCCCGCTGGCGCTGGACCGGGACTCGGCCTTCCTGGCCAGCCTGGGCAGCAGCCGGACCGGCCGGATGCGGGACGTGCTGGCCACCCTGGCCACCGACCAGGACGCCATCGTGCGCGCGGGGTCGTCCGGCGCCCTGGTGGTGGAGGGCGGTCCCGGCACCGGCAAGACCGTGGTGGCGCTGCACCGGGCGGCCTACCTGCTGTACGCCGACCCTCGGCTGAAGGGCCACCGCGGCGGCATCCTGATCGTCGGCCCGCACCAGTCCTACCTCGACTACGTCTCGGACGTGCTGCCCAGCCTGGGCGAGGAGGGCGTGCTCAGCTGCACCATCGCCGACCTGCTCCCCGAGGGGGCGTCCGCCCGTCCGGAACCCGATCCGGAGGTGGCGCGGCTGAAGGCCTCGGCGCGACTGCAGGACGCGATCGAGCCGGCCGTGGCGCTCTACGAAGAGCCGCCCACCGGGTCGCTGACCGTGGCGACCGACTGGTTCGACGTCGAGGTCACCGCGTCCGACTGGGCGGAGGCGTTCGGCAGCCGCGATCCGGCGAGTTCGCACAACGACGCCCGCGACGAGGTCTGGCAGGCGCTGATCGACCTGCTGGCCGAGCAGGTCGAGGTGGACGAACTGCCGGCGGAGGCCGTCCGGCGGCTGATCCAGGCGGACGAGGAGCTACGCCGGGCCTTCAGCCGGGCCTGGCCGATCCTCGACCCGGCCGAGCTGGTCGGCGACCTGTGGACGGTGCCCGCCTACCTGCGCCGCTGCGCCCCCTGGCTGACCCGGGACGAGGCGGCCCGGCTGCAGCGTCCGGAACCCCAGGCGTGGACCACCGCCGACCTGCCGCTGTTGGACGCCGCCCGGCAGCGGGTGGGCGACCCGGAAGCACCGGCCCGAGCCCGGCGACGCGAGGCCGTCCTCGCCGCGCAGCACCGTTACGTCGACGAGTTGATCGAGTACCTGTTGGCGACCAACGACGACCCGGAGAGCGGGCTCGACCTGCTGCGCCGCGACAGCGTCCGGGAGTCGCTGGTGGACGAGGCCGCCGCGCCGAAGCCCGACCCCGACCAGTTGGCCGGACCGTTCGCCCACCTGGTGGTGGACGAGGCGCAGGAGTTGACCGACGCGGAATGGCGGATGCTGCTGCGGCGCTGCCCCTCCCGCAGCTTCACCATCGTGGGCGACCGCGCCCAGGCCCGCCACGGCTTCACCGGCGACTGGCCTGAGCGGCTGCGCGGGCTGGGCTGGACGGAGGTCGCGACCGCGTCCCTGAACCTCAACTACCGCACCCCCGCCGAGGTGATGGAGGCCGCCGAGCCGGTGATCCGAGCGGCCCACCCGGAGGCGAACGTGCCCGAGTCGATCCGCCGCAGCGGCATCCCGGTGCGCCACGACTCCGTCGACCGGCAGGACGAGATCCTGACCGATTGGCTGGCGGCGAACGACGGCATCGCCTGTGTGATCAGCGCCAACCCACCCCAGGCGGTTTCCGGTGGGTTCGGGTCCGAGCGGGTGGGTGGGGAAACGGGGACGGTTCCGGTGTCCCAGGATCGCGGAACCGTCCCCGCGTCCCGGGTGCTGTGGCTCACCCCCGAGACGGTCAAGGGACTGGAGTTCGACCTGGTCGTGCTGATCGAACCGGAGAGCTTCGGCGAGGGAGTCGCCGGCGCGGTCGACCGGTATGTGGCGATGACCCGCGCCACCCAACAGCTGGTGATTCTCAGTTAGGGAAACGCTGATATCGGTGGCTGAGGTCGGCCCGTAGGGCCGAGTCTCGAAGCCCCCGAGACCCTTCGAGACTCGCGCTACGCGCGACCTCAGAGATCGCTTTGTGTGTTGATCAGCGTTTCCTTGGGGCGTGCCCCGTCCCGGCTGGCTCCGTTCAGGAAAGTCGGCCCCGCTGGAAGCGATCACCTACGAGTACCAGCCGAAGCTGTCCTGCCTCACTGCGTCCGCAGGTCCGGCCCAAACCCGGCACGTCTGATGTAGCACTTGGTCGGCCAAACTGGCGGGGTAGCCGACCAACTACTACACCAGCTGAGCGGGACCCGACCCGCAGGCCAGGTCGGCACCGCGGCCGGGCCGGTCACGGTGCAATCCCAGGGCGATACCGCCGCCTCCCCGACCGCCGACGAACGCACGGAAGCACCGTCCCGGGGCGGCAGCTCATGGCAGCTCCCAGCAACCAGGGCAGCGCACTCTTGACAACCTACAACCGATCGGTTGTATATTGGAGCCGTGATCGAGCAGGACGAGGAACGGGCGGACGCGTTCTTCCACGCCCTGGCCGATCGCACCAGGCGGGACATCCTGCGCAGGGTCCTGGCCGGAGAACACTCCGTCAGCGCACTGGCGGCGAACTACGACATGAGCTTCGCCGCGGTGCAGAAACACGTCGCCGTGCTCGAACGAGCCGGCCTGATCACCAAACGACGCAGCGGCCGTGAACAGCTGGCCAGCGGGGACGTCGACGCGATCCGTTCGGTCGCCTCGATGCTCACCGAACTGGAGGACGTCTGGCGCGGCCGGATCGCTCGGATCGACGACCTACTCAAGGAAGGCTGAACCATGCCTGTCACGAACATCACCAAGGATCTCGACACCCGGTCGCTGATCATCACCGCCCACTTCGCCGCGCCGGTCGAGCGGGTCTGGCAGCTCTACGCCGACCCCCGCCAGCTGGAGCGGATCTGGGGTCCGCCGACCTACCCGGCCACCTTCGTCGCACACTCCCTCACCCCCGGCGGCCTGGTCCACTACTACATGACCAGCCCGGAGGGTGAGCGGTTCCACGGCGGAATGCGCATCCTGACGGTGGACGAGCCGCACGGCTTCACCTTCGAGGACTTCTTCGCCGACGACTCCTACGCCCCGGCCGAAGGGATGCCGGTGTCGCGCTGCAGCTACGTCTTCGAAGCCGACGGGGACGGCACCACCGCCACCTACACCACGGTCTACGAGACCGCCGAGGCGCTGCAGCAGGTGCTGGAGATGGGGATGGAGGAAGGCAGCCGCGAGTCGATCAACCAGATCGACGCCCTGCTCGCCGAAGGCTGACCGCCACCCGATACCCCCACGAGAGCCGCCGAGGAACAGAGGTGGCCCACGCGGCGGTCCCGAAGGGCGTCCACGCCGGCTCGTCCAGCGACGGCGCCACTCCCGGCTCCGAGCCTGCGCACTGACTGCAGTGCCCGGCTCGGAGCCGCGCCGCGTCCGAACCGGTCAGGTCACCGATCCAGAGCCGCCGCCAGCAGCTCGCCCAGCAGCTTCTCGACCACCGGGGCCGGGAGCGCCTCGACCAGCGCCAGGACGGGCGCCATCGCGTGCAGCGCGCCGGGTTCGAGCAGGCCCGCGGCGCGCAGAATGCCGAACGCGGCGTCAGCGTCCACCCCGGCCAGGGCGGACGGAGGGACGTCCCCCAGCAGTCCTGCGGCCAGCTGCCCACCCTCCAGGTGCGGCATCCCCCGGACGGTGTCGGCGGCAGCGGCCATCGCCGCCACCAGGTCGTCCACCACCTCGGCGGTGACCGGGGTGATGGTCAGGTGGGCGGTGGCCGGCAGCACGGTCCCGTCCGGCTGGACGGACGCCGGCTGGCCCTGCACCACGAAGCCGTGGGCGCGCATCGCGTCCGCCCAGAGGTGCGGATCCACCCGGCGGGCTGGATCGGCTTCGTCGGCGGCGAGGGCCACCATCGGCCCGGTCGGCGAACCGACCACCGTCAGACCCTCGATCGTCAGCGCGGCGGTCGCGATCCGGGCCACCGAATCCGCCATGGACGCGGTCAGCTCGCGGAACCCCTCCACCCCCAGCACGGCGGCGATCGCCCAGGCCGCGGCCAGCGGCCCGGCGGATCTGGAGCCCAGCAGCGTCGCGTTCACCACCGGGTAGCCGGGCCAGGAACTGGTGGCGAACCACTGCTGACGCTGCCGGTCGAGGCCGCGCTGCAGCAGCACCGAGACCCCCTTGGGGGCGTAGCCGTACTTGTGCAGGTCGGCCGACAGGCTGGTCACCCCGGGCACCGCGAAATCCCACGGCCCGTCCGGCGCGCCGGCAGCTCCGGAGGGCCAGAACGCGAGCGCGAAACCGCCGATGCAGGCGTCCACGTGCAGGTCGACCCCCGCAGCCAGCGCCGCCGCCGCCACCTCGGCCACCGGGTCGAGCGCGGCGAACGGGTAGCAGGGTGCACTGACCACGGCCAGGGCCACGTCGGGGGCGAACCGGGCGGTGAACCTGGCAACGCTCGGCCGTCCGGTCACCGGGTCGACCGGCACCAGGTCGAGCTCGAGATCGAGCAGAGCCGCGGCCTTGCGGAAGGCGGCGTGGACGGTGGTGGGCGCCACCAGCCGCGGGCGGCCCGATCCGCCCCGTGCCCGCCAGGCCTCCCGGGCGGTCTTCACCGCCAGCAGGCAGCTCTCGGTGCCGCCGGAGGTGGCCGTACCGGCCACGTCCGGACCGGCGTGGAACACCTCACGGGCGAAGTCGAGCAGTTCGCGCTCGATCACCGCCACCGACCGGAAGGCCGTCGGGTCGAGCCCGTTCACCGGCTGCATGGCGCGGATCGCCGCCGCCGCGAGCTCGTCGAGTTCGGCACGGCCGGAGTCGTAGACGTACGACAGCAGCCGTCCGCCGTGGGTCGGGGCGTCCTGGGTCCGCAACTCGGCCAGCCGGGCCAGCACCGCGGCGGCGTCCATCGTCATTGCTCTCCTCCGGTGGGTTGATCGACGTCGGCCCGGCGCAGCCGGTAGCCGGCCAGGAAGAACAGGCTCACCAGGGTCAGCACCGCCGGGACCACGCTGAACCCCAGCGCGATCCCGGTGACGGCGTCGACCGGCTGTTCGACGGTGGCTCCGGCGACGGTCTGGCGGTAGCCGGTGACGGTGAGGACGACGGTGAACACGGCCGCGCCGAGCGCCATCCCGGTGGTCTCCCCGGCCGTCCAGACGCCGCCGAAGACGCCGGCGCTGTCGGAGCCGTGGACGCGGCTGTCGTGCGAGATCACGTCCGGCAGCATCGCCATCGGCAGCGCCTGCATGCCCGCGTAGGCGGCGCCGGCGACGGCCACCGAGGCGTACATCCACGGCCCCGGCAGCCACACCGCCGCGGTCAGCGAGGCGGTGGCCAGGGCGAACAGCACCGACGCCGCGGCGAACCCCCGCTCCTTGCCGATCCGGCGGGCGACCGCGTTCCACAGCGGCGAGCACACGATCGCGGGGCCGATCAGAGCGACGAACAGGAAGGTGAGCGCGGCCTCGGAGCGCATCACCCACGCGGCGACGTAGTTGGCGCCGGTCAGCATGATGCCGGTCGCCACGGCCTGCAGCCCGAAGCTGAGCAGCAGCGCCCGGAAGGGCGCGCTGCGGCGGAGCGCCTCGACCCCTTCGCGGTAGCCGGAGAGCCACGAGGTCCGCGTCCAGGCCGGGTCGGGCACCTCCAGCGGAGCGATCGTGGCCGCGACCAGCAGGCCGCCGGCGATCGCCAGGCCGGCCACCAGCGCCATCACGAAGTAGCCGGTGTACTCGTCGCCGATCCCGCGCAGCATCGGTCCCCCGGCGCCGAACAGCAGGATCGCCAGGCTGAGCACCGCCACCCGCGAGGTGAGCAGCCGGGTGCGCTGGTCGTACTGGGAGGAGAGTTCTGCGGGCAGGGCGATGTACGGCACCTGGAACAGGCTGAAGGCGGTGGACGCCAGGACGAAGGCCAGCCCGACCCACCCCGCCGCGACGGCCGGAGACACCCCCGCGGGGACGGCGAAGGTGAGCAGGAAGAACACCGGGAGGGCGAGCGCGCCGACGGTCATCAGGCGCCGGCGGGAGCCGGTCCGGCGCAGCGAGGCGTCCGAGATCCCGCCGATCACCGGGTCGATCAGGACGTCCCAGATCTTCGCGGTGGTGACCACGATGCCGGCCGCCCAGGCGGCCACGCCGAGGGTGTCGGTGAGGTAGAAGACCAGCACCAGGCCGGGCAGGGTGGCGAAGCCGCCGGTACCGAGCGAACCGATCGCGTACCGGACGACGACGCCGGAGCGCAGCGCTGCGGGCGAGGACGTCACCGTTCGAGCCATCCGCAGATCCTACGGCCTCGCCACGCCCCGTCTCGGCTGGCCGACCTCGGACTGATCAACGCCCCCGCTCCGTGAGGTGGCGCGAAGCGCGAGTCCCGAAGGGTCACCGGCTTCGGACCCGGCCCAGCGGACGACCTCAGCCGACGAGGACCTAGTGCTCATCCCTCAGGGTCACGCCGGCCAGGGCCTGATCCACGTCCTCGCGGGTGAACCGGGCCGCACCCGGCCGGCGGGTGTTGGCGGCCGCGGCGGCGGTGCCGAGAACCAGAGCCTCGCCGAGTCCGGCGGATCGGGCCAGGCCGACGAGCAACCCGGCCAGGAAGGAGTCGCCCGAACCGACCGCGTACCGTCCGCGCTCGCCGGGGACGGCCCGCAGGGCACCGGCCTCCGAAACCGCCACCGCGCCGTCGACGCCGTCGGTCACCACCGCCAGGCCCGCTCCGGCCCGCCGCAGCCCGGCGGCCAGGGTGGCGGCGGTCCCCTCTCCCAGCAGTTCGGCAGCCTCGGCCCGGTTGACCTTCGCCACCGCCACCGGGGCGGACGCGAGCACCGCCGCCAGCGCGGGGCCGTGGACGTCCAGCGCGACCCGGACGCCGCGGACGGTGGCCCCAGCCAGGAGCGTGGCCAGTGGCTCGACCCGCTCGGGCGGCACCGAGCCCGAGACCGCCAGCCAGCCCCCGTCCAGCCGATCGACCGCCGCGCACAGGCCCTGCCACGCCCGATCGTCCAGCGGGAGTGCGGGCTCGTAGAACTCGGTCGCCGAACCGTCCGCCTCGCTGAACGCGGTGACGCACCGGCGGGTGGCCGACACCGGCACCCGATCCACGTCGACGCCGACGGCCAGCAGGGCGTCCGCCATCGCCGTGCCGACCGGCCCACCGAGCGGGGCGATGGCCCGCGCCGGCGCACCCAGCACCGCCAGTGCGCGGGCGACATTGAGCGACTTGCCACCGGGCAGTTCGATCACCCATTGCGGACGGTGGATCCGTCCGAGCTCGACCACCGGCAGGCCGTAGCTGATGTCGAAGGCGGGCGAGAGCCCGAGGCACGCGATCACGGCCGACCGCCCTGTCCCAGCAGCTCGCGTCGACCCGGGTTCCGGGCGTGCTGGCACAGGTCGCTGCGGACGCCGATCGCGCCGATGGTGGTGGGACTGATCACACCCCTGATTCTGACCAGATTGCTCGATTCGAGCAACAAAATGAGCGAATGCTTGGGCAAACGGTCAACTGAGATCACCCGCGTGGCTGCGGCTCAGCCGGCCAGGTGAACGGCAGACTCCCAGATCAGCAGGACGGCCAGCACCACCAGGGCGAGAGCGGAGATCCGCATCACCCACCGGTAGGCGCCTCCGGTGACCATGCGACGGGTACGAGCCACGACCAACGCCAGGACGACCTTCGCCCCGACCAGGGTGGCGTAGAAGCCGCCGACGAACACCGCTGCCAGCCCGAACGACTCCCTGGCGAGACCGAGCACCAGCGGGCCGAGCACCGTGCCCCAGGTCAGCCAGGGATGCGGGTTGGACAGGTTGACCGTCAGGGCCCGGCGCAGGGCGGCACCCGAACTCAGCGGGACGGAGGCATCCACGTCGATCGGCTTGCCGGCGTCCCGCCAGATCTCCCAGGCCAGCCAGATCACGTAGCCACCGCCGACCACCCCGATCGCGGGCAGCACCCAGCCGGGCAGCCAGCTGAGCAGCAGCAGTGTCACCGTCACCACGATCGCGTCCGAGACCAGCGGCGCGAAGGCGGTGACCAGACCCGCCCGCAGCCCTGAGCGCAGGGTCTGGACGATCACCAGTACCAGCAACGGCCCTGGACTGATGCCCGCGGCCACCCCCATCGTCAGCCCGAGCGCCAAGGAGTCCACAGCCAGGAGCATAGGGCGCCGGCCGGGTCGCTCGGCCACTCGGTGAAAGCCGTCAGTCCGGCCGTTTCACCGCATAGACCAGGTCGCGGTGTCGAAGAGGATCCTGCTCATGACCAGGACGTTAGCCGACCTCCGGCACCAGCCACGCCGGCCGGCCGCACCTCCCGCGCAATGGGCCCGGAGGTTCGGCTCCCGGTGATCGGGTCGCGCGGGGCGTGGAGCCTTGCGTCGGGTGGAGAGAATGGGAGCATCGGCCGGAGACACCGGCCCGGCACGGAGTGAGACAGATGACCGAGAAGGGCAGCACCGAGGAGTTCGAGGTCACGTTCGGCAACGTGGTCAACAAGATCGTGGAGCTGATCCAGGAGGGCAACGTGCGCCGGATCACCCTGAAGCGCGAAGGCAGGACGCTGGTCGAGATACCGCTCAACGCCGGCCTCACCGTGGGGGCGATCACCGCGCTGGTGGCTCCGCCGCTGCTGGGGGTCGGTGCGGTGGCCGCCGTGCTCACCAAGGTGACCGTGGTCGTGGAGCGTCCGGCCTGATCCCCGCCGAGCAGCCCGGGCCTGCGGTAACGCCCGGTTGAGCCGGGCAGAGCTTCGAGTCGGGGTTCGACCGGCCGTCGGTCATTGCCTAAGCTGACCGCCGTGACCGTCCTGGCTGGTGTGCATGTCCGTTGACGCTCCCGCTCCACTCACCACCAGGTCGGGGGCGCCCGCCGCGGCCCTGTGGCCGCTGGATCCCACGGTCGTCCACCTGAACCACGGATCCTACGGTGCCGCGCCGCGGTTCACCGTCGACCATCGCGCCCGGCTGCTCGCCGAGGTCGATGCCAACCCGCTGCGCTGGCATCTCGGCATCGGGCCGCGACGCAGCGCGGCATGCCGGGTGGTCGCCGATTTCGTCGGGGCCGACCCGGAACAGCTCGCCTTCGTGCCCTCCGCCAGTGCCGGGACGACCGCGGCGATCCGGTCGCTGCTCCGCGGCGAGGTGGTGCTCACCGACCACGCCTACGGTGCGCTGGCCAAGCACGTCGCCCTGGAGACCGCCCGGTCCGGCGGACGGATGGTGACCGCACACGTCCCGCTCGAGGCCGAAGCGGACGAGGCCACCGCCGCCGTCCTCGACGCGGTCTCCCCTGCCACCCGGCTGCTGGTGATCGACCAGCTCTCCTCCGGGACCGCCCGGCTGTTCCCGGTCGAGGAGGTGACCCGGGTGGCCCGGCAGCGGGGAATCGCGGTGCTGGTCGACGCCGCCCACGCGCCGGGCCAGCTCGTCCGGCCGGCGGCGACCGCGGCGGACGCCTGGGTCGGAAACCTGCACAAGTGGGCCTGCGGGCCACGCGGCTCGGCGGTGACCGTCCTCGGCCCGCTGGTCGCGGCGCAAGTGCGGCCGCCGATCGAATCCTGGGCGAGCGACGCCGCCTACCCGGCGTCCTTCGACGAGCAGGGAAGCGCGGACGCCACCGGCTATCTCGCCGCGGCGGCGGGCATCGAACTGCTCGAACGCGAGATCGGCTGGGACCGGATCCGCGAGTACCAGCACCGGCTGGTCCGCTACGGACGTGACCTCATAGCCGCCGCCTTCGGTGCCGCCACCGGCGAGGACCATCGGGTCGTCACCGGGATGCCCGCCCCGGCGATGGCGCTGGTCGCCCTCCCCGCCGGGCTGGCCGGACGTCCGGAGCAGGCCGGCCTGCTGCGCCAGCGGATCGCCGACGAGCTGGGCTTCGAGACCCAGATCGCCGCCTGGGGAGGAGCGGCCCGCCTGCGGCTCTCCGCCCATGCCTACTCCACCGCCGAGCACCTGGAACGCTTCGCCGAGATCGCCGTCCCGGCGCTGGTCCGCTGGTCCCACAACTAGATCCCGCCCGCGCCGGCGATCGGTCGCGAGCCACGATGGCGCCAACCGCGCCGGTTCGCCAGGATTGCGGCATGGAACTCGATCACCACTACCGGGTGAGCACGGTCTGGCAGGGGAACCTGGGGACGGGCACCAGCGGCTACCGCCACTACTCCCGCGCGAACGAGGTCACCGCGGCCGGCAAGCTGCACCCGATCGCCGGCTCGAGCGACCGGCCGTTCCACGGCGATCCGGAGCGCTGGAACCCCGAGGAACTGCTGCTCGCCGCGCTCAGCCAGTGCCACCTGCTGAGCTACCTCCACGTGGCCACCCGGCACGGCATCGTCGTGACCGCGTACTCCGACGAGGCGGTGGGGACGATGCACCAGGTCGGCGACGGCGGTGCGTTCAGCGAGGCGGTCCTGCGTCCGGTGGTGACCATCTCCGCCGGCGACCCCGAGGTGGCCCGCACCATCCACGCCGAGGCCGCCCGGCTGTGCTTCATCGCCTCGTCGGTGAACTTCCCGGTCCGGCACGAACCGACCATCCTGGGACTGTCCGGCGGCCCGACCAACCCCCGTCCCGACCATGGCTGATCCGAAGCTGCCCGCCGGCGTGACCATCGAAGCCCGGCCGGGGCTCGACCCGGGCGCCCGCTACGACGGACGGGCGGCCGGCTACGACTGGCTGATCGGCTCGGAGTTCTACAACCGGGTGGCGTGGTCCACCTCGCCGCACGACTACGCCGCCTTCGCCCGGCGGGCGATCGAATCGGCGGCCGGGCCGCTGCTTGACGTGGCAGCGGGGACGGCGACCGCCACCGCCGACGCCTACCGGGACAGCAGCCGGCCGGTGGTGCTCACCGATCGCTCCCGCGACATGCTGGCCCGAGCCGCCCGGCGGATCGCGGCGGGCGGCCGGGTGCGTCCCGGCGTCCGCTTCGTGCAGGCCGATGCGTTCGACCTGCCGTTCCCGCCCGGCGGCTTCGACACCGTGCTGTGCCTCGGCTTCCTGCACCTGGTCGAGCAACCCGCGGCCTTCCTGGACGGCCTCCGGGCCCAACTCGGACCCGGCGGAACGCTGTTCTGCAGTTCGCTGGTCGCCGCGACCCCACGCGGCACCCGGTATCTGAACCTGCTGCACCGGGCCGGTGAGATCGCGGCACCGCGCACCGCGGACGACTTGGCCTCCCTCACCGGTCACACCTGGCAGCGCCGCGGCTCCATGGCCTATCTGGAGCTCTCCGTCTGACGGCCACCGCGTCGTTCTACAACTACGGCTTCTTCACCCTGCTCGCCTACAGCCCCTACCCGCTGGAAAGCGCCGCGGCGGCGCACGGCCTCGACTTCGGCGCCCACGAACTCGGGCTGGTGTTCTTCGGCTGGGGGGCGACGCTGGCCATCTCGTCGGTGTTGCTCGCGCCCGTCCTCACCCGCCGGTTCGGGCTGCGTCCCGTTCTGTTCGCCATGCTCGGCCTGCTCGGCGCCACCCTGGTCGCGATGGGCGTCGGCGTGCGGTCGGTGACCGCCCTAGTGGCGCTGGTGATCACCGCCGGGCTGTTCCTGGGCGTGCTCAACACCGCGCTCACCGAGACCGTGATGGTCGCCACCAGCCTGCCCCACGGCGTCGCCTCGGCGACCTACTCCGGCGTCCGCTTCCTGGGCGGCGCGATCGCCCCCGCGGTGTCGGGCGGCATCGCCGCCTCGCTGGGCGCGGCCGGTCCGTACTGGTTCGGCGCCGCCGCGCTGGTGGTGTCCATGCTCGTCCTCGCGCTGGGCGGGCACACCCTCGCCCACGTCGGACGTCCGCATGTCACCGCGCGGGCCGAGGCCGAGGCGATCACCGTCGGCGACGAGGTCTGAGCCGTCCCACAGGACGCTTCGGCGCCGTCCGGCCTACCCGGCGAAGTCGCGGATCAGCGCGTTGAACCCCTCCGGGTCGGTCGCGAAGCCCATGTGCACCGCCATGGTGGCGAAGCGGGCGTCCGGCAGGTTCGCCTCGACCCAACGGCGGCCGTCCGGGGCCCAGTCCTCGCGGGCGATGAACAGCGTGGGGACGGTGGCCGCCACCGAGGCGGCAACCCCGGAGAAGTCGCTGGTGAGACCGTCGGCACCGGTCGCGGTCGCCACGTGATCGGGGGTCTGGAAGCCGAGTTCCACGATCCGGGCGATGTCGGGGTGGTCGGCCGGGGTGTCCTCGGGCAGGCCGAGCATGTAGGCCGCGTAGCCCGTCCAGAACTCCCGGCGATCGTTGATCATCGCCTGGATCACCGCGACGATCCCGTCGTGGCTGAGCACCGCCTCGCCCCACTCCGACGAGTCGGCAGGATCCGCCGGGACCTTCGGGGTCTCGTCGGCGAGCACCACCCTGGACACCCTGTCGGTGCCGTGGTCGCGGAGGTAGGCCAGCACGTCGAGGACGCCGAACGACCAGCCGAGCAGCACGACCCGGTCGAGCCCCAGCCTCTCCAGCAGACACGCCAGATCGGCGCCCCGCTGGGTGAAGGTGTTGCCGTCGAGCGGCTTGGACGATCCGCCGTGACCGCGCGGGTCGACCGCGATCACCTCGAACCGGTCGGAGAGCCCGGTGAGCTGGTGGACGAAGAAGTCGGCCGAGCAGGTCCAGCCGGGCAGGAGCACCAGCGCGGGACCGCTTCCCGAACGGAGCACCCGGAGCTCGACTCCGGGAGCGACTTCGACCAGGGACTCGGCCACCTCAGCGGGAACGACCGGCAGGATCACAGATGACATTGGCCAACTGAACCAGAGCCGCTGAGCACCGGCAAGGGGAATCCCACAAGGGGAACAGCCGCTACCGGAAAGCGCCGGTCAGCCCCTCGATCAGGTCGGGCCGGAAGCTGACGACAGCGAACACCGTCACGTTGAGCGCGACCACGACCCAGAACACGGCCTGGAACCCGGCCTTGCGGTTCTTGTGCCGCAGCACCTGCTGGGCCAGTACTGCGCCCGGCCAGCCGCCCAGCAGAGCAGTCGCCTGCAGGGTCGCCTCACTCACCCGCCACCGACCCATGGCCGCGGCCCGCTTGTCGCGGGCATAGAGGAACCAGGCCAGCACGCTCATCGCGAGGTACGGGGCCGCCACCCAGGGCGACAGCCCCCGGCCCACGACGGCCGTCGCCAGCAGGACGACGAACCCCAGCAGCGGGACCAGCGCCAGCCAGTTGACCCGGGATCGGGCCCGGGCTGCCGCCGGGCGAACCCGGGTTGCTCTCAGCCTGCCGTCCTGCGCGGCTGCGAACTCGTAGTCGAAAACCTCGCCGTCCCGCGGACGCCCGTCCCGGCTTCCGAAAGCCGAGATGTGGGCGAACACCTCAGCGCCCTCACCCTCCAGCGGTCGGAGAAAGCCGAAGCCGCGCTCGTCGTTCCACCTGACGAGCACCCCGCGCGCCATCGCACCGCCCCCGGACATGGTCAGAATCGTAGTGAGCCGGCGGCCGGCATGCGGCCGATCCCCCGGTACTTCATGACTCCCCGGCAAAGGCCGGCCCCACGCCGGCCAGGGCGCGGTTGCGGCCGTGGAAGCCATCTTCCCCGCTCGGTTGGTCTTGGGACGGCGCTTGCCGGTATCCTCGTCCGCGGAGGATTCGCCTAGAGGCCTATGGCGCTCGCTTGGAAAGCGGGTTGGGTTCACGCCCTCACGAGTTCGAATCTCGTATCCTCCGCCAGTTGACTAGGGAAAACGCGCCTCCTGCTCATGTCGCAGGAGGCGCTCGCTTGGTTCTTGGCCAGATTCCTGTCTCAGTTGAAGCGGGTTGGGTCGGTGGTGAGTGGCGGAAGCGGTGATCCCGCTGTGCCGGCCGCGTTTCCCCTGCTGGCCGACGCTTAGTCCCCAGGTGTCGTCTGACGCTGACTGACGAGGTTGTCCTGGGCCCAGCTGGTGAAGCCGAGTTGGCGGTATCCGGTCCGGCGTCGGGTGTACTGGGCTCTCAGAACGGGTACGTCTCCATCAACGTAGTCGTGGACGATGACTTCGGTCTTGTTCTCGTGGCGGCGCAGCGCTCGTCCGACGGCTTGGATCAGCAGGCCCGGGTACGAGATAGGCCCGACGAGGAAGACGGTGTCGATGATCGGTGCATCGAACCCCTCGCCGCCGTAGGGGACGGTGGTCATCACCAGAAGGGGGTCCTTGGGTTGCGCATCGGCGATTCGGGTGCGTATCTCTGCGAGGGCTTTGGCACCTGTGCCGCCCCGCATGATCATTGCGTCAGCGCCCGGCAGGAGTTCGGCGAGTGCGGTGAGGTGATCTCGTCGTCGGGAGAGGACGAGGCACTTCCGTCCTTGGCTGAGTGAGGCCGCGATGTCGGCGGCGATCTGGGTGTTGCGGTCGCGGTCAGCGGCGAGGAGTCCGCCGAGTTGGCTGATCCCGCCTGGCTGTGCGAGGTCGAGGTCGGGTGGGCACTGATACGACGTTTCGTGGATCTGGAGTTCGCGCCGAGGCCCGTCGTACGGGGTTACCAGGTTGTCCTCGCCCGGCAGGGTGTCGGTGAGCACGTGGCGTATGGGGCCGAGTTGCCAGCTGGTGATCTGCTCAAGTCCGTCCTTCCGCTCGGGGGTTGCGGTGAGTCCGAGCCACCAGGCTGCACTGATCTGCGACACCACGTTCTCGTAGGAGCTCGCCGCAACGTGGTGGCACTCATCGACGATGACCTGCCCGTAGTCTCGGGTCAGTTCATAGACCTCGGACGGGCTGAGGCGGGCCAGCGACTGCAGCAGCATGATGTCCACCAGCCCGCGGGTCTTGGTGCGTCCGCCGCCACGTTGGCCAACCCTGATGCCGAGCAGGTTCTTGGCTTGTTCTCGCCACTGTGAGGCGAGCGCGGTCTTGTTGATCAGGACGAGGGTGCTGACCGCCCGTTCGGCGATGATTGCGCACGCCATCACAGTCTTTCCAGAGCCGGTGGGCGCATGCAGAATGCCGTCCTCGTGAGCGAGCATTGCATCCACAGCGGCAGACTGCCGCTCATGGAGTTCACCGAGGAACACGGCACTCAACTCGCTGCCTTGGGCGCGTTCGTCGATGCAGATCAGCTCGCTCCCGGCCTGCCGGATCAGTTCGGACGCCTGGTCACGTAAGCCGCGCGGGAGGATGAGATCGCCGTTGATCGCCACATCGAACCCCTGGACGAACCGTGGCACGTTCCAGGTGGAGCGGCGGGCCCGCTGGGCCTCGTAGAAGGCCGGGTTGTGGATTGTTGCCGCGTGTCGTAGCGCGGCAGACAGCTCCGGAGTGAGGTCCTCATCCAGGACGCGGAGGGTCGCCCCCAGGGTTCCTCGCACCTGCGCCGGTGGTCGTGGATGAATAGCGGTGGCTGGCGAGGCCTCCAGCCGCGTCACCTCGGAGCCGACGACGATCCTGTCCTTCCGTCCGACGGCGGCAACCTGGCGAGGCGTCATCCGGTCGAGTCGAGACAGGTACTCCCACTGGTCGGGCCACGGCTCCCATGTGGCGAGATCTACAAACACAGTCGTCCTACGTTCGTGGCGGCGTTTACCGTTCAGTGGCGCCGCGATCAGGTTCCCGACCCCGGACGAGCCCGTTGGGACGGTGTCCTGGTTCGGGAACAGCCGGTCGTAGCTCGTTAGTGGCATAGATCCGCGAAGTCCCATCGCCCGGTGGACGCATGCTGTGCCCATCGCCCGGGCGTCTGCGGCTGGCACGGGTGCTGTGAAGAACGTCCAGGCATGTGCTCCGCGCCCGGACTGGGAGATCTCCAGCCCACACGGAACGCCCAGGGATGCAGCCGCCTTGACGTAGGCATGGGCATCAAGCATGGCCTGAGGTCCGTCGAAGTCGGCCGCCAGCCACCAGCAGGTCGCGTCCGGAGAGAGGGGGTAGAGGCCGATGAACAGATCCCTCGTCTCCCGGTTCAGGTGGGCGGAGATCACCTCGGCGGTCAACGGCAGCGGCCGACGATCCCACAGAGTGCCTCTCCGGAACGGGTCGCGGGTCACTGGCGACCAGCCCTTGGTGCCCTTCCGTGGGTTCTCCCAGTACCGCGCGTAGACGTCCCGGCGGGCTGCGAACAGTCGCATGTACAGGGCCAGCTTCGCTTCCTGCGATGAAGAGTTGGTGACCAGGCCCGGGTCTGTGGGAGCCAGGATCGGCTGGACAGGTGGTGGCTCGACACCGTCGGTGACGCGGAGCAGATTCCGAAGTCTGTGGTTCTCGGCGCGCAGGACTGCCAGTTGGTGCTCGAGGCCGCTTTGCCTACCTGGATCGGGCATCTGACTTAGAGCCTGTTACGAAAGTCGTTTGAGCCATTCGTTGATCACGGCGACGCGGGTGGTGGCGGCGAACCGGACGGCGAGTTTGTCATAGCGGGTGGCGAACCCTCGATGGTGTTTGAGCTTGTTGATGCCACACTCGACGGCGTGACGGTCCTTGTACCTGACCGGATCGAACGCGGGTGGCCGACCTCCGTTGCTGCCACGTCGTTTCCGGTGCCCCACCTGGTCAGCCGGAGACGGGATGGTCGCCGGGATGTGACGATCGCGCAGCCAGGCCCGGTTCGCTTTCGAGGAGTAGGCCCGATCAGCCAGGACCCGATCAGGTCGTCGGCGAGGAGCGCCAACCGGGTTGGTGACACAGATTGCGTCCAACACGACTGTGAACTCGGGACTGTCACCGGCTTGGCCGGCGGTGTGATGGAACGCCAGCACGCCACGATCCTGATCGACCGCCAGATGGGTCTTGGTTGACCAGCCGCCCCTGGAACGACCGAACCCGTGATCGGCAGGCTCACCGGCCACCCGGGCCGCCGAATCCCGACGGGCACCAGCTGCATGCACATGTCCACGGCTGGTTGTGGAATCGACTGACACCTGCCATTTCACCTTGCCAGCAGCCTGGGCCATCGCGCGCAGCCCGGTCTCGATGTGTTCCCAGACTCCCAACACTTGCCAGCAGGCAAACAGGGCATACACCCGCAGCCACGGACCGTACCGTTCGGGAACGTCCCGCCACGGACACCCCACCCGGACCCGGTATCGGACCCCGTCGATCAACCCACGCAACGGCCACTTCCGCGGCCGCCCGCACCGCGGCGGTGGCGGAAGCACTCTTTGCAGCACACGCCACTGGGCGTCGGTGAGGTCATGACGACGACCGGCATCTATCGTGGACACGAGGACTCCCGGGGAAGAAGGAGTGATTCGACACCAACCCGTCTATCCCGGGAGCCCTCCCACATCCATCACCGACACGCCGTCAGACCACCCCCAACCGATCTACGACTTTCGCAACAGGCTCTAG
>JAEXCA010000209.1 GCA_023393755.1 Actinomycetes bacterium | reverse complement strand
GGCAATGATGGCCGGCACAGTGGCTGTGCCGGCCATAATTGCCCTGCCGTCACGCGTTGGCGTACCCCCAGGCCAAGGCCTTGGCGACGCTGTGGTAGCTGTCCTTCTCGGCGTCCGCCCCGTCCCTCTGAATCGTGACGTGGACGTATCCGTTCTGCTCCATCTGCTCGTCACGGATGACGTACTCCGTCACCACCACGCGAACCCCTGCCTTGGGGGTCGCCTCAAAGACCGCCTTCTCGACCTGCCCGTCAGCCAGTCGATGGACGGACATCGTCACAGAATCTTCGGCAGTGAACTGGATCATCGGAACCTTCCTGTCCTCTAGAGGAATCAAACGGATGTGGCGGCGACGGCAGGTGCGAAGAAACCGGCACGGCTCCGTCACGCCGGAGCCAGCGTCTCATGCAACCGGTCGCACGTGCAAGCGGTTGCACAACTCAGCCTGCGACTGCCAGCAAAGGGCTACTATCAGGCCCCATGAGTGGCGATGCCCGAGACGCCCGAGCGGTAACGATCACTGACGTGGCCGCGGCTGCCCGGGTATCCCGCTCCACGGTCTCCCGAGCGTTCTCCCGACCTTCGATGCTCCGCCCAGAAACCGTCGAGCGGGTGCGCCACCTTGCGACGGAGCTGGGATACGTGCCCAACGCCCTCGCCCGGGCGCTGTCAACCGGAACGATGTCGGCGATCGGCTTGGTCGTCCCCGACATCGGGAACCCCTTCTTCCCACCATTGATCCGGTCCATCGGCAGCAGGGCGACAAAGGCGGAAGTAGCGGTCCTGATCGCCGATACCGAAGAAAGTCCCGAGCGTGAGAGCGCCGCACTGAGCCAGTTGATCACCCGTACCGACGGTGTTGTGCTCGCGTCCTCACGTCAAACCCGGTCGGCGATCGTCGAATGGTCCCACCGCCTGCCGCTGGTCCTGGTGAACCGCGACGTGCCCGGCATTCCACGGGTGCTGGTGGACACCGGGCAGGGCGTCGCCCACGCCGTGGAACATCTGGCGGAACTCGGACACTCCCACATCGCCTATGTGGTCGGCCCCCGGCACTCCTGGAGCAACCACGAGCGACGCAAGGCCATCGTTGAGACGTCAGCCAGGCTGGGCCTTCAGGTGAGCCTGATCAAGGGCTTCAGCGCCACCTACGAGGACGGAACGCGTTCGGCCTTGCCGGTACTGAAGTGCGGAGCGACAGCCGTGATCGCTTTCGACGACCTGGTGGCACAAGGAGCCATGGCCGGCTTCCTGCAGGCCGGAGTCAGTGTGCCAGGCAACATGTCGGTGGTCGGATGCGACGACTTCCTTGCCACCAGGACCTATCCCCCACTCACGTCCGTGCGGGCTCTATCCGAGGAAGCCGGCAGCGCGGCCGCCGACCTCCTGCTCAACCCCACCACGTCCAGCGAACGCATCGTCATCAGCGGCGAGCTGGTCATACGGGGCACTACCGGACCACCCGGGACCCATTCCTGACATGGTCGCCCGACAGGGCGACGACACAGAGTTCGGGCTCCACGAAGGGGAGCAGCTCTACAGTCGGGGCTCCGCCGCCCGACATCTCGGCGAGCCGTTGCGCCAGGCCGAGGTGGACCCGACAGACCACCTCGGGGTGCTCGCGCGCGGCCTGGCGGAAGGGACAACTGTGCAACCGGATCAGATTGCCGTCCGGCCGCGGCGAGAAGCCGAGCCGCTGGAAGGCCTCGGCCAGCACCTCCGCGGCAGCGGCGCCGGAGGGCTCGATGCCCTCGGCCCACTGCCGGCCGGCGGTCAACGCCGCGTCGGCGCCCGGCGAACTCGCCAGCGCGGCGGCGAGCACACCGATCAACTCGCCCCGGGCCCGGTCGGGCTCCTGGCGGGTGGAGCGGTAGCGGAAACCCGGACGGCCCCGGCGCCGCTCGCCGACCGCCTCGTGCGCCACCAACCCGGCCGCCTCCAGCCGGTCCAGGTGGGAGCGGACCGTCGTCACGTGGAGCCCCATCCGGTCGGCCAACTCCGCCGCCGTCAGCGGCGACGGCGCAGCCTCCAGCGAGGCCAGCACCCGGCGGAGCGCGGCCGGAGCCAGCACCGACTCGGCGCCGCGCGACTCGTCCATGCAGGCAAGCTAACACCGGAGTCCGCCCCCACGGCAATAAAAAGGAGTACCATCCTGCAATATCAGGCTCCGGGTTCCGCCCGGCGTCTGCCCCTTCCACAAACGCCGTCACCGAGGAGTCACCCGTGAGCGAGCCCGTCCAGATTGTCACTCCCTCCAGCACCCACAGCTGCGGCTGCGGCGGGCATGACGACGACATTCCGGTGCTGGACGTCCGTCCGATCCCGCACGCGATCCGTCACGCCACGGTGTTCGGCGCCTTCGACAGCATTCCGCCGGGCTGGTCGCTGGTGATCGTCGCCCCGCACGCACCGATGCCGCTGCTGGCCCAGCTGGCCGAGCGCGCCCCGATCGAATGGGAGTTCCTGGTCGAGGGCCCGGAGGCCTGGCAGGTGAAGATCACCCGGTTGGCGGCGCCCGCCCGCGACTGACCGGGCGCCACGGCGCGTCAGGGGATCCGCGCCTGCTGGAAGCGGCGGTTGAGCAGGGCGGCCACGCGGTACCCATCGAAGCCCGCCGCCAGCGCCGAGCAGTACTCGTCCAGCAGCGCCCTCTCGGTGGGATCGGACAAACCCTGCGATGCCAGGAACGACCCCACCGCGTCGGCGTCCAGCGATTCCTCGGCGGCCAGCTGGTTCAGGCCGGCCGCCAGGCCCACCCGTAGGTGACGTGGGTCGACCCCCTGCGCCAGGCACAGCCGGTGCGCGCCCAGCAGCCGGTCGCCGGCAGCAAGCTTGCGGCGCGGATCCGCTCCCACCCGCTCGACGGTGTCGCCCAAAGCCCGGTTCCCGAAGCGGTGGAGCAGGTCGTCGACATGGTCCAGCAGCGGCCCGATCGGTCGGTGGTAGCGCTCCGCGAGGGCGCAGGCACTCTCGATCATCGCTCCGCGTACCAGCGCCCGCAGGTCAGCACGCGCGATCGCCGGTGCGATCTCCGAGTCACCGCAGAGCCCTCCGAGGTACGCGGACATCGCGTGACCCATGTTGTGGACGAACAGCTTCCGGTCGGAGTAGAAGTCGAAGGCGACCCCGTCGTCGGCGATCACCGCGGGGATGGACGGGAAGTCGCCGCGGAGCGCGTCGGCGTCGATCGGGAGATGGCAGTACGGCTCGACCTCGATCGCGGCCGGCCCGGCGGCGCTCAGCCCGGGACGCGGGGCCGGGATCATGCGGCCGATGGAGGTGGCGATCAGCCCCGCTCGTCCGGCTTCCAGCTGCCCGGCCAGGGCGGGCTCCGCCTCGGTGAGCCAGCGGGCGACCGTGGCCGGCCCGTCGTGCAGGTTCTCGGCGATCAACAGGTTCAGCGGCGCCGCGCCGGCCTCGATCCTGGCCAGCAGCGCCGGGGCGATCAGCCGGCATACCGCCGGAATCGCCCGCGCGCCGACGCAGGTGGCGGCGACCCGGGCGGCGGCCAGCGCCTCCGCGACGGCCACCGCGTCGGTCGCGGGGACGGCGGTGACCGGCCCGATGACCCGTTCCACCCGCGAGTCGCTGTCGACGGTGATGTGCAGGTAGCGGCGATCCCGGGCCAGGGCGGCCACCAGGGCGTCGTCCACATCAACGAACACCACCTCGAGCCCCGCCTGGCAGAAGACCTGCCCGAGCAGCCCCCGTCCGACATTGCCCGCGCCGAACACCACCGCGGTTCCGAGGCTCATCCGACGCTCCAGCTCCGGCCGTGCGGGGATTCGAGATAGAACCGCCGCGCCTGCGCATGCGGACGTATCCCGTCAGTGGAGTTGCCGGCCAGCAGCGAGCAGGCGGCCGCACCGATGCCGGTCTCGAGCGCGACCTCCAGCGACTCCGACGACCAGGCCGAGTGGATCACGCCGGCGGCGAAGGCATCGCCGGCTCCAGTAGTGGTCACGATCCGGGCGGGGTCGAGCGCGACCGCCGGTTTCACCACCCACTCCCCCGTCCGGCTCAGCCCGGCCGCCCCACCCGGCCAGTGGATGACGGCCCAGGTCGACACTCCGAAACCCAGCAGGGCCTCCGCCGCCCGGCGTAGGCCGGACTCGGTCACCGAGCCGTCCTCGCCGACCGGTACTCCGGTGGTGCGGGAGGCCTCCAGTTCGTTCATGATGCAGTAGTCGGTGTAGCGCAGGGCCGGCGGGACGATGGTCGCGAACCGGTCGGAGTGCTCGCTGACCACGTCGATGGAGGTCCGCAGCCCGCGCGCCCGGGCCATGGCCAGCAGCCGCGCCATCCGGGTGCCGAACTCGGCGTCGGCCTCGTCCAGGCGATCGAGCAGCAACAGGTAGCCGGCATGCAGCAGATCGGCGTCCAGCAGGTCGAAGTCGACATCCGCCACGTCCAGTTCGGCGTTCGCTCCCCGGAACTGGAAGAAGGTGCGGGTCTTGGTCGAGGAATCCTCCATCACATCGGTGAACGAGGTCTGCCCGCCCCGATGCACCTGCCTGGTGTCGATACCGGGCCAGCGGCCCAGCGCGGCCAGCAACTCGTCCCCGGCGGAATCCTCACCGATCCGGCCGACCACCGGGATCCGCAGTTCCGGATCCAGCCGGGCCAGCGCGACCGCGCAGTTGTACATCAGGCCACCTGGCGCCGAGGTCAGGTCGCGCACCGTGGTCAGCGCGGACGGGGCCGGATAGGCGTCCACCACCTTGTAGTGGTCGAGAATGGCGTTTCCGACAACCGCGATGCCGGTCACGACGCCGCCGCTTCCGGGGCCGACGAGCGAGCCCACGATGCCAGGCTCAGTTCCGGGGGTACGAAGGCGTAGAGGGTCGCCTGGAAGGCATGGTAGAGATCCGGCTTGCCCTGCCAGGTGAAGTTGACCGGACGCGCTTCACCGTCCAATTCGGGATGCCAACCGCCCCGGCGGTGATCGATGAAGCAGCGGTCGCAGAACTCCCACAACCTGCGGTACCAATCGGCGTACTTCAGGTCGCCGGTGCGCAGCCACAGCAGGGTGGCCGCGCCGACCGCCTCCGGTGGCTCCCAGAAGTAACGTTCGCTGACCACCGGACGTCCGTCCCAGTCGACGGTGTAGACGAAGCCCCCCGGCTCCAGCCAGCCCTCGCGGATCGCAGCATTGAACAGGGTCTCGGAGGCCTGGCCCAGCCAGGCTTCGTCCACCCCCTGGGCCTCGATCTGCAGCAGCAGCTTGGACCACTCCAGCCAGTGCCCGATCTGTGAACCGTAGGGACGGAACGGATGCCGGGGGTCGTCCCGGTTGTAGTCGAGCAGGGTTGCCACGCGGCGTCGAAGTGCTCGGGCAATCGCCAACCCCCGGGCGTCCTGGAACTGGCTGCGCGGCCGGCGATATGGAAGGCGATCCGGGTCGCCCGGGCCAGCAGCTCCCGGTCACCGGTCACCTGGTACGCAGCCAGGTAGGCCTCGGTGAGGTGCATGTTGGCATTCTGCCCGCGATAGGCGTCCAGTCCGGTGAAGTCGCGGCGATACGCCTCCGCGCAGCGACCCTGATCCTCCAGCCAGAAGTAGCGATCGACCAACTGGAGGGCCTCGGACATCAGCGCGGGCCCACGGCTGAATCCGGCCAGCGTGGCCGAACTCCCGGCAAGCACCATGTGCGCGATGCCGTAGAGCTCCTTGTGATCGCTTGGGGCATCGCCGCCGACGATCGGGAACCAGCCACCGAACTCGCGATCACGACCGGCGCCGTCGATGTAGAAGTCCAGTCCGTGCTCGACCACGTCTGCGGCACCCGGGCGGCCCAGCATCGCGGCCAGCGAGAACACGTGGAGCATCCGCGCCCCCACCCACAGCTGCGCGCCCTTGGTCGGCAACGGCACGCCGTCGTCGTCCAGCCAGCCGTAGCCGCCGGCAGGAAGGCAGACCCGGGGCTGGTAGAAGTCCAGTAGCGCCTCCCGGTGGGCGGTCAGCCACCTCCGATGCTCAGGGTCGGTGACCAGGCTCGGGGCCTCTTCGGGCAACGCTGACATGCCGGGGACCTCCAGTGAGATAACGTTGTTCGACAACGTAGCACCGGCCGGCTGTGGCGACCCCGAGATCGCTACGAAGATCGCCTCCTCCACGTCGAAGTGATGGGGAACCAGTCCGTCGGCCGCAACCCGTCCGAGGGAGCGTTCGATGATCGCGCGACCCTCGGCGTACAGCTCATCGATGCCTGCAAAGCTCAAGCCGGCGACGACGCTCCAGGCATCCGGATCGAAGAAGGTGTGCAGGGTGCCGTACTCACGCCGTGGAAGATTGACGGTTGGATAGGCACTACCCGGGATCTCGAGGGTCCCCAGGCTCGGCACCTGGGAACCCCATAGCGCGAGGGAATGCGTCAGCGCATCCAGGTCGTTCGGCAGGCTGACAGCGTCGGGACGGATGGAGGGCGCCGGACTCGAGCTGGTCCTGACGCTGAGCAGGACGCTTCGACTATCACCCTCGAGCAGCATCTCCCGACCGGCCATCGCGCTCCAATCGGGTTCACCTTCGACGAAGCCGTCGGCGCGTTCGGGCTGGCGCGGGCCAGCGATCACAACGGTGACCGCGGCACCTCGACGCGGGTGCCAACTGCAGATCGCCACGGCGGGTTCCACAGGGGTGACAACGACGGAGCCCAGTTTGGGATCCATGGTGTAGAACCACGTCAGCGGAGTTGGCGAGGCGGCCCAACCCAGGGTGCCATGACTCCGCTGAACGACTGCCCCACCGAACACTCCGACCCCGAATGCGTGACCCGTCTGGAGCCGAAGACCAACCCCTAGCGAGACATCCCGGAGCGCGCGAACCGAAGCCGTGAGGTGGATCGCATCGCCGACCACCCGCGTCTCCACCTGCGCCACGACGGAAGCCTGGTCTTCGGCGTCGATGACCCATTCCGCCACGCAGGAGTCACTCCCCCACGCCAGCCGGACCGTCGCCGGCGAAACCCCTCGCTCGGTCAACCCTGCTCATTTCAGTCGGGACCGGCAACCTGGTCGATCCGGCCGGGCTGCCTTGCGTCCGGCCGAACTCGAGTCAGGCTAGCAGGCTGGAACAACGTTATCTAGACGTGTGTCATCAAGCTTCTTCAGCTCCGAATCGCCGATCAGGTCGGTCGTTCCGAGCCACGCAGCACGAGCTGGGTCGGCAGCACGATCGTCTCCGGCGGACGTTGGAGTCCCTGCAGGCGTTCCAGCAGGATCTCCCCCGCCCGCTGGCCCATCAGCCGGATGTCCTGGCTGACCACCGACACCTGGGGCTGGACGATGTCGGCCGCCTCGAAGTCGTCGAAGGCCACCAGCGGAAGCCGGCGCCCGGTGGCCTGGAAGGTGCGCAGCGCCCCGATCGCAGCCCGGTTGTTGGCCGCCAGGATGGCGTCGGCGGCGCCGTCGTCCAGAATCCGCGCCACCAGCTCGGCGGCGTCCTCGACGCTGTGGGCCGAGGTGAACTCCAACGCCTCGTCGGGATGCAGGGATGCCTCCTGAAGTGCCCCGCGGTAGCCGCGCAGACGTTCCCGCATGGTGTGGATGGCCAGCGAGTCGCCCACGAAAGCGATCCGGCGCGCTCCGGCGTCGATCAGGGCTCGGGTTCCGGCCTCCACGCCGCCGACATTGTCGGCGAGGATGGTGTCGGCCTCGGCCTCGGGAGCCGGCCGGTCCAGCAGCACCAACGGCGGGACGGGCGGAACGACGTCCGCCCAACTGCGCTTCCGGTTCCGCGGCGGGACGACGATCAGGCCGTCGACCCGCTGCTCCATCAGGCGGTCCACCAACCGGTCGTGAACGCTGCCGTCCTCCTCCGAACTCGCGGTCGTGAGCAGGTAGCCGCGCGGGGCCAGCACACCCTCGATCGCGCGAGCCAGCGTGGAGTAGTACGGGTTGGCCAGGTCGCTGATGATCAGGCCGATGGTCTTGCTGGTCCAGCCGGGGCGGATGCTCGCCGCGACCAGGTTGCGGCGATAGTTCAGCTTGCTGATGGCCTCCCGGATCCGTTCCACGAGCACCGGATCGATGTTCGTCTCACCGTTGACGTACCGCGAGACGGTCTTCAGCGCGACGCCGGCAGCCTGGGCGACATCTTTCATCGTTGGTTGAGCCACGCGACAACGTTAGCCCTTGTTTCCACCGCGCTGCCGCACCCGGGCCGCCCGGTCGTCCGGCTCAGCCGAAGGCCGCGATCTCGATCCTGCCCATCCCCATCAGCTTGGCGTAGGCGTCCGGGGCGGCCATCAGCTCACCCAGGTTGTCGGGGATGAGCTGCCAGCTCAGCCCGAACCGGTCGGCGCACCAGCCGCACTGCTCGGCCTCGGGCACCGCGCTGAGCCGCTCCCAGTAGCGATCGATCTCCTCCTGGCCGCGGCAGTACACCATCAGCGACACCCCGCAGGTGAAGGTGAACTCCTGGTCGGCGGCGTCCATGGTGGCGAACCACTGGTCGAGCAGCTGGAAGTCGGCGAACATCACCTGCCCGGCGACCGGCCCCGCCTCGTCCGGGTACGGGACGAGCGCCCCGACCCGGCCACCGAAGGTCTCGGTGTAGTAGTCGATCGCCTCCCGCGACCGGCCCTGGACGGTGTGGCCGAACATGATGCTGGGGATGATGAACGGACGCGGCTCGCCGTCGGGATTGGTCAACATCAGCTGCCAGCTGACCCCGTACCTGTCCTGGATCCAACCGTAGTGCGGGCTGAACGGGTAGGACTGCAGCGGCATCAGCGCCGTCCCGCCCTCGCTCAGCGCCGCCCACAGTTCGTCCAGGTGGGCGCGGGCATCGGGGTCGACCGAGGGGTCGAAGTTGACGAAGAAGGAGATCGACGGGTTGGGCCGGAACTCGGAGCCGGCGTTGATCCCGATGAACCGGTACCCCCCGATCTCCCACTCCACGGTCAGCACCTCGCCGGCGAACTCCTGCTGGAAGTCGAGCAGGCCCTCGGTCGGGTAGCGCGCGGTCTCGACCACCCGGGCATCGGGGAAGGCCCCGACGTAGAACTCGGCCGCCTCCGCGGCATTGTGGTCGAACCAGATGTTCGGGACGATCCGCTGCATGTCGTTTCCTCTCGCCGGGCAGGTGGCCAGGTGGCCGAGACTACGCCGCCCTTCCGACAATCAGAACCCCCGTCGGGTGACCTTCCGGTGACGCCGGGGCGAACACCGGAAGCCGCCGGGACGCCTCAGGCGTTGCCGCCGCCGTCCACGCTCAGGGCGGCGCCGGTGACATAGCTGGACTCGTCGCTGGCCAGCCAGACCACGGCTGCGGCGATCTCCTCCGGCTGGCCCATCCGGCCCAGCGGACGATCCGCGGCGTCGGCGAGGAAGGCGTCGAGGTTCTCCGCCAGTTGGGTCGCCTCGTCCCGCAGCATGCCGGTGTCGACGTCGCCGGGGTTGACCGAGTTCACCCGGACGCCCTGCGGGCCGTGGTCGATCGCCAGCGCCCGGGTCAGGTTGACCACCGCGCCCTTGGAGGCGCAGTAGGAGACCGCCCGGCCGCCGCCCTTCAGGCCCCAGCCCGAGCCGGTGTTGATGATCGATCCGCCCCCGGCGGCGGCCATGATCGGCACCACGTGCTTGCACATCAGGAAGATCGAGCGGACGTTCACCGCGAACACCTGGTCCCACATCTCGACCGAGGTCTCCAGCACCGTCGTCCGCCGGATGATGCCGGCGTTGTTGAAGGCGATGTCCACCCCGCCGAACGCCTCGACGGTGCCGGCGACGACCTTCTCGATGTCGGCCTCCGCGGAGACGTCCGCGACGATCGTCACGGCCTGGCCGCCGGCCGCCCGGATCTGCCGCGCCACCTCGTCCAGGCCGTCGGCGTTCAGGTCGACCACCGCGACCCTGGCGCCCTCGGCCGCCATGGCCAGCGCGGTGGCCCGTCCGATCCCGCCGGCCGCGCCGGTGACGATGGCTGATTTTCCTGCTAGTCGCATGACTCTCCCTGGGTTGTCGCTGCGGCCACCGGATAGATGGCCTGGGTGTTGGGTCCGGTGATGACGCGAAGATAGCCGCTGAGCTCCCGGTCGAGGTCGGCGTCGCCGGTGTCGAGCAGCAGCGGACGCCCGGCCAGCCCGACCAGTTTGTTCTCGCTGGCCACGACCAGCAGCGGGTCCGGGGTGGCCAGCCGGCGCAGCACCGCCGCGGAGAGCTGCTGGTTGCCGCGGCCCAGGACGAAGCCCTGCCCGCCGATCACGGTGACCAGGGCACGGGCCGGCCGGCCGTCCAGCAGGCCGAGCAGGTCGGCCTCGGAGGCGTCGGCCAGCACCAGTTCACCGTCCCGGATCACGTCGACGCCCAGCGGCGTCCCCGGCACGCCGAGTTGGCGGGCGACCTCCAGCATGGTTCCGCCGGGGCCGAGCAGGTGGGTCACCCCGGGCTCCAGCGCCCGGACGGCACCGGCGGCGGCGATCGCGACCTGCGCTTGCTCGGTGGCCGGGGTGGCGGTCTTGCGGGCCTGGGTGCTCCCCCGCCATTCCGGCACAGTGACAACCGCGTGCAGCCGGGGGACGGCCCGGCCTGCCCGCAACTGCTCCTCGTCGACGTCCAGCACCTCGGCGGAGCGCAGCGCCAGCGGCTCGTCCGCCAGCCAGCGTGCCGCCAGCCGGCCGGCGGCCGCCGGGCTGACCGCGAAGCAGTCGGAGTACTTCTTCACCCCGGCGGGCACGCCCAGCACGGGCACCCCGCCGGCCGCCGCGGCCACGTCGCGGGCGGTGCCGTCCCCGCCGCCGAACAGGACCAGGCCCGCCCCGGCCGCCACCAGCGCGGCCCCCGCCGCCGTGGTGTCGGCTCCGGTGGTGCTTCCGGGAGGCGCCCAGCCCACCACGTGGCGCCGGCCCGCCGCGCGTA
>JAEXCA010000188.1 GCA_023393755.1 Actinomycetes bacterium | reverse complement strand
GCGCCGTCGACGGCGGCGGCAAGGGTGGGCCGGGCGGCCAGTGAGCCGGCCGTGGTGGTGGTGTCCGCGCTGGTGGCCAGCGGCGATGAGCCGGGATCGAGCATGACCGTCCCCTCCGAATAGTGGTCTAGTCCACTAAGCTAGTGGCAGCCCGGGAGGTGGTCAACCACCGGCTGCGTCAGCCGCTGGGTCGCCCGACGGGCCGGGGAGGAGACCGTCCGTTCGTAAAAAGGAGGAGGGTCCCCACGGGGGAGACCCTCCTTCTCGGCAGGTTGCTCAGGCGTTGGCCTTGGCGTACTTCTCCACCAGGTTGGACGGAAGCAGCTCGTAGCCGTGGAACTCGCGGCTGAACGTCCCCGAGCCGTGGGCGATGCCACGCAGGTCGATCGCGTAGCGGGCCAGTTCCGACTGCGGCACCAGCGCCCGGATGATCGCCTTGCGGTTCTCCGAATCGGTGCCGAGCAGTTGGCCGCGGCGGCCCGACAGGTCGGTCATCACCGGGCCGAGGTATTCCTCGCCCACCGTCACGACCACCAGGTCGATCGGCTCCAGCAGGGCCACCACGCCCGGCTTGGCGGCCTCCTTGATCGCCAGCGAGCCGGCCAGCTGGAAGGCCATGTCCGAGGAGTCCACCGAGTGCGCCTTGCCGTCGAACAGGGTGACCCGGACGTCCACCATCGGGTAGCCGGCGAAGACGCCCTTCTCCAGCTGGGTGCGGATGCCCTTCTCCACCGAGGGGATGAACTGCCTCGGCACCGCGCCACCCACCACCTTGTCGACGAACTCGAAGCCGGCGCCGCGCTCCAGCGGCTCCACCTCGATGTTGCAGACCGCGTACTGGCCGTGGCCGCCGGACTGCTTCACGTGGCGTCCCAGCGCGGTGGCCTTGCCGACGAAGGTCTCCCGCAGCGCGATCTTCACCTCGTCCTGCTCGACCTTGACGGCGTACCGCTCGACCAGCCGGGCGAGCAGCAGGTCCGCGTGCGCCTGGCCGGTGGTCCACAGCACCAGCTGGTCGTTGCTGCCGCGGTCCAGCCGGACGGTGGTGTCCTCCACCACCAGCCGGTTGAGCGCGGCCGGCAGCTTGTCCTCGTCGTTCCGGGTGGCGGCCCGGATGGCCAGCGGCAGCAGCGGCTGCGGCAGCTCCCAGCGCTCGACCACGGCGGGGTGGTCCTTGGCCGAGATGGTGTCGCCGGTCTCGGCGGTGGTCAGCTTCGGCACCATCACGATCTCGCCGGCGATCGCCGAGGAGCGGGGCTTGAGCTCGACGCCGACCGCGACCTGGATCTGGCCGATCCGCTCGTCGGTGTCGTGGGCGTCCGAGCGTCCCCCGTGCCCGCTGACGTGGACGGTGTCCTCGGCGTTCAGCGTGCCGGAGAAGATCCGGATCATCGACAGCCGGCCGGCGAACGGGTCGGTGGTGGTGCGGATCACCTGGGCGACCAGCGGCGCGGACGGATCGGCGGAGGGGACGGTGAGCTCGTCGCCGCCCGGTGTGGTCATCGGCGGGTTCGGGTGCATGGACGGGGTCGGGAAGCCGTGCGCGATCAGCCGCAGCAGCTCCTCGACGCCGACGCCGGTGTTGGACGCGACCGGCAGCACCGGGAACAGGTTGGCGGTGGCGACGGCCTTCATCAGGTCGTCCAGCAGGTAGTCGGTGTCGAGTTCCTCGCCGCTGAGGTAGCGGTCCATCAGGGCGTCGTCCTCGGCCTCCTGGATGATCGCCTCGATCAGCGGGCCGCGGTAGGCCTCGACCTGGTCGTCGTCCGCGCTGAGCTTGCGGTTGACCACCTCGGTGCCGGAGTAGTCGTGCTCCTCCAGGCTGAGCAGGCCGATGTTGCCCGAGATCACCCCGGGCGCCGAGAGGGTTGGCACGTGGGTGGGCAGGACGCCCTCGCCGAAGGCTGCCTGGGCGGCGGCGACCGAGCCGTCGAAGTCGGCGTGGCCGGCGTCCAGCTTGGTCAGCGCGATGATCCGGGGGAGGTTCGCGGCGGTGCACTCCTCCCAGAGGGCGACCGCGGCACCGTCGATGCCGTCGGCGGCGGAGATCACGAAGATGGCGGCGTCGGCGGCCCTGATCCCGGCGCGCAGCTCGCCGACGAAGTCCGGGTGGCCGGGGGCGTCCAGCAGGTTGGTCAGCGTGCCGCGGTTCTCCACCGAGGCCACGTACAACTGGGCGGCGCGCTCGGCGTCCTCCTTCTCACCGCGGTAGCCGGCGATCCGGGCCTTGAGCAGCTGCTCGAACAGGGAGGTCTTTCCCGACCCGGCGTTTCCGATCAGGACAACGTTGCGGACTTGGTCGGGACTGGTCACCTGCAGGGAGGCAGCGCTCATCTTCGAACTCATGGGTCAACCTTGCCCGGGGTGGGGACACCCTGCAACCGATTTTGCTCGATTCATTGGTCAGACCGCGGATCGGCAACCGGAGTTGCCGCGCTGCGGACCAGCAGCGGCGGATCAGCGCCGGTCGAGCGGGACGTAGTCGCGCTGCGGGTAGCCGGTGTAGATCTGCTTGGGCCGGGCGATCTTCTGCTCCGGATCGGTGATGAACTCCTGGTACTGGGCCGCCCAGCCGGCGGTGCGGGGGACGGCGAACAGGACGGTGAACATCTCCGGCGGGAAGCCGAGCGCCTCGTAGATCAGGCCGGAATAGAAGTCGACGTTGGGGTAGAGCCGCCGGGAGACGAAGTACTCGTCGGTCAGCCCGTACTTCTCCAGCTCCTGGGCCACCCGCAGCAGCGGGTTCACCCCGGTGATCTCGAAGACGTCGTCCACCGCCTTCTTGATCACCCGGGCCCGCGGGTCGTAGTTCTTGTAGACCCGGTGGCCGAAGCCCATCATCCGCACGTTCCCGGCCTTGACCCCCTCGATGAACTCCGGCACGCGGTCCACCGTCCCGATCTCGCGCAGCATCTTCAGTACCGCCTCGTTGGCGCCGCCGTGCAGCGGCCCGTGCAAGGCCCCGACCCCGGCGGATACACAGGTGTAGAGGTCATTGCCGGAGCTCGCCACCGAGCGGACGGCCGAGGTCGAGCAGTTCTGCTCGTGGTCGGCATGCAGGATGAACAGCACCTCGACGGCCCGGATCAGCCGTTCGTCGGCGACGTAGCGCCGCTCGGCCTGCTTGAACAGCATGGCCAGGAAGTTGTGGCAGTACCCGTAGGCGTCGTCCGGGTTGATGTACGGCTTGGCCTTGCCCTTGCGGTAGGCGAAGGCGGCCAGGGTCGGCATCTTGGCGATCAACCGGGCGATGTTCAGCGCCCGGGCGTCGGGGTCGTCGAAGTTCTGGGCGTCCGGGTAGAACGAGTAGAAGGCCGCTGTCGACGCCATCAGGATGGTCATCGGATGGGCGTCGTAGGGGAAGCCGGCCAGTACGGTCTTGAGCTTGTCCGGCAGCATCCGGTGCTGGGTGATCAACTGCTCCCAGCCGGCCAGTTCGGCTGCGGTGGGCAGTTCGCCGTTGAGCAGCAGCCAGGCGACCTCCAGGAAGGTCGACCGCTCGGCCAGCTGCTCGATCGGGTAGCCGCGGTACTCCAGGATGCCGGCGTCCCCGTCGATGTAGGTGATCGAGGAGCGGCAGGAGGCGGTGTTGACGTAGCCGGGGTCGTAGGTGGCCAGCGGTTCGCCGCCCACCACGAACCGGCGCAACTCGGTGGCGCGGATGGTGCCGTCGGTGATCGCCAACTCCGCCTCGGTGTCGCTGTCGGGATGCCTGAGCTGAAGAACGTCCGCCATGGGCGCACCCTACGGCGGCACCGTCGGGCGCGTGCGGTGTCCGGCGGATTCGCCGGATCTGTAACATCCGCGAAACGAACGGCCCCGGCACCGGCCACCGCCGCCGGCACCCCTGGCTGGTCGACGCCAACGTCACCACCTCGGCGGTGTCGAAGCCGGCAGCGACACCGCGCCGGCCCGGTCGATCCACCGGCCGGGACGACGACCCCCTCCCGTCCGCGCGGACCGGGGACTAGCCTGGTGAGCCCGAACTCGAGGAGAGGAAGGCAGATGAACGGCGAACAACCCGCGGAGGTCACCTCGGTCGAGGAGCTGGATCTCTCCCGTTACCTGGGGCTGTGGTTCGAGATCGGCCGGCTGCCGCTGAAGTTCGAGGACGACGGCGCGCGCGACATCACCGCCGAGTACTCGCTGCAGGAGGACGGCACCGTCAAGGTCGACAACCGGTGCATCAATGAGGAGGGCGAGCCCACCCAGGCGCTCGGCCGGGCGGTGCCGGACGACCAGCACGCCGGCCGGCTGAAGGTCACCTTCCTGCCCGCCGCACTGCGTTGGATCCCGTTCACCCAGGCCGACTACTGGGTGCTGAAGATCGACGACGGCTACCGGCACGCCCTGGTCGGCACCCCCGACCACGAGAACCTCTGGCTGCTGGCCAGGGAACCGCAGGTCGACGCCGGCACCGAGGCCGAGTTCCTCGCCGAGGCGACCCGGCAGGGCTTCGAGCTGGGGCGGTGGACCCGGCCGGAGCAGTCCGGCCGTCCGGTGGACGACGCGCAACTGGGCGCTTGAGCCACCCGGCCGCCCGCGCGCCGAGCGTGCGCCACGGCCGTCCCGGGGTAGGCTCGGCCCGCGTTTTGACCGTCGGAATCCGGCGGGGTAATCTTGGACGTCGTTGCGCTGTGGTCTGCCCTGGGCAATCCCGCACCCGCCGTTACTGAAGACAACTCATGGAAGCAGGTCTACGACCCGTGTCTACGTACAGCCCGAAGCCCGGGGAGGTCTCCCGGAACTGGCACGTGATCGATGCCGAGGACGTCGTGCTGGGCCGCCTCGCCGTGACCGCCGCGACCCTGCTCCGCGGCAAGCACAAGGCGCAGTTCGCCCCGCATGTCGACACCGGTGACTTCGTCGTCGTCGTCAATGCCTCCAAGATCGCGCTCACCGGCAACAAGCGCACCGACAAGCTGGCCTACCGGCACTCGGGCCGCCCGGGCGGACTGAAGTCCATCCCCTACGGCGAACTGCTCGACACCGATCCCCGCAAGGCCGTCGAGCGGGCGGTCTGGGGGATGCTGCCGAAGAACAAGCTCAGCCGCCAGCTGATCAAGAAGCTCAAGGTGTACGCCGGTCCCGAGCACCCGCACACCGCCCAGAAGCCGCAGCCCTACCAGATCACCCAGATCGCCCAGTGACAGGAATGACCGTGACCGACGTCGTCGAAGAGACTGAGACCACCGACGAGTTCGCTCCCTTCACCGAGGGCGACCGCGAGATCGCGTACCGCTCCGAGGCCGTCCCGAGCACCGCGCTGCCGGGCGGGCGTCCGGCGGTCGTCGCCCCGGGGGCCGCGACCGGCCGCCGCAAGGAGGCGATCGCCCGGGTGCGGATCGTCCCCGGTACCGGCCAGTTCTCGATCAACGGCCGCAGCCTGGACGACTACTTCCCGAACAAGCTGCACCAGCAGACCGTCAACGAGCCCTTCGTGACCGCCGCGGTGGTCGGCTCCTACGACGTGATCGCCACCATCGTCGGCGGTGGCGTGACCGGTCAGGCCGGCGCGCTGCGGCTGGGCATCGCCCGTGCGCTCAACGGCGTGGACGCCGAGGCCAGCCGTCCGGCACTGAAGAAGGCCGGTCTGCTCACCCGCGACGCCCGGGTCAAGGAGCGCAAGAAGGCTGGCCTGAAGAAGGCCCGCAAGGCTCCGCAGTACAGCAAGCGGTAATCCCGCCACCGATGCCCCGGCTCTTCGGCACCGACGGAGTGCGCGGCACCGCCAACGTCGACCTCACACCCGAGCTCGCGTTGCAGGTGTCCAGCGCCGCCGCCCACGTGTTGGCAGAGGCCGGGGCTTTCGGTTCCCACCGTCCCCGAGCCCTGGTGGGCCGCGACCCGCGGGCGTCCGGGGAGTTCCTCGGCGCGGCGGTGATCGCCGGACTGGCCGCCTCAGGGGTGGACGTGATCCGGGTGGGCGTCGTGCCCACCCCCGGGGTCGCCTACCTGGTCAACGAACTGGACGCCGATCTGGGCGTGATGCTCTCGGCCAGCCACAACCCGGCTCCGGACAACGGCATCAAGTTCTTCGCCCGCGGCGGGGTCAAGCTGGACGACGACCTCGAGGACGACATCGAGGCCAGGATCGGCCAGCCCTGGCAGCGTCCGGTGGGTCCCGGCGTCGGCCGGGTCACCACCGACTTCGGTGCCGCGGAGAGCTACGTCGCCCACCTGGTGTCGAGCCTGGGCGCCGACGGCAGCCTGGACGGACTCAAGGTGGTGATCGACGCCGCCCACGGAGCCGCCTACCAGACCGCTCCCGCCGCCTTCGCCGCGCAGGGCGCCGAGGTGGTGATGATCAACGCCGAACCTGACGGCCTGAACATCAACCACAACGCCGGCTCGACGCACCCGGAGTCGCTGCAGGCGGCGGTGGTCGCCCATCGGGCTCACCTGGGCATCGCGCTGGACGGCGACGCCGATCGCTGCCTGGCGGTGGACGCCGACGGCAGGCTGGTCGACGGCGACCAGATCATGGCGATCCTGGCGATCGCGATGAAGGCCGACCACACCCTGCACAGCGACACGGTGGTGGCCACCGTGATGAGCAATCTCGGGTTCCTGCAGGCGATGAAGCGCCACGGCATCGCGGTCGACATCACCAAGGTGGGCGACCGCTACGTGCTGGAGGCGATGAACGCCAACGGCTTCACCCTCGGTGGCGAGCAGTCCGGCCACGTCATCATGAGCGAGTTCGCCACCACCGGCGACGGCGTTCTCACCGCCCTGCACCTGGCCGCCGAGGTGGTGCGCAGCGGCCGGAGCCTGGCCGAGTTGGCCAGCGTGGTGACCCGCTTCCCGCAGGTGCTGCTGAACGTCCCCGGCGTGAACAAGGCCCGGGCCGGGATCGACCCGGACGTGAACGCGGCCGTCACCGCCGCGGCCAAGCAGCTCGGCGACTCCGGACGGGTGCTGCTGCGGCCCTCGGGCACCGAACAGCTGGTGCGGGTGATGGTCGAGGCGGCCACCACCGAGCAGGCCGGCGAGATCGCCGAGCGGCTGGCCGAGGTGGTCCGCCAGCGGCTCTCGCTGTCGCCCCGCTGACCGCCGGCTGAGCAGGTCTCCACCGGTACGTAGTGGGGATCAGGATCGCCGTAGAAAACGCCCCGCCATGCGCAATTGGATCGGTTGGGATGCGCAACCTCCCGGTTCCGCCACGGCCGGCGGTGGTACGTCCGGTTGAATCTTTCTCACACCCCCCACGCCGCAAATCCCCCCACAAGCCGCGGCTGGGACGTTCGGCAGATCGCCCCCCGTTCTGTCGGGAGGGGCCCGGAGGACTCTGTCCCCGCGGCCCCTCTGCCAATTCCGGGCCCGGTCGTGGTGGCTCAGGTGGGCGGCCGCAGCCAGGTCTGCGCCGCGTAGACCAGGTTCTCCTTGCCGGAGAGGCCCACCTTGCGCGAGACGTTGTGCAGGTGGGTCTCGACCGTCCGGGCGCTCATCCCGAGCGCGACCGCGACCTCCTGGGTAGGCAGCCCGCCGGAGAGCAGATCCAGCACCGCGTACTCGCGCCGGGACAGGCCGACCGACTCCGAGAGCCGGCCGAACAGCCCCCAGCGTTCCGGACCCGCCGGAGCCGCCAGCTCCCAGGCCCGCCGGGCGGCCTCGGCCGAAACCTCCAGCCGTCCCTGCTGCCGCAGGATCTGGGCGGAGAAGATCGCCCCCTGGATGGCGGCCATCATCGCGCCCAGCTCCACCAGTTCGGCCACGCTGGCATCGATCGCGGCGGTGTCGAGCCGGGTGGCGGCGGCCAGGTACCGCCCGATGGCCTGCATCAGCGGGCTCTCGGTGGCTTCGGCCAGGTCGTGCAGCTTGCTGCCGATCGCCTCCTGCGGGCCGTACTCGACCGCCACCAGGCCGGCCAGCAGGGCCGTGACGACGAACCCGGCGTCGGCATGCTGCTCGACCAGCTGCCAGAGCGGCTCGGCGATGTCCTCGCCGGCGACCGCGCTGCGCACGATCAGGTCGACCATGCCCGGAACCATCCCCGGGAAGGGCCCCGAGGCGTCCGGGGTGACCCGGTCCTGGGACTGGGCGGCCAGCGCCCGGGCGTGGGCGGTACGGCCCTGCCACTGCGCCAGCAGCCCGCCGAGGGTGAGGATCGCCTCGCGGTAGTTGCTGTGCACCGACTGGGAGGGGAAGGTGGAGAGCAGGTCGTCCAGCAGCCGGGTGGCGTCGGGCATCCGGCCGGCCAGGGTGAGCCCGAGCAGCCCGGTGTAGCCGAAGGCCTCGACGCATTCCAGGCTGAGCTCCTGCCGTCCCTCCTCCAGGTGGAGCAGGGCCTTCCCGACCCCCCGGTCGATGTCCCCGGCGAAGACCAGGCCGAGATCCCGCCAGACGTCGCCGTAGGCCTTCAGCATCCGATCCTCCGGCGCGAAGCTGGTCAGCAGTTCGGCCGCGCTGGTCGTCCTGCCCTGCGCGAGCAGCACGGCGATCCGGACCGAGGTGAGCGCGTCGGCGCCGTAGGGATCGGCGCTGTCCGGGGTCGCCGGAGCCAGCAGCTCGGCCGGGGGAAACTCGGCGTGGTTGAGCCGCAGGTAGGCCTCCCCGGCCCGCAGGGTGGCCTCGTGGGCGGGCATCCGGCTGCGCGCGGCGGACAGTTCGGCCAGCGCCCCGGCCAGGTCGCCGTGCCGGTTGGCCAGCCAGCCGGCCCGCATCGTCAGGTACGCGGCGCTGTACGCGTCGACGCCGTTCGCCGGAGTCTGGGCGATCACCCGGTCGAGTTCCTCGTCCGGAGCCATCGCACTCTCCAGCGCGAGCAGCAGCGGCATCGCGGTGGCGGGGCAGGGGTTGGCGGCCCAGTCGGCGTGGCGCGCCCGGGCCCGGGCGTCGGCCTCGCGGGCCAGCCGGCTGCCGACGATCGCGGCGGCGCCGGCCGAGAGCAGGCCAGCCG
>JAEXCA010000041.1 GCA_023393755.1 Actinomycetes bacterium | reverse complement strand
CTGAACCGCCTGTAACTCTTCTGTTGGCTGGCCTGGGGCTGGCTGGCAGGGTCGGTGTCGTGCTCGTCTGCGGGTGTGACTCGTGAATCGCCTGGCCCCCTGTTGGGGTGCCTTTGCCGGGATCTGTCCGTCCGGGGCGAGCGACGCCGGCCCGGTCTTCCTTGGATGGCTTGATCAGAAGCTTGCCCACCCCAGTGATCGCTGGGGTGTGGCCCATTACAGGCTTGCCCTGCAAGGAGTTCTTCCCGGGTCGACGCCGGACCATGTCGCCTCGCGGAAGGACAACATCGCCATGTCCATCGTGGCAGAACTCTTCGATTTCGTCGTCGGTGTGGACACCCACGCCGCGTCCCACACCGTGGCTGTCATCGACGCCAGGACAGCAGCGGAGCGCCACCGCTCAACGTTCCCGACCTCAGCAGCCGGGCTGGCCCGTGCCGTCACCTGGATACGGCGCCGAACCATCGCACGGGTGTTGGTGGTGGTGGAGGGCGTCGGGTCGTACGGTGCACAGCTGGCCGACCAGCTCGGTGCTGCCGGCTTGGAGGTGTGTGAACCCTCACCGATCCCTTCCCATCACGGGCAGGGCAAGAGCGATGACCTGGACGCGGCCCGGATCGCCCGCTCCGTGCTGGGCGTCAGGTTCGACATGCTGCGCCGGCCGCGGACCGACACCGGACCCCGGGTTGCGCTGCGGGTGCTGGTCATCGCGCGGGAGGAGATGACCGCCGACCGGACTCGGGCGATCAACGCCTTGACCGCACTCCTGCGCACCATCGACCTTGGTATCGACGCCCGCCGACCGCTCACCACTGGTCAGGTCACCATGATCACCGGATGGCGAGCACGTGAGGAGCCGGCCTGGCTGGCCACCTGCCGCGGCGAGGCTGTCCGACTGGCCCGCCACATCCGCGACCTTGACCATCAAGTCGCTGTGAACCGTGCCCACCTCGACACACTCGTCGCCGAGCAGGGCCCGAAACTCACCACTCTCACCGGAGTCGGATCGGTCGTGGCAGCGGCCGTCCTGATTGCCTGGTCACATCCAGGACGGGTCCGCTCCGAAGCGGCGTTCGCCGCGATCGCCGGCGCCTGCCCCATCCCCGCATCGTCGGGGAACACAGTGCGGCACCGCCTCAACCGGGGCGGTGACCGACGACTCAACCGTGCCCTCCACACCATCGTTCTGGTCCGGATGCGCATCGACCCTGCCACCCGCGCCTATGTCGCCAAGCGACGAGCTCAGGGCCGCACCACCAAAGAGATCATGCGCAGCCTGAAACGCTACGTCGCCCGCCAACTATTCAGATCCCTGCCCACCGCCCTTGACACAACATAGAAGCATCCCGGTGAGTCCGGAGACTCGGTGGTGTGTCTGCCTTAGCTTGCTGCTGAGGCTTGATGGTGAGCGTAGTACGCGTTCTCGGTTTCGGCCGGGGTGAGGTCACCGCCGGCGTACTCGTGGAGACGGCGGTGGTTGTACCAGTCGACCCATTCGGCGGTCGCGAGTTCGACCTCCTCGATGGTCCGCCAGGGCCTGCGTTTGATGACCTCGGTCTTGTACAGGCCGTTGATGGTCTCGGCCAGGGCGTTGTCGTACGACGAGCCGACGGCCCCGACCGACGGGGTGATCCCAGCCTCGGCGAGCCGCTGGGTGTAGCGGATCGACCCGTACTGCGACCCGCGGTCGGTGTGCGCCACGAGCCGGTCGAGGTCGTTGCGGCCCTCATGTTCGCGGGTCCAGATCGCCTGCTCCAGGGCGTCGAGGACGAGGGTGTCGGTCATGTGAGAGGCGGTCCGCCAGCCGAGGATGCGGCGGGCGTAGGCGTCGATCACGAACGCGGTGTAGGCCCAGCCCGACCAGGTCGACACATACGTGATATCCGCGACCCACAGCCGGTTCGGCGCGGCTGGCGCGAACCCTCGTTTCACCAGGTCCTCCGGACGTGGGCCGACGCCGGCGATGGTGGTCTTCTTCACCTTGCCGCGCACGACACCTGCCAGCCCAGCCGTCTTCATGAGCCGCTCCACGGTGCAACGGGCGACCCCGATCCCTTCCCGGTTCAGGACCAGCCATACCTTCCTGGGCCCGTACACCCCGAAGTTCGCGGCGTGGACCCGGCGGATGTGCTCGATCAGCACAGCGTCGCGTTCGGCCCGTTTGGTGGGCAGCTTGTCGCGCCACTCGTAATAGGTCGACGGGGCGATCTTCACACCATGCTCAGACAGCACGGCACAGATCGGCTCCACCCCCCATCGCAACCCGCCCTCGGCGGTCATGTGGTCGGCGTGCTCGCGGATGAAGTCCACGATCACTGCCCGGGCCGGTCGAGCTCGGCGAAGAAAGCCGAGGCCGCCTTCAGGATCGCGTTCGCCCGTTTCAACTCGGCGTTCTCACGCTTGAGCCGCTTGATCTCGGCCGACTCCTCGCTGGTCACCCCGGGGCGACCGCCCTGGTCGACCTCGGCCTGCCGCACCCACTTGCGCACCGTCTCCGTGGTCGCCACCCCGAGCAACTCCGCGACCCGGGCCATCGCCGCCCAATCCGTCTCCTGATCCGGCCGGATCTCGGCATACATCCGCACCGCCCGCTGCTTCAACTCAGCCGGATACCTCTTGTTCGTGTTCCCTGACATGACTCCAACCTTCCCAAGGTTTGGAGTCTCCGGACATCCCGGGGCGGTTCAAACCGCCGTCTCCGAGTCGGCAGCGGCTGGGTCCAGAACGGTGATCGCTGGATTGTCACCAAAGCCCACCGGGACGGCAGCCTCGAAGTCCGGCAGCAACGCAGTCACCGCCGCACCACCCTGCCGGCAAGCTACGTCGCCGACCATGTCGAACTCGGCTA
>JAEXCA010000092.1 GCA_023393755.1 Actinomycetes bacterium | reverse complement strand
GGGTCAGGCTGGGCAGCATCGCGTAGACGAAGGTGAGCGCCGCGGTGGAGATGAATCCCACCGACGACAGGGTGCGCATCCGGATCTTGTCGGCCAGGATGCCCGAGGGCAGGTAGCAGATCAGCGCGGTGATGGCGTAGGCACCGAAGACGGCGCCCAGCTCGGTGTTGCTGATCCCGAGTGCCTTCTGCAGCGGGTCGTAGAACACCGCCTTGAGGTAGGCCGGGGCGTAGATGATCGAACTGCCCATGCTGGCCAGGATCAGCAGGAACCAGCGTCGCCCGGAACTGAGGTCGGCGTAGGTCTTTTCGCCGGTCGTAGAGGTCGCCATTGAGACTCCTTCGAGTGAGTGCAGCCCCCATCTGCGAGCGCAGGCGGATGGCTCGGGCCGTGACGGCCCCGCAGCCACTCTGGTGGGGTTCGCCGTCGGGCCGGCATCACAAGAACGGGGTGAACTGCAGGTACATGAGGTTTGAGTGACCCCACTCACTAGGTTCTAGTGATGTCCGCTCCGGATGGTTGATGAGACACTAGGGAGCAGATCCCCACCGCTGGTGGGAGGGCACCCACGGCGATCCGGGAGCCTGTCGAGCACCGCAACGGACCCCCAACGGAGAGGGCACCATGAGTCAGCGAACGCCCGCCGGCCTGCTGGGAGCATCGACCCGCGCCGAGGCTGGGCAACGGGATACCCCTGTTCCGGCCGAACCCGATCCGGAGCCCGGGCCGGGCGATCAGGCGGAGAGCCGCACCTCAACCGGGCAGGAGCCCGCGGAGGGGTTGGCACAGCTGCCGGGGCACCCGGCCGGCAGGCTTCCACTCCGGGTGGTGCGCGGTCCCCGGCTGAAGTACCTCGGCCTGACCCTGATCCTGGCCTGGCACTACTGCCTGTGGTTCGTGCCCAGTTCGTTCCCGGTCACCTACCTGCTGGACGACCGGGTCACCTTCGCCTGGCTGTTCGCTCTGGCGGCGGCCGCCGCCGTGCCGCTGCTGCTGGCGTGGCGGCTGGGGCGTTCGCGGCATCTGACCGCGGAACCGGTCCTGGTCTGGCTGATGGCCGGCGGCGGATCGCTGGGCACGCTCGTGCTGTGCTCCACCGGCATGACGGTCCAGACGCCGTGGCTGGCCTACGGCGCGGCCGGCGTGGTCGGGGCCGCCGCCGGGGTGCTGTGGATGCTGTGGGGCGAGCGCCTGGCCTGCCAGAAGGCACGGTTCACCCTGAGCCGGGTGGCACCGACCTACGGCGGTGCCCTGCTGGTGCTGGTGGGGATCACCTACGTCCTGCCGGGCTGGTCGGCACCGGCGTTCGTCGCCGCGATGCCCGTCCTGTCGGGCGTGCTGCTGCGGGCCCACGTCCGCGCCTTCCGGCAGTGTCCACCCCGCCTGCTACCGGCGAAGGTGTCGGTGCAGGGGAAGCGGACGATGGTCACCGTCACCGCGATCTCGTTCGTGGCCGCGTTCGTCTGCTACTACACGGTGGCGATCGTTCCCTGGTCGGTGCTGGGAGCGGTGGACGAGACCTTCATGGTCGGGATCGTGATCGGCGCGGCGCTGATCCTGCTGTTCGCGGTGCTGCACAGGGCGATGGGCAATCGGGGTTCGGCGTTCCGGGTGTTCCCGTGGCTGCTGCTGTTGCTGGTGATCGCCTGCGTCCTGTTCCTGGCCGACGACTCCTTCGGGGCGGGGGCTTTCCTGGTGGCGGTGGCGGTCTCCTCGCTGTTCGAGATCCTGCTGACGCTGTACCTGGGTGTGCTGACCCAGCGCGGGTACACGCCACCGGCGACCGCGTTCGCGCTGTCCGGCAGCGCCATCCGGCTGGGGATCTGTCTGGGCAACAGCCTGGCGCTGATCTACGAGCGGGTGCCCGGCCTGCACGAGACGTTGGTGCGGCCGACCTTCGTGGTGCTGGTGGCGGTGGTCGCGGGCATGCTGATCACGATGGTGCGCCAGGAGTACGCGATCGACGAGCTCACCCGCAGCCCGCTGGCGGAGTCCGAACTGAACGCGATCCTCACCGCCGTCGCGGAGGAGTTCCTGCTCTCGCCGCGGGAACGCGAGATCATGGCGCTGGTCGGGCACGGGTACACCGCCTCAGCGGTGGCCGAGAAGCTGGTCATCTCGCCGTACACGGTCAACACCCACGTCCAGCACATCTACCGCAAGCTGGGGATCCACCGTCGGTCGGAGTTGATCGCCTACCTGCGCCAGAGCGACTGAGGCACCCGGCCGCAGCCGACGGTCAACCGCTGAAGACCTCCCGCAGCTCCGGCCAGTCCTGCCGGCGGACGAAGACGGGCACCCGGCTCCGCGGAGTCCTGGTGTCGACCAGCTGACCGCCCGCGTGGGGGGCGCCCGTCCAGGCGTCGACCCACTCCCCCGCCGGCAGCCGGACCGGCCAGGACTCGACCCCCGGCTCCACCACCGGAGCGACCAGGAGGGCGTCGCCCAGGGTCCACTGCAGCGGGTGCTCCCACACCCCGGGGTCGTCCGGATGGTCGAAGTAGAGCGGACGCATCAGCGGGCGGCTGGTCCGCAGGGTCCGCCGGCACTGCTCGGCGAGATACGGGATCAACCGCTCCCGCAGCCTGACCAGGTCGCGCGCCTCGTCGATCACCGCCGGATCGCCGGTGAGGTCGGCGATGTTCCACGGGGTCCGGTCGCGGGAGGGCAGCCGGTGGTGGTTGAACTCGGAGTGGTACTGCATGATCGGGACGAACACGCTGGCCGCCATCGCCCGCAGGTACAGCTCGGCGTCCGGGGTCGGGCCGGAGAAGCCGGCGATGTCCCAGCCCCAGTAGACGATACCGCTGGCGGCCGCCGACAGCCCGGCGAACATCGACCAGCGGAAGGCCTCCCAGGTGGAGTTCTCGTCGCCGGCCCAGTAGGCGCCGTGCGCCTGCGAACCGGTGAACCCCGCCCGGCTGAAGGTGACCGGCGCCTTCCCGGCCGATTCCAGCAGCCGGCCGTAGGCCGCCGCGTAGGCCACCGGGAACCGGTTGTTGCCCTCGTCGCCCCGGGTGCCGTCGAGGTAGACCAGTTCGGCGCCCCAGGCATGCTCGCCGCCGTCGGTCTTGAAGCCGTCGATGCCTACCTCCTCGACCAGGTAGCGGCGCTTCTCGGTCCACCAGGTGGCGGCGCGCTCGTCGGTGAGGTCGGGCATCAGCCCGAGCGGGAACCACCAGCCGCGGTTGCGGTAGGGACGCAGGCCGCCATCGGGTGCCGGCTCGCGGATCAGCACGCCTTCGCGAACGGCGGCGCGGGCGTCCGCGGCGGTCTGGCCGGTGGGGTGCGGCCGCATCTTGATCAGCGGGATCTGCCACAGGTGCAGCCGGATCTCCTGCTGATGCAGCCGGTCGACCATGCCCTTGGGGTCGGGCCAGGCGCCGTCGGGCGGGAAGCTGAAGTCGGCCAGCCGCAGCGGTCCGCCGTCCTCGCGCACGGTGTACTCGGCGTCCCGGAAGGCGGTGAAGCTGCTCTCGTCGCTCCAGGCCTCGATCACCACACTGCCCACCGGAATGTCGTGCTGGCGGTGCAGCGCGACCTGGCGTTCGACCTCGGCCTGGGTGTTCCACTCGTTGCCGCTGGCCCAGAGCCGGAACACCCACTCCGGCAGTTCCTTCGGCCGCCCGACCTCGGTGAGGAAGGCGTCGAGGACGCCCGTGGGATCGCCGGAGTACAGGGCGAGGGAGAGAACGCCGGGCGCTCCGGTGGGTGCGTCCACCTCGGCTTCGACGACCAGTCGGCGCTGGTCGGTGGCACCCAGGTCGAACCAGACCCGGCGGGAGGTGCGGACGTGGAAGCCCCAGCCGGCTCCACCGACCACGTGGGCGAAGGGCATCGGCAGGTAGGTGCGCCGGTGGGCGCCCTGGCTCTTGTACTGCTCGAAGACCATCGAATCCAGCCGGGTGCCGCGGTGATCGAGGGCGTCGTACCGCTCGCCGAAGCCGGCCAGGTGCTCCCCCGGCGCCAGCGGCAGGGCGAAGCGGATCCGGTGCGACCGCTCGCCGTCGTCCAGGACGGCGACGCTGCCCGGCTCGACCGCCACCGCGTCCCCGTCCACGGTGAGCAGTTCGTCAGCCGCGGGGCGCCAGCCGGCCGCCCGGACGGAGAACCAGCGGGTGTGCTCGGTGACCCCGCCGGGGCGGGTCGCGACGAAGCGGTAGGTCAGCACGCCGGACGGAGCCTGCGGCAACTCGATCTGCCAACCACCCGCCTGGCGTGCCTTGCGGGCCTGCGCCGAGGCCAGGTGGCCGCCGTCCACCGCCTGACCGCGGGAGGACCACGGCACCGGAGTGAGCGGGTACCTGGCGATGCTGGCTGCGCCGGTCGGGGCCACCGGCCCTTCGACAAGCTCAGGGATCGGCGTACCCACCACCCGGCCGCCGTCCGGGAGCCCGGCCAACTCCAGGACGACCTGCTCGACCTCGCCGGAGGTGCGGACGCCGAACCGCAGCGGTTCCCCGGCCACGGGCCGGACCGGCCAGCGCTGCTCGGTGTCGGGGACGTAGGGGTGGCCGGAACCGGCCGGACGATGGCGGATCACGCGGAAGCATCCTCTCCGAGTTCGGCGGCCAGCCTGAGCAGCATGGCGTGGCTCCACAGCAGCGGGGTGGCCGGCGGCCCCCAGCGATCCAACCAGTACTGCCGCTGGCTCGGGTCCAGTAGGTGACCGTCGACCTGCTCCGGCATCAGCCCCTCCTCGGTGGCGGTCCCGGCTGCCCAGTCCAGCAGCGCGCGAGCGCCGGCCAGGTCGCCCTGGGCGGCCTTGGCGAGGCCGAGGAAGCAGCTCAGCAGCGGCCATCGTCCGCCGCCGAAGAAGGTGTCGGCGCGGAACCGGTACACCCCGCCCTCGACGCACAGTTGTCGTTCCACCGCGGCGACGGTCGCCCGCGCCAGGCGGGAGTCGGGGGGGAACAGGCCCAGCGGTGCGACCAGCGCGCTCAGGCTGCCGTCCACCGCGTCGGTGCCCAGCCACTTGGTGAGGTGGCCGTCCGCGACCCCCTCGCGCTCGATCAGCGCGGTGATCTCGGCCGCGGCCCGCAGCGCCCCGGCCGCGCGCTCACCGTCCACCAGGCGGTCGGTGGCAGCCCGGCGCAGGCCCACCGCGATGCAGCCCAGGGTGGAGACGTGGATCTGCTCGCTGTGCTCCTCCCACCAGTCGAAGCAGGGCCGGCGCCAGGAACTGAGCAGGTAGTCGACGGTCAGCGCCGCAGCGGCCCGCCACGGCTCCGGGTCGAGCCGGTGCCGGCGGGCGTGCTCGGCGACCGCCCACAGCCAGGTGCCGTACCCGTCCAGCTGGAAGTCCCACCAGTCGTCGCTGCCGGGCTCGCCGGCCGTGGTGAACCGGGTGGGCAGCATCTCGGCGTCCGGCACCGGCGTCCCCGCCTCCGCTGCCGCGACCACCCGGCGGATGGTCGGGGCATGCCGCTGGACGACCGCCGCGCACCAGTCGAAGAAGGCGGACGCGGAGGCGACCTCGCCGGCGGCGGAGGCTCCGTCCGCGATGAACGAGCCGTCCCGGAACCAGCAGTAGCCCTGGTAGGCGGAGAAGGTCGGGCTGGCCGGGTAGGCGCCGTTGGCCTCCTGCAGGCCGGTGACGATCTCGCGGGATCTCCGTTCGAGCCAGGCCAGGTCGTGCCGTTGGGTGGTGGTCATGGATGCTCCGGGGTCGGGTGGGGACGGGGCGTCCGCACCGGGTGGATGGACGGTGCCGACTCGGTGGTCGGGCCGGGCCCGAACCCGTCGGGGGCTCGGGTAGCCCGGCTCAACCACCGGGACGTCAGCCGAGCAGCGGGTTGACCCGCTCCTCCGCGGAGGCCAGCGCCTCCTCGACGGTCTTTCGACCGGCGGCGGCCTCGGTCAGCTCCTCGGAGACGATGTCCTGCAGCTGGGCCTGGTTCTCACCGATCACCGGCGGCAGTGCGACGCCCTGCAGCGAGTCGAACACCGCCTGGCGGTTCGCCGGATCACCCTTGGTCAGGTACGGGGCGAGCAGGCTCTGGTCGGCCACCGGCGGCAGCTCCCAGCCGGCGTCCAGCCGGACGTCCACCATGGTCTTCGAGCTGGTCAGGTACTGCGCCCACTTCTGCGCCGCCTCGGCGTTCTTGCTGCCGGCGGAGACCGCCACGGCGTTGGAGAACATCGCCGAGGCGTGCTGGGCGTCGCCCGGCTCGACCGCGATGTCCCAGCCGAACGTGGCATCGGCCAGGGCGCCGAACATCCAGATGCCGGTGGTCCACATCCCCAGCTTGCCCTCGCTGAACAGCTTAGTGTCGAAGTCGGGGGTGCCCGCGCCCTGCTCCGGGGTGGGCATGGTGGTGCCGGACTTGCTCACCAGCCAGTTCGCCGCCTTGACTCCCTCGGGCGAGTTGAAGGCGACCGTCTTGCCGTCGTCGCTGAGGAACGTGCCGCCGGCCTGGGCCAGCGCCTTGTAGTACTCGTAGAAGCTGATCGGCTGGTAGGCGCCGAAGATGCCCTTGTCGGCATCGGTGATCTTCTTGGCCGCGGCCTCGGCGTCCGCCCAGGTCCAGTCGTTGGTCGGGTAGCTCACCCCGGCGGCGTCGAACAGGTCGGAGTTGTAGAACAGCACCACGGTGGAGAACGAACTCGGCAGCGCGTACTGGGTGCCGTCGGTGGCGTAGGCGCCGGCCAGGTTGGCCGGGTAGACGCTGGTGTCGGCCCCGGCCAGCGGGGCGAGGACCCCATTGGCCTGGTAGGCGGCGTAGTTGGCGTACTCGATGTCGAAGACGTCCGCCGCGGTGCCGCCGGCCAGATCGGTCTGCAGGGCGGTGAAGTAGTCGGCGTACGGCAGCGTGGTGACCTTCACCGTGATGCCCTCGTTCTCGGCCTCGAAGGCCTTGACGATCTTGTCGAGGTTCTCCTCATTGCCGCCGTTGGAGATGAAGTTGGTGTAGGTGATGGTGACCGGCTCGGGAGCGGCAGTGGTGGCAGCCGGTGTGGTCTCCGGGGCGGACGCGGACGGCGGCGGCGAGCCGCCGCAGGCCGCGAGGGAGAGTCCCAGCGCGAGCGCCAGGCCGCCATAGGCCAGCTTTGCGGTGCGAGACATCGTGGTTTCCTTTCGTGGTCGGGCTACTTGATACCCGTGTTGGCTACGCCTTGGATGACGTACTTCTGGGCGAAGAGGTAGATGGCGAGCATGGGAAGGATCGAGATGACCGAGCCGGCCATCATCACGTCCCAGGCGGTGGTGTACTGGCCCTGCAGGCCGGCCAGGGCCAGCGGCAGGGTCTTCATCTCGGCGGACCGCAGGATGACCAGCGGCCAGAGGAAGGCGTTCCAGCTGCTCATGAAGGCGAACACGGTCAGCGTGGCCAGCGCCGGCCCGATCAACGGCAGCACGATCCGGGCGAAGATCCGGAGGTGGCCGGCGCCGTCGATCCGAGCGGCCTCGTCCAGTTCCCGGGGCACCGAGTTCATCGCCTGTCGCAGCAGGAAGATGCCGAACGCGCTGGCCATGCCGGGCAGCAGGACGCCGAGGTAGTTGTCGACCAGGCCGAGATCCCGCATCTGGACGAACAGCGGCACCATCAGCACCTGCATCGGGATCATCATGGTCGCCAGGTAGGCGGCGAAGACCACCCCGCGGCCGGGGAACGGCATCCGGGAGAAGACGTAGGCGGCCATCGAGCTGGTGATCAGCTGCAGCAGCGTGGTGGCCACCGCCAGCAGCAGCGAGTTGCCGATCACCCGGGCGAACGGCGTCCGTTCGAACAGCTCGAGGTAGGCCGACCAGGAGGGGTTGTCCGGGATCAGCTGCGGGGTGGCGGTCAGCCCGGCGCCGCTGGAGACGGACGTCGTGAACGTCCACAGGAAGGGGAAGAACATCACCAGCGCGCCGAGCACGACGACCAGCAACAGGACGATCCGGGAAGGCTTACGCATAGTTCACCCACCTGCGCTGGCCGACCATCTGGACGACGGTCACCGCGAGCACCAGCAGGAACAGCAGCCAGGAAAGGGCGGAGGCCATTCCGGCCTGGCTGTACCGGAAGGTGAGGTCGTAGACCTGCTGCACTACGACTGTAGAGGCGCCGGCCGGCCCGCCGCCGGTCATCGCGTACACCTGGTCGAAGACCTGGAAGCCGTTGATCAGCGAGATCACCACCACGAAGAAGGTGGTTGGCGACAGCATGGGCAGGGTGATGTACCGCAGCCTGGCCCACCAGCCGGCGCCGTCCACCCGGGCGGCTTCGTACAGATCCTGCGGGATCCCCTGCAGCCCGGCGAGCAGGATGATCATCACGAACCCGAGGTCCTTCCACGCCGAGGCGAGGATGATCGACGGCATCGCCCAGGCCGGGTCCGTCCACCAGCCGGGGCCGTCGATCCCGACCAGCCCGAGCAGGTAGTTGACCACGCCGACCTCGGGGTTGAGCAGCCAACGCCAGATCAGCGCGACCACGATCCAGCTGGTCACCACCGGCAGGAAGTAGATGCCGCGCAGGAAGTTCCGCAGCGGGATGGCCGCGTTCAGCGCGAGCGCCAGCGCCAGCCCGCCGACGTAGACCAGCGGCAGGTACCCGACGATGTAGGCGAAGGTGTTGAGGAAGGCCCGGTGGGTGTCGGCATCCTGCAGCAGGTGGACGTAGTTGTCGAAACCAACCCACTTCATCGCCGACAGCAGGTTCCACTGGTGCAGCGAGGTCCAGAAGGCACGGACCATCGGGACGAAGGTGAACAACACCAACGGGATCGCGCTGGGCGCCAGAAACAGCAGCACGGTCAGCCCGTAGCGCACCTGGATCCACCGGGGACGGTTCCGGGACCACAGGGGACGGTTCCGGGGCCACCGGGGACGGTTCCTGGTGGCCCCGTCGGATCGCCGCGGGACACCGGGAGCGAAAGAGGTCACCGAGGATCCTTGCCGCGCCGCACGGCGGAGAGCCGGGCCCGTACCCGTTCGCCCTGGTCGCCGGAAACGCCCTGGGAGTCGAACGGGGTGGCCAGGATCAGGCTGGCCGCACCCTGCGCCCAGCGGTCGTCGTGCCAGGCCTCGACCGCGACCGGGATACCACGCTTGCGCGGCACTACGCCGGAGCGGAGGGCGGGTTCGAACCCGAACGACCAGTGGCGCCAGGCGTCCACGCCCTCGCCGCTGATGATGATCACTTCGGGATCCAGCGCGTTGACCAGGCCGGCGAGCGCCCGTCCGAGCAGATGCCCGGCATTGCTGAACACCTCCTGGGCGCGCTGGTCGCCGCGGTCGGCCTGCGCCCGGAGGCCTTCGATGCCGGCGTCCCGGCCGATCGCGCCGCGCCGCTGCCCTTCGGCGACCAGCGCCTGCTGACCGACCAGGGCCTCCAGGCAGCCGCGGGCGCCGCACTGGCACAGCGGCCCGTCCTCCACCGCCGGGATGTGACCGATCTCGCCGGCACCGCCGGAGCTGCCGCGGTACACCGCGCCGTCGGTGATGATCCCGCCACCGACGCCGGTGCCGATCGTCACCACCAGGGCGTGATCCTGGCCCCGGGCCTGGCCGTAGAGATGTTCGGCGATCGCCATCGCGTTGACGTTGTTGTCGACCAGCACAGGCAGTTCGAGTGCCTTGCGCAACTCCTGGCCGAGTTGGACGCGATGCCAGCCGAGCTGGGTGGAGTCGACGGTTCCCACGCCCTGCTCGTCCACGTCACCCGGGACGCCGACGCCGACGCCCAACAGCCGCTGGCTGGTGGCGGCGGCCACGAACTGGCGGACCACGTCCACCAGGGCGGGGATGGCCGTCGGGGCCGCGGCGTCGAACGGCAGGGTCTGCGACCGCAGGATCGCGCCGCCGATGCCCACCTCGACCAGCGTCACGTGGTCGGCGACCAGCTTCACCCCGATCGCGCCGCCGGCGTCGGCGGCCAGGCCGAGCAGCTGCGCCGGGCGCCCTCCCACCGAGGGCGCATGCTCGAGTTCGACCAACAGTCCGTCGGTAAGCAGTTGCTTGGTCTTCTGGGTGATCAGCGCCGGCGAGACGCCCAGGTAGCGCGCCAACCCGGCCCGCGAGGTGGGGCCGAGCGAGCCGATGCAGGCCAGGATCGCGGATCTGGTGAAATCGGCGCCGGACTGAGCCATCTGCTCCCTCGCTTCGCTCTGTGGGAATCCGCCCTTTATTCAGGACTAAATGAAGTCTAGGTCGATGGCGTCGCGCAGTCAATAGCGGAATGACGATCTCAGGCTTAGGACGTAGTAGCAGTTAGTACATTGATGAAAGAAGAGCGGAGCGCCCTCCGACCACCGGCATTGGAGAGGGCGCTCGAACGCTCTCGATCCGCGATGTCGGATGTCCGGTCGATCGACCCGGTGTCCGAGCGTTCGGACCCCACCGGGTTCAGCCTCGAAGGATCGTCGCCGCGAACGTCTGGCGTCCCCCGCAGCGAGGCACCAGACTGGGTGGATGCGGATCACGGCCAACACCCAGGACTGCGTCGGCTCGGGCCAGTGCGCGCTGATCGCCGGGTCGGTGTTCGATCAGGGCGAGGACGGCCTGGTCACCGTGCTGCAGCCGGAGCCCTCCGAAGCGGAGGCGCCGCTGGCCCGGCGGGCGGCCTCGCTCTGCCCCGGGCAGGCCATCGTCGTGACGGAGTGATCGTGACCGGCTGCCCCTTCCACACCGATAGAACCCTGCCGACCGACGGCACGCCGCTGCGTCCCTCACCCACCCTCGCCCAATGGCGCGATGAGGCGCCGGCGACCCCACTGGACTACCCGGACGGGCATCAGGGCCTGATCGTGACCCGCCACGCGCTGGCCCGCGAGGTACTCGGCGACCAGCGGTTCAGCGTCGGCATCCACCGCTTTCCGCATCCGTCGGCCGACCCGCTCACCGACGACATGGACGACGCCGCGCGCGCCTCGCTGGCGGCGTCCAACCTGCTGGCCCTCGACGGCGAGCAGCATCTGCGGATGCGCAAGGCGATCCTGCCGCTGTTCTCGCTGCGCGCGGTGCGCTCCCGGGAGCCGGCGGTGGCCGACATCGTCCGTACCCAGCTCGAGGAGTTCCTCGGGCTCGACCAGCCGGCCGACCTCTTCGCCGACTACGCGACACCGATCTCCACCCGCACCCACTGCCTGGTCCTCGGAATCCCCGATCCGCTACAGGACCGCTTCCGCGCGTTGTTCGTCACCGGACCCTCGACGCCACAGCAGAAGTTCGACTTCGTGCGCGACGTCCTGGATTCCAGGCAGGACGACCCGGCGGACGACGTGGTCACCCACCTGCTGCAGGGCGAGTGGAGCCGCACCGAGATCGAGGGAATCCTGCTGGTGCTGATGACCTCCGGACGGGACTCGGTCGCCTACCTGATCTCCACCGCGCTGGTGGCCCTTCTCACCCACCCCGAACAGCTCGCCACCCTGCGAGCCGACCCGGCACGGCTGCCGACGGCGATCGAGGAGTTCCTGCGGGTCAGCGCGATGTTCGTCACCCTCTTCCCGCGGACCGCCATCGAGGACGTGGACCTCGACGGAGTGGCCATCCCGGCCGGCACCACGGTCGCGGTCTCCCCCGTCGCCGCCAACCACGACGAGCGCCAGTTCGACCGCCCGGACGAGTTCGACGTCACCCGCGAGGCCTTCGGCCATCTCGGCTTCGGCCACGGGCCGCACGTCTGCCTGGGGCAGCAGCTGGCCCGCCTGCAGATCAGGGAGGCGATCGGCCAGTTGCTGGCGGCCGCACCCGATCTGCGCCTGGTGCACGCCGACCAACTCGAGCCGCTGCCGTTCGCGCACCCGGTGGCGACCTACGAAGCGGGCAGGGTCTCGGTCGCCTGGAGCTGACCCCCACAACCCGCGGTCGGCCGAAGGCAGTAGTTCTCGCGCTGACATAGTCGATACCGCAGCTTTCGCTCGCAGCTTGGGGATCGTCCGTCGTGATCGGCGATGGTGCCGCACCTGGTCAGCAATGGTCGGCTCATTGGCGGAAGGCCAGTGAGCCGCGGCCACAGCTCTCAACGAGTAACAGCCAAAGGCCGGCTCCGCTTCCGACTGGCGGCAGTTACGAGGTGTGATAGATCCGTAGAAGGAGGACATCTGGCGTTCTGCTCCCTCGACGACAAGGACTACGGCACCCACAGCTTCTTCCCGGCCTACAGCGGGAAGTAGCTGCCGGCCGCCTCCCGGGCCATCAACGCTGCGCGGGCCCGCGCCACGCGCGACCGCACCGTCCCGACCGGGCAACCGCAGATCTCCGCCGTCTCGGCATAGCTGAAGCCCATCAACTGAGTCAGCACCAGCGCCACCCTGCGATCGGGATCGAGCATCGCCAGCGCCTGCTCCACCACGATCCGATCGGGGTCGCCACCGCCCGCGGCCAACGCCTCCAGCTCGGCGGCGTCCACGCCGATCAGCCGGGGACGCACCACCTCGTGACGGATGCGGTCGACCACCACCCGGCGGGCGATCGACAGCAACCAGGTTCGCGCGCTCGCCCGTCCCCGGAAACCCGGCAGGGCGCCCAGCACCCGGAGGAAGGTCTCCTGGCTGAGATCGTCGGCGGCCTCCACTCCCGCGGCGCGGGCGACGAACCGCCACACATCGGCCTGCGAACGCCGGATGAACTCCGACAACGCCGTCCGGTCGCCCGCACCGGCGGCCAGCGCCAGTTGGGTGAGGTCGTCGGCCATGGGCCGTACCGTAGCCGGTGACGTACCATGCCGATCATGGCGTCCGAACCGACCGAGCAGGACTGGCGAGCAGCGCTGTCCGCCATGCTCGACGGCGAAGAGCCCCCGCTGCCGGTCCCCGGCATCGCCGCCCATCTGACCAGTTGCCCCGACTGCTCGGCCTGGCTCGACCGGGCCACCACCGTCAATCGCAGCCTACGCACCCTGCCGGTGCTGGAACCCGAGCTCGGGGAGCGGCTGGTGAACAGCATCGACGTCCACCTCTGTGCCTGCCGTACCGGCGGGGAGTGTCTGTGCGGCGACTGCCAGTGCGGTCCGGACTGCACCTGCCGGGTCGCCTGAGCGCGGTCAGAGGGCCAGGGACGCGAGGACCGGCAGAAGCGGCGCCATCAGGCCGACACTCATCCAGAACATGCCACCGTTCATCGCGAAGTCGCAGAGGGCTGCCAGCCGGAACGTCGTCGAACCCACCGGACGGACCTCATGGCAGCCGTGCGCCCGCGGCGTCGCATGGTGGGCGCGTCCGTCCCCGCAATCGCAATCCCCCACGTCCGCCGCCTGCTCGGGGACCGGCCCGACCGCCGACCAGACCGCGCGGAGGCTCGCGACCAGCAGGTAGGCCATCAGCGGCAGACCGATCAGCGCGAACCACCACAGCACGCCACCTGGCCGGCTCGCCTCGCTCATCCAGTCGCCGAGCTCCATGCCACCGCCATGCTCGTGCCCGCCGGGGTGGCCATGGCCCTGATCACCGCCGCCGGGCATCAGGTTCGCCGACATCACCGCCATCGCCGCCAGGTGCCAGGTCATCGCCGCGAACATCGCCGAATGCCCCAGGAAGTGCAGCAGCCCGTCGCGGTCGGGCGTCCGTCCGGCAATCACCGCGCGCCGGACGAACCAGCCCGTGGCCACCGCGAACAGCCCGGCCAGCAACGGCAGCGGGACGAAAGCGGTCAACGTCCGCCAGGTGGGCCCGGCCACCATCAGCAGCATCACCACCGACATCACCAGATGCAGCACGGCCGAGACCCGTTGCCCGCTGTCCTGCGGCCGGGTCAACTCCCGGACCGACCAGACGGTGCACCAACCGAACAGCACCAGCAGGCCGACGAACATGACCGGCGTTGCCTCGAACGTGAACATCCGGGATCCCTTCAGCGATGGACGGGGCCACGCCCCACTCTCTGATAGTCGGATGCCGACCGCGGTTGGTTCCCTCGCCAGGCCGCCGGATTCTGGGCTTCTCGTCCCTCGCACCGCCGGATCGCACCGTCTCGTCCGGAGCCGTTCCTGGTGGATCGGCACGGTGGGCGCGCGGCGTCCGACCCGGGATCAACCCTTGCCAGTTTCCCGGTAGGCCCTGGGGCTCACCTGGTGGAGGGTACTGAACCGGCAGGAGAAATGGGCCGCGTCGTCATAGCCCACCTCACGCGCGATGGTGGCGACCGGCTTGTCCGAGGTGTCCAGCAGCTCCCTGGCCCGCTGCATCCGGAGCAGGGTGCGGTACTGCATCGGGGCATAGCCGGTGCGCGCCTTGAACAGCGCGGTCAGATGGGACGGCGACAGGCTGGCCTCGTCCGCGACCCCGGTGATCGACAGAGGCTGACCGAGGTCGGCGGCCAGGCGTTCCCGGATCCGCTCGATCGGGTCGTCCGCAGACTGGCCGGGCCCGAAGTCGGCCAGTCACCACGCGCTGTCGAGTTGAGAAGGCCGAAGGGCGGATGGGGCAGCGAGCTCCCACAGCGCGACGGGCCGCCGCGCGGCGCGAACTCCGTTGAGGATGACCACCACCTCGGCAGCCTCGTGGACGAGCACGACCCCGGCGAGCCCCAGGACGCCGAACAGGGCGAGCGGGAACAACCCGACGATGATGGCCAGCGCCAGGCCGATGTTGGCGGTCATGATCCGGCGGCCCCGGCGGGCGTGCGCGAGGGCTCCCGGGATGAGCCGCAGATCGTGACCGGTGAACGCCACGTCGGCCGACTCGACCGCGGCGGCTGAGCCCTTCGCGCCCATGGCGATGCCGATGGTGGCGGTGGCCAGCGCCGGGGCGTCGTTGATGCCGTCACCCACCATCGCCGCCGGACGGGACCGGACCAACTCGTGGATGGCGGCGGCCTTGTCGGCCGGCAGCTGCTCGGCGCGGACCTCGGCGATCCCGGCCCGCCGGGCCAGCGTGGCCGCGGTACGGGCGTTGTCGCCGGTCAGCATGATCGTGTCGATGCCCTGGGCCCGCAGCAGTTGGACGGTTTCGGCGGCCTCCGGACGCAGTTCGTCGCGGACGCCGATCAACCCGGCGATCCGTCCGTCAGCCTCGACCACCACGACCGTCATGCCTTCGGACGCCATCGCCTCGGCGTCGGCAGTGAACTCGGCGGGGTCGAGCCACCGGACGTTGCCCAGCCGGACCCGGACGCCACCCGCCTCGCCGGCGATGCCGTGCCCGGCTTCCTCGACCACGTCGGAGGCGGTCGGCGCTCCCGGCGCAGCTGCAACGATCGCCGCCGCGAGCGGATGGGTGCTGCTGGCCTCCAGTGCCGCTGCCAATCCCAGCACATCGGCCGGGAAGATGCCCGGAGCGGTGCGTACGTCCACCACGGCCGGCTCGTTGCGGGTCAGGGTGCCGGTCTTGTCCAGCGCGACCGTCCGGATCGTGCCCAGTCGCTCGAAGGCTTCGCCGGACTTGATCACCACGCCGAACTTCGAGGCGGCGCCGATCGCGCTGATCACCGTCACCGGCACCGAGATCGCCAGCGCGCACGGCGAGGCGGCGACCAGCACCACCAGGGCACGTTCGATCCAGGTCCACAGATCGCCGACGACGAACCCGAAGGCGGCAACCAGCGCCGCCAGCACCAGCACTGCAGGCACCAGCGGGCGGGCGATCCGGTCCGCCAGCCGGGCGCGCTCCCCCTTCCGGGCGTGGGCCTGCTCGACCAGCGCGACGATCTGGGTCAGTGAGTTGTCCCGGCCGTCCGCGGTGGCCTCGACCTGCAGGGTTGCCGGGCCGTTCACCGACCCGGCCGGCACCTCGCTGCCGGGGCCCACCTCGACCGGGATCGACTCCCCGGTCACCGCCGAGGTGTCGATGCTCGAGCGTCCGCTCACCACGACGCCGTCGGTGGCCACCCGTTCCCCCGCGCCCACGACCACAATGTCCAGCACTCGCACGTCGGCGGCGGGGATCGTGACGTCGCCGCCGAGGCGGGAGAGGCGGACGGCCTGCGGGATCAGCGCCAGCAGCGCCCGTAGCCCCTCCTTCGCGCGATCCTCCAGCGCCTCGGCAAGGGTGAACAGGAAGGCCAGCGCCGCCGCCTCACCGACGTGACCCAGCAGCACCGCGCCCACAGCGGCGATCGTCATCAGCAGACCCACTCCGAGGCGGCCTCGGGCCAGCCTGCGCAGCGCTCCCGGGACGAAGGTGTAGGCAGCGGCCACCAGCGCGACAGCATGCAGCACCAGCGCGACCACGTCGAGCCCAGCCCACTCGAACCCGTAGCCGACAAGGAGGAAGAACCCTGACACCAGCGACGGCAGCAGGGCAGGATCCCGCCACCAGGCGGGCCGAACCTCGGCCGAGTCCTGGTGACCGCCTTGGCCGATCGCCGACGGGGGCTCGGGCTCCGGGCCGCAGCAGGCATCGCCGGAGGCGCGCGCCGCGATCTTCGGGCCCACGGCCGGCTTGGCGACCCTGGGCGTCGCGAGCAGTTGCACCGGCCGGGCAGCGTCGGGTTGGGGCTCGTCCTCTCCGCAGCACTCCCGGCTCACTGCGCACCCTCCCCCGTCGTGCCAGCGGCCGGGCCGCAGCACAACGGCACATCGCAGTTCTCGTCCGGGCAGGGCGCTCCGTCATCGACGGCGACCACCGCCTCCACCAGTAACTCCAGCGCCCTCGTCAGGTGGGGATCGGCGATCTCGTACCGGGTCTGCCGACCCTCCGGGGTCGCCACCACCAACCCACAACCCCGAAGGCAGGCCAGGTGATTCGACACGTTCGTCCGGGTCAAACCCAACGACTCCGACAGCCGCGCCGGATAGCCCGGCCCCTCCAGCAACTGCAACAGAATCCGCGAACGAGTCGGGTCGGCCATCGCTCGGCCCAACCGGTTCATCACATCAAGACGGGACGCAATGGTCAGCATACGCTGACTATACAGCGAAAGCTGACCTATTGAACCCCACCGCACTCTGCGCTGAGGGCAGAGCCATCGATCGCCGGGTTCGCAGGATGACACCGTATGCAGCGAGGCTCCGACCCGGCCGGGTCAGACCCGCAGATCCACGTCTCATGGAGGACGCCGGAGTCGGCTGGGAGCAAGCCCCGCAACGGGCCTGCACAGGCGGGCACGGATCTGCAAGTCCGGCAGGGTGGGATCCGGGTGTCAGGGGCTGTTCCTCAGAGGCTACGGATTCTCCGCGCGGGCACCCCGCCAACCACGGTCTTCGGATCGACCTCACGAGTCACCACCGCCCCAGCTGCCACGATCGCTCCGTCGCCGATGGTCACTCCGGCGAGGACCGTGGCGTTGGCGCCGATCCACACCCGGTTGCCGACGACGATGGGCTGCGGGATGGTGGTCGCGCGCAGTTCCGGGTCGAGGTCGTGGTTCAGGGTGGCGAGCACGACGTTGTGGCCGATCAGCACGTCGTCACCGATCCTGATGCCACCCTGGTCCTGGAACCGGCAGCCGCTGTTGATGAACACCCGCTCGCCCAGGACGATGTTCCTCCCGCAGTCCGTGGTGAATGGCGGGAACAGCCGGAAGCTGTCCGGGACGGTGCGGCCAGTGATCCGCGACATGATCTCGATGCGTTCGTCGGGGGTGGTGTAGCGGGTGTTCAGCTCCATGCACAGCCGGATCGCCTCGTCGGCGAGTTCGTGCATCTTCGCTGCCAGGTCGGTGTCTGGTCGGGCTGGTTCGCCGGCGTTCATCCGGTCGAGGAACTCGGGGATGTCCATGTCGACTCCTCACACCGTGAGCATGACCTTGATGGCGGTGCGTTCGTCCATCGCCTGGTAACCGGCCGCGGCCCGCTCGAGCGGAAGGGTGAGGTCGAACACCTTGCCGGGGTTGATGGCGCGGTCCCAGATGAGCCCGATCAGCTCGGGCAGGTAGCGGCGGACGGGAGCGGGCCCACCGTGCAGATGCACCTGCGCGAAGAACAGCTCGTCCGCGGGGATCCTCACGCCTTTGTGCGCGACACCCACGAAGCCTATGTGTCCACCCGCGCGGCAGCAGCGGATCGCCTGGAGGAGTGATTCCTCCGTACCAACCGCCTCCACCACCGAGTGCGCGCCAAGGCCGCCGGTGAGCTCCTTGATCCTCGCCACACCGGCCAGACCCCGCTCTTCCACGATGTCGGTGGCGCCGAACTCGCGCGCGAGCTTCTGGCGCTCGGGATGACGGCTCATCGCGATGATGCGTTCGGCACCGAACTGCCTTGCCGCGAGCACACCCATGAGCCCGACGGCACCATCGCCGACCACGGCGACGGTCCGGCCGGGCCCGGCTTTGGCGGCATCGGCGGCGAACCAGCCGGTGCCGAGCACGTCGGACGCGGCCAGTAGCGAGGGGATCAGGTCAGCGTCCGGCTGGCTGGGGGTTGCGACGAGGGTTCCGTCCGCGTAGGGGATGCGGGCCTTTTCCGCCTGGGTACCGATCGTGCTGTGCACGAACTGGAAGTGAAGGCACTTCGATGGGTAGCCGGACCTGCAGAGCTCGCACTCGCCACAGGAGATCACGAACGAACCGACGACGAAGTCGCCGGGCCGGACCGTCCGCACTTCGCTGCCGACCTCCTCGACGATGCCGGCGTACTCATGCCCCATCAGCGTTTGATCAACGGCTTCCACGCCACGGTACGGCCACAGGTCTGAACCACAGATGCAGGTCGCCACCAGGCGCAGCACCGCGTCGGTGGGTTCGACGATCCGAGGGTCGTCGCGATCGGCGACGACGACCTTCCCCGGCGCCTCCATGATGACTGCCCGCATGCGCTCTCCTTCTCACAGACTTTCAGTACCTCATCGAAGCAGCGCTGCCGTGATCGAGGGAGACCCTGCTGGGGCCTCCTTCCATCCCATCGCTCTCGCCTATCGTCGAGAACATGGACAATCGGGCAGAGGTAAGGGAGTTCCTGGCGTCCCGCCGCGAACGGGTCACACCGCAGCAGGTCGGACTCCCCGCCGGTTCGGGCCGTCGGGTCAAGGGGCTCCGCCGAAGCGAAGTCGCGGTACTGGCCGGGGTGAGCGTCGAGTACTACACCCGCATCGAACGGGGTGCGATCCACAGCGCCTCCCCCGAGGTCCTCGACGCTCTCGCCCGGGCTCTCCTGCTGGACGACGCGGAACGCGCCCACCTGTTCAACCTCGCCCACGCGGCGAGCCCCGTCGCTCGTCCGGCCCGCCGCCGCAACCCGACGACCTGGACTGCGCACCACAGCCTGCAGTGGGTGCTCGACGGAGTCACGGCCGGCCCCGCGTTCGTCCGCAACGGCCGGATGGACCTCCTCGCCGTGAATCCGCTGGCGCGAGCGTTCTACGCCGACGTGTACGACATGCCCGGGCAACCACCGAACATCGCCCGCTTCACCTTCCTCGACCACCGCGCCCATGACTTCTACCCCGACTGGGGCGCGTTCGCGGATGTGACCGTCGCGATCCTGCACACCGAAGCCGGCCGCGATCCGCACAACAAGGAACTGCACGACCTCGTCGGGGAACTCTCCACCCGCAGCGATGAGTTCCGCACCCGCTGGGGTGCCCATGACGTGCGGCACCACGGCACCGGCGTCAAGACGTTCAGACACCCTGTCGTAGGTGAGATGACCCTCGCCTACGAGGGTCTGAGCATGGAGGCCGAACCCGGCCTCACCCTCACCATCTACGTGGCCGAGCCGGACACTCCCTCGGCGGAACGAATGCAGTTGCTCGCCAGCTGGGCGGCCGGGGAGTACCGGAGCGCACCCAGTGTCAATGCCAGAGAGACAGACCGGTGATCCGCCGCACCGCGGCAGCCACCCTCCCGGCAACGCTTACGCTCTGCGCGATCCTCACGGGATGCACCGCCCCGGCCGCACCCACCTCCGAGCCCACGGCGACAGCACCCTCACCAAGCACCACCGCCCCGACATCGAGGACCGGGGCCGCCCCGCCAGGAAACGACATGACCACCACCTCGATCCGGATCGCCATCGGCGACCGGACCATCGACGCGCAGCTCTCGGACAACCCCGCGGCGCTGTCGCTCATCGACCAACTGCCGCTCACGCTGGACTTCTCCGACTACGGTGGTCAGGAGGTGCTCGCCGAACCACCCCAACCGCTCACCATGGACGGAATGCCCGCCGGCGAGAGCGCCCCCGCCGGAACCATCGGCTACTACGCCCCCGCCCAAGCCGTCGTGCTCTACTACACCGACGTACCCCAGTTCAACGGCATCGTCCGGATCGGCGAGATGAACGGGGACTTGTCGATCCTGCGCGGCTGGAGCGGCAGCCGATCGGTCACCATCGAACTCACCAGGGATCGCTAGTTTGCTTCTCCGACCACCGAGTTGCCTTCGAGGCAACAAGTGTTCAACCTTGCCAGAAGCAGATTCCGCACCTACCAGCGCTTGGCGACCCCATGAGCTTGGCGACCCTGAGCTTGGCGACCCCAGCAAGATTCGAACTTGCGACACAAGGTTTAGGAAACCTCTGCTCTATCCCCTGAGCTATGGGGCCAGGCGCCCCCGACCCCGGGGACTGGGCCAGCCTACCGTGACCCATGCCTTTGCCGCGGCGTCACCGCAGCGGCGAGCGGCGCATCCGAGCCGGTATGCACGAAGTTCCTGCCCGGGGGGATAGGGCAGGAACTTCGAGCTTGAGTATGTCACGAATCACAGGGCGTGTCATAGTGAAACTGCTGGTCAATACAACAAACTCTGAAGCCACCGTTGAGACGGCGCAACGCTCACTCGCCCGCGGCGACCTGAGCCTTCAGCTTCTCCACGTCGAGCGCCTTCACCTGCTCGATCAGCCCGTCCAGCTGACGCCGGTTCAGCACCCCCGCCTCACGGAAGACCAGATAGCCGGCCCGGAACGCCATGATGGTCGGAATCGACTGGATCTCCAGCCCGCCGGCCAGCTCCCGCTGGTCGTCGGTATCGACCTTTCCGAACACGACATCGGCATGTTCGTCGGACGCCGCCTCGAAGGTGGGACCGAACATCCGGCAGGGCGGGCACCACTCGGCCCAGAAGTCGACCAGCACCACATCGTTGTTCTCGATCGTGGTCGCGAACGACTCGCGATCCAGCGCGACGGTTGCCATCGGGTTCCTCTCCTCGGGTACGCCCGGGGGAACGCCCGGCAGCCCGCCGATATTCCGGGGACGCCCTCAGTCGGCGGTGACGAAGATCAGATCAGCGGCACCGGCCGGCAGCATGCAGCGGCGGTCGGCCTCCAGGATCAGGTCCGGTCCCACCAGGGACGCCTTGATCGACCTGCCCGGCCGCACCCCGGCCTCGCCGATCAGCCGCAGCGCCTCCAGGTCGGCCTGGAGGGCCTCGCTCATCCGGACGATGGTCACCTCCTGCGAGCCGCCGATCAGCAGCCGTGCGCTGAGCAGCTCCGCGCCGTCCAGGAAGTCCTCGGTGGCCGGCGGGGCCCCCAGCTCCTCCAGCGCGGGGATCGGGTTGCCGTAGGGGGACGAGACCGGTTGCCCCAGAATGTCCACCAGCCGGCGCTCGACATCCGTCGAGATCACGTGCTCCCACCGACAGGCCTCGTCGTGGACCAGTTCCCACTCCAGCCCGATCACGTCGGTGAGCAGCCGCTCGGCCAGCCGGTGCCGTCGCATCACCCGGGTGGCGAGTTGCCGCCCGCGCGGGGTCAGTACCAGGTGCCGGTCCTCGTGGAGGGTCACCAGCCCGTCGCGCTCCATGCGCGCCACCGTCTGCGAGACGGTCGGGCCGCTCTGCTTGAGCCGTTCGGCGATCCGGGCGCGCAACGGCGTGACCCCCTCCTCGCCGAGCTCGTAGATCGTCCGCAGATACATCTCCGTGGTGTCGATGAGATCGCTCATTCACCCTCCTTGCCCAAGTAGGGCCAGACTATCGCCATGGCAGCCGCCAACTCAGGAGAACGGACCATCCGAGTCGATCCCGACCGGCTGGCGGGCTGGATCGACCGCTTCGCCGACCGCCATGGGGCCCTCACCCCGGAACTGGACGGGGAGCAGCTACGGCTCACCGCCACCGATGGGGCGACTGCCGAACTCCTGCTCCGCTGGGGACCGCTCCCCGCCGACGCGGATCCGATCACCGCCGTGGTCGATGCCTTCCTGAGAGAGCGGACGGTCGGCGTCCTGCTGGTTCGCCGCAAGGCGCACGGGGTGGGCATCTTCGACGGCCCGCGGCTGCGGATCGGCCAGCACGACGCCCACTACGTACAGGGACGGACGAAGGCCGGCGGCTGGTCCCAGCAGCGCTACGCCAGGCGGCGCTCCAACCAGGCCGGCCGGGCCTTCGCCGAGGCGGCGGAGGACGCCGCCCGCCTGCTGCTCCCCCACCTCAACGAACTGGAGGACCTGGTGCTGGGCGGTGACGGAGCGGCGGTACGCGCGGTGCTGGAGACCCCCGGCCTCGAACGCCTACGCGCGCTGGCCGCCGCGAGCCGGCAGCCGGTCCATTCGGTCCCAGATCCGAACCGGACGGTGCTGGAAGGGTTCGGCGCCACCTTCCGGGCGGTGCCGATCCGGCTCAACCAGCTCGCCTGAACTCAGCGCCGCAGGAAGACGACCGCAGCGGCAGCCACCGCCAGCACGCCCGCGCCGGCGAGCGCCAGCACCGTCCTGGAATCGTCCAGCGGGACGTCCGGCAGGTCGGCCTGCTCCTCGGGCTGGACGGTCGTGGTGGCCGATGGGCTCGGCGACCCGACCGGGGTGGACGAGGCGGGCGCGGTGGGCGACGCCGTGTCAGCGGCCGCCACGGCCGCCGGAAGGACGGCCAACGCGGCGAGCATCGCGCCCAGCGCCAGCACCCGGCGCACCCACAACCCCATGGCGGGGAGTCTATTCCCCTCGGCGATCAGCCGACGCCACCGGCCCCGGATCACCGGACGCCGGGCATCGCCAGCGCGCCCCACACCACCAGCAGGATCATCGCCACCAGCGCTCCGGTGACGATCAGGCGACGGGTCCGCGGGTTCACCCTGTCCAATCTAGAGGACGAACCCGCGGCCACCCGCGGGCCGTGCTCGACCCTCGCTCTGCCGGTGCCCGTCGACTACCGTTGAGACGTGGGCACACTGTGGCTGCACGCGGTCGCCCTCGAGGTGGTGCGCAGCATGGTCGGCGCGGACGACGCCGAGGCCGCCAGGCTGCGTGGGATCGCCGCCGAGCGGTTCGGACGGCGACCACGCCGCTCCACCGGGCTGCTGGGCAAGCTGGGGCCGGTGCTGCGACACCCGGTCGACGCGCCGGTGCTGCGTCCGGACACCCCGATCGCCGAGGACTGCGATCGCCTGCTCGCCGGGCAGCACGTCCCACCGCAACGCCTGGCGGCCAGCTGGCGGCTGCTGCAGGCCTGGATCGAAGCCACCGCCCGGGCCAGCCACAGCACCACCCTGGACCGCTCCGCGCTGGCCGGGATCGACTTCGACCTGGCCCGGGCCGGCGTCGCCGCCCGGCACAGCGTCTCGGCGCTGGTGGAGCACGATCTGGGTATCGGCGTCCTGCCCGCCCCCGGACTGGCCGCCGGCTGGCGCAGCGGCGAGCACGCCCGGCAGACCGCCGCGGCCTGGCACGCCGCGCTGGCCGAACTCGAGCCGGCCACGGCCGCCTGGGTGGTCGACCTGGCCGACTGGCTGGACGGCTACCGGGACTGGACGGCCGAGGCCGAGGCCTCCGGCCGGCCGGCGCCGGACCTGGTCGCCGTCCTCACCGCCTGACCGGGGGTACCTACTACCCCAGGGCTCCGAACAGCGCACCCTGGACGAAGTAGATCAGGAAGGCCACCGCCACCACGTACAGCAGCGGATGAACCTGCTTGGCCTTGCCGTGCAGCACCTTGATCAGCACGAAGAAGATGAAGCCGGCGCCGATCCCGGTGGTGATCGAGTAGGCGAACGGCATCAGGATCACCGCGAAGAACGCCGGGATGCCCTCGGCCGGATCCGTCCAATCGATCTGCACCACCTGCGACATCATCAGGAAGCCGACGAAGACCAGCGCCGGAGCGGCTGCCTCCGACGGCACCATGTTGACCAGCGGGGCCAGCACCAGGCTGAGCAGGAAGGCCGCGCCGGTGACCAGCGAGGCGATACCCGTCCGGGCGCCGTCACCGACGCCGGCTGCCGACTCGACGTAGGAGGTGTTGGACGACACCGAGCCCAGGCCACCCACCATGGCGCCGACCGAGTCGACGATCAGGATCTCCTGGGTGTAGGGCGGGTTGCCGTCCTCCTGCAGCAGGTTGCCCTCGGCGCCCACGGCCACGATCGTGCCCATGGTGTCGAAGAAGTCGGCCAGCAGCAGCGAGAAGATCAGCAGCACGACCCCCAGCACCGCGCCCAGCCCGCCGGCGGCGGTGAAGGCGCCGAAGAAGAACTCGCCCGGGTGCTGGAAGGCAACGCCCAGCAGGCTCAGGTCGGGCAGCGACCAGCCGGCGAAGGCCGGAACGTTCAGCATCCAGCCGGTGGCGACCTCGGCCGACTTGCCCGGGATCTGCAGAACGGACTGGACGATCACCGCCAGCACGGTGGCGCTCAGGATGGCGATCAGCATCGCACCCTTCACCTTGCGGACGAACAGCGCGACCAGCAGCACCAATCCGATCACGAAGATCGCGATCGGCCAGCCCAGCAGGCTGCCGTTGATGCCCAGCTGGAGCAGCGGGTTGCCCGGCCGGACGATGCCGGCGTCGGCCAGGCCGATCAGCGCGATGAACAGGCCGATACCGACCGAGATCGCCGCCCGCAGCACCCGGGGCACTGCGTTGAAGACCGCCTTGCGGAAGCCGGTGAGCACCAGGATGGTGATCAGCAGGCCCTCCCAGAAGACCAGGCCCATGGCCTGTACCCAGGTCATCTTCGGAGCGATCACGTAGGCGACCATGGCGTTCAGGCCCAGGCCGGTCGCCATCGCGATCGGGAAGCGGCCGTAGGCGCCCATGAAGATCGACAGGATGCCGGCGATCAGAGCGGTGGCGGCGGCCACGCTGGCGATGGAGGCCGGTACCGCACCGTCGGCACTGGCGGACATGCCGTTGATCAGGTTGCCGTTGACATCGGGGGCGGTGCCGATGATCAGCGGGTTGAGGACGATGATGTAGGCCATGGTGAAGAAGGTCACCAGGCCGCCACGGATCTCGCGGGCGAGGGTGGAGCCACGCTTGGTCAGTTCGAACCAGGAGTCAAAGGAGGAGGTCGGAGCAGGAGATGTTTCAGGCGGAGCCGAGGCTGTTGACATGGCCCTCATGGTAGGGCCACCGACCCTCACATAAGGTGGTGTCCGTGCAAGAACCCGCCCACCACTCTCCGCTGCTGGTCCAGGCCCCCGTCCGGGCCCTCGACCCCGACGGTGCCGGCATCCTGACCCTGGGCACGATCGGCTTCGGCATCGCCAGCGCGGCCTGCTGGCTGAACCTGGCCGCGCTCGAATCGGCGGGCCAGGGATGGTGGCTGGGCGTCTGCCTGGTCGGGGTGGCGATCGGTGCGGTCGGCATGACGATCGCCTGGACGAAGCACCGCCGCCGCAAGGCGGGACTGCCGTCGGAGTCAGCCGATTCGGAGACCGAGCCGCCCGAGGGCTAGGGAGTCGCGCGATCAACGCGCGTGGTGGCAACATCGACGACTGAGGTCGCAAACATCGATAGCTGAGATCGCAACATCAACGGCCGAGGTCACGACATCGACGACTGAAGTCGCAAACACCGATAGCTGAGATCGCAACATCAACGGCTGAAGTCACGACATCGACGGCTGAGGTCGGCCCGCAGGGCCGAGTCTCGAAGCCCCCGCGACCCGGGACTTGCGCTACGCGCGACCTCAAGGCCCCCTCTGTGCCACCTTCCAGCCCACGACCGTGAGTTGTCGGCCCGCCGGTCGAAGCCCCGGGTGCCGCACTCAGTCGCACAGTGCCTCGTCGACGCTGATGGTGTCCCAGATCGGCTGGCTGAGATCGACCCCGCGACGGGGTTCGGGAGCATCGGAGTGTCCGCCGCAGCCGTGATCCCGGCTGACCACCGCGCCGTCGGAGGGCGAGAACTCGTTGGTGCAGGCGCCGAACACGTCGCCGAGCCTCCCGCCGAGCGCGACGAAGAAACCGCAGGTCTCGCACAGCCCGGGGGCCTGCTGGGTCATCGCGTTGTCCGGGCCGTTGTCGCCGCTGTACCACCGCTCGGCGGCCAGGTCGCGGCCGACCGGGGAGAGCACCCGCTCGCGGCCCAGCCCAAGCTCGGCCACCACCGCGCGGAGCTGCGACCACTCGGCCGGATCTGCGTCCTTGGCACTCTCGCCCCCGGTGAAGCCGGGCTCGAGGCGGACGTCGTCCGGCGGCGACGGCAGCAGCACCCCGGGGGTGATGTCGCCGGCGCCGATCCGCTCCGACCAGGGCACCCACGGGCTGGCCAGCAGGGCGCCCTCGCTGGGCACCATGGTGACCTCGTTGACCGTCACCACCCGTGCCCGCGAAGCCCGGACCACGGTGACCGCCCACAGCCAGCCGGGGTAGGCCGGGTGATCGCAGACGAAGTAGTGGGTGGCGACCCGGGTATCGTCCGCGGTCACGCCGCGGTGCTCGCCGACCTCGAAGACGCCCGCCCGGCGCACCGCCGCCGCCCGCGCCAGGTCGATCGCCTCGGCGCAGGCGCGGTCCAGTTCGATCGTGGCCGGCAAGGTCACAGCTCCAGTTCGTCGGCCACGCCGCGCAGCACCGAGGCCACCTTGCCGGAGACCTTGGCGTCGGGGTGGCGGCCCCGGCGGTAGCCCGCGCCGATTCCGTCCAGCATCTTGATCAGGTCCTCCACGATCACCGCCATCTGCTCCGGCGACTTGCGCTGGGCCTTCGACAGCGAAACCGGCGCGTCGAGCAGCCGGAGGGAGAGCGCCTGCTCACCCTTCCTGCCCTCGATCACCCCGAACTCGACCTTCTGGCCACGCTTCAACGTCGTGACCCCGGCGGGCAGCGCGGAAGCGCGGACATAGACGTCCTCGCCCCCGTCGTCCTTCGACAGGAACCCGAAACCCTTCTCGGCGTCGTAGTAGCGCACCTTGCCGACCGGCATGATCCTCACTCCTGGGTCACTCGCGCCGTGAGGAAGCTCCCCCACCGCTTCTGGCCAGCCTACCGTTCGAGCCCGCCTTCTGCCGAAGCGGGAAGCCTTCCCGGGGCGCACTCCGTCAGGCCCCGGCCACCGTGGTCGCGTGATCGACGGCTGAGGTCGTGCGTTCCGGCGGACGAGTCGAAGTCCGGGCGGCGTGGCGGTCGTCACCGCGTCTGCTCCTCACACCGCTGACGCGGTGCTCGTCAAGACTCCTCCCTTCCCGCCGCCCAGGCGGCGTGGCGGTCGTCGTCTAGCATGGTCGGCATGGCTACCTGGCGGGACGGGCCCGAGTACGCGCCCACGGTGCGTCCGGATGCCTTCGTCGAACCGGTCGCCGAGCCACTGGAGATCGCCTCCCCGCCGCCCAATCCCAGCGCCGGCGCACCGAGCGAGCAGCCTGCGTTCACCCCGCCGGGCCAGCCCACGCCCGACCTGACCACCCTGATCCCGGCCGCCCTGCCGAGCCGCGATCCGCAACTGGCCTTCGAGGTCGTGACCGCCGCCGTCACCAGCCCGACGGCCTGGAGCGCGGCCCACACCGTGCCGGGAGGCCCGGCGGGAGCCGGCCCGGCCTGGACGCCCGACCAGCCCTTCATCGGATCGGCACCCTTCACCGGCTCGATCGCCGCACCGGTGCCCACCCAGGCACGGGCCACGGTGAACCCGCCGGCCTTCCCCGAACCGGGCACACCGGCCTGGTTCGCTCCGCCGGACGCCAGCCAGCGGTACCAGCCGCCCCCGCAGGTCAGCCTGGGGCAGGTGGTCCGCGGTGTCACGCCAGCGGTGCTGATCACCCTGGTGCTCGGCGCGCTGCTGAACAGCCTCTCGGTGGTGATGCTGGGGGTGTCCTTCGCCCTGGCCACCCGGATCGTCCACCGGCAGCGGCAGGTGAGGGCGCTCTACTGGACGGCCGCCGCGATCGTGGTGATGGTCGGCGGCTCCTACCTGGTGGGTGAGGACTTCTACCTCCCCTGGGCCTGGGAGGCCGCCTCGAACACCGCCCAGGTGATGTGCTGGCTGCTGCCGTTCGCACTGGGCCTGGTGGTCGCGCTGGCGCTCGGCAAGGGCGAGAAGCCCCAGGCAAACCCATGACGACACCGCCCGCCGGGGGCTGGCCGCCTCCGCAGGGCTATCCGCCGCCGCCCCAGGGTTACCCGCCGCCCCAGGGCGATCCGACCTATCCGCCGCCCCAGGGTTTCCCCACCCACCCACCGGGCCAGGGTGTACCTCCCTACCCAGCGGCGCAGCCCATCCCGACGTACCCGCCGCCCGGTGCACCCGCTCACCCCGCGCCCGGCTACGCCCCGGCCGGTATGGCCGCCGCGGTCGAGCCCGTCGGCACCTGGCCGGCCGGACGGCCGCAGCCCGGCTGGGCTCCCCCGCCGC
>JAEXCA010000076.1 GCA_023393755.1 Actinomycetes bacterium | reverse complement strand
CCCGTCCCGTCCCCCTCGGAGCCACCCGGTTCCTCCCCGGCCGCGAGTTCCGCCTCGACCGCACCGGCCACCACCCCTGCCGCCGAACCCGACGACCCGGTCATCGCCGCCGACCTGGCGGCACCGTGGTCGATCGCCTTCTACCTGGACACACCCCTGGTCAGCGAACGGGACAGCGCCCGGATCGTCGAGATCGGCCCGGACCGCTCGGTCCGCGAGGTCGGACGGATCGGCGCCGCGGCACCCTCCGGCGAGGGCGGGCTGCTCGGCCTGGCCGTCCACGAGACCTGGCTGTACGCCTACTACACCACTGCCAAGGACAACCGGATCGAGCGCTTCGACCTGCTCGGCGAGCCCGGCGGGCTGAGTCTCGGCCCTGGCCAGCTCATCCTGGACGGGTTGCCGTCGGCGCAGAACCACAACGGCGGACGGATCGCCTTCGGCCCCGACGACCTGCTCTACGTCACGGTCGGCGACGCCGGGGAGCGCGACCGTGCGCAGGATCTCGACAGCCTGGCCGGCAAGATCCTCCGGCTCACCCCCGAAGGCGGGGTGCCGGAGGACAACCCGTTCGGGGATTCGCCGATCTACAGCTACGGCCACCGCAACCCGCAGGGGCTGGCCTGGGACGCCGAAGGCCGGCTGTTCGCCACCGAGTTCGGGCAGAACACCTGGGACGAGCTGAACCTGATCGAGGCCGGCGGCAACTACGGCTGGCCGGAGGCGGAGGGCGCCGCGTACGCCGAAGGCTATGTCGACCCGCTGCAGCAGTGGGCGACCTCGGACGCCAGCCCGAGCGGGATGGCGCAACTCGACGGCACGCTGTACATCGCCAACCTGCGCGGGGAACGGCTGCGCGAGGTGCCGCTGACCGATCCGAGCACGTCCACCGAACGGTTCGTCGGCGAGTTCGGTCGGCTGCGGGACGTGGCGGTCGCCCCGGACGGCTCGCTCTGGGTGCTGACCAACAACACCGACGGACGCGGCTCGCCCGGCCCCGGGGACGACCGGATCCTCCGGATCCCGGCTCACGGGTGACCTGGGCTCCATCGACGAATCGCCTCCACGGCGACCGCCGCCCGTTGTCAGGGTCCGGCCGGATCGGCGGCCTCGGTCAGGGTCGCGGCGTACTCGACCTCCCAGTCCCGGTCGGACTGCCCGAAGGTGGTCTGCCGTAGTTCCAGCGGCTCCGCGCCGGAGGCCTCGCAGTACTCGGCGAAGGCGATCCAGGTCGGATCCGGCAGCGGCCCGCCGGGCAGGTCGTCCAGCCGGCCCGCCTCCAGGATGTCCGGCTGGGAGATCCGGACGTACGCCTCCACCCGGGCCGGCAGGGTGCCGTGGCGGATCTCCAGGTCCGCAACGGCGAACCCGACCGGTGGCGGTCCGGCGATGGGCCAGGCGAGCCGGACGGTGACCTGCCCCGGGACGCCGGCCAGCGGCATCGCCGTCCAGAACTGCCCGATCGGTGGGTTGCCGGCCTCGGCGAGGGCCTGGTACAGCCGGCCCAGCCGCTGGTTCGCGATCGCGTTGGCGGCGTCGACGTCGGCCTCCTCCAGTTCGGTGTCGAGCTGGTAGGCGACCGCCGCCCAGTGGGTTGCCGGAACCTCCCGGGTGCCGATCTCGATCGGCGCTTCGGCGCCCTGGTCGTCGGCGATGGCCAGCGCCCGGTCCTGAAGCTGCCGCTCGGCGGCCAGTCGCGTCCGGTGCGCGCCCACCAGCTCGGCCAGCCGGTCGGGTTCGGCCAGTGCCTGCGCGACCAGTTCCAGCGGCATCCCGGCCGCCCGCAACAGCCGGATGGTCCTCGCCTGGCGCAATTGGCCGGCCGCGTAGCTGCGGTAGCCGGTGGCCGGATCCACCTCCGCGGGCGGCAGCAATCCGCGCTCGTCGTAGAACCGCAGGGTCTTGACGCTCAGCCCGGTCGCGCTGGCGAACACACTGATGTTCATCACTGGATGATCCTCTCCTCACCGGACGCGGGTTCGTCCTCGGGACCACCGTGGGGCCTCCAGCAACGGGAAGGTCAAGCCGCCGGTCCGGCCCGTCGGACGCCGGTGCCGGCGACGTCCGGGCCGCCGAAGGGTCACCGCCCGGTCAGCGCCGTCCGGCCTTCCGGACCGCCGCGATCCGCTGGCGGCGCAGCTCGTCCAGTTCCGGATCGGGCAGCGGGTCGAGGCTCCGGTCGAGGGCGAGCTCCAGCAGGTGGTCGGCGAGTTCGGGGTTCCGGGCCAGGATCGGGCCGTGCGGGTAGGCGCCGATCACCCTGCCCTGGACGGCGCCCTCGGTGCCGTCGTTGGCGTTGCCGACCCCGACCTCGACGAAGGCCAGCGGGCGCGCCCGGGAGCCGAGGGTGGTGAACCCGCCATGGTTCTCGAAGCCGGTGATCAGCGACTCGCTGCCGTCCGGCTTCGTCCAGCGGCTGAGCGTCTCCCCCACCGCCCGCTCGGTACCGCGCCGCGTGGTGACGTCGAGCAGGCCGAGGCCCTCGATCACCTCGTCCCGCTCGCCGATGGTGAAGGTGGTGCCGGTGATCTGGTAGCCGGCGCAGACCGCGAACAGCACCGCCCCGGCGTCGATCGCCCGGAACAGGTTGCCGTCCTCGCGCAGCCGGCGGACGGCCGACACCTGGGCGGCGTCCTCGCCGCCGCCGAGCAGGTAGACCGAGCCGGAGGCGGGCACCGGATCGCCCGGCTCCACCTCGACCAGGCTGGCCTCGATGCCGCGCCAGGCCAGTCGCTGCCGCAGCACCATCGCGTTGCCCCGGTCGCCGTAGATGCCCAGCAGCGACTGGTAGACCAGGACGATCTCGACCGGCTTCATCGCAGCCCCGCCATCTTCAGCAGCTTCTGGAAGGGGGTGTAGGTGGCGATCACGTCGACCGGGTCGGGGTGGCCGGCGAGCGCGTCGGCGAGTTCCGGGACGACGGTGTGGTCCACCCCGGCGTAGGTCAGCCGGACGGCCAGGTCGAGGGCCCGCGGGCCGGCGGCGATCACCCGCCGGCCGGCGAGCTGTTCGTACTCGACGTCCCACAGCCAGGAGACGTCCTTGCCGTCGGCGGCGACCGAGTCGATCGCCAGCACCACCGGATCGCTGGCCGCCAGGGGCAGGGCCTCCGCCCAGCCGGCCGGGTTCTTGGCCAGCAGCAGCCGGGCCCGGGTGGCACCGAACCGGGCGGTGGCGTAGCGGCCGGCGGGCGCGGTGACCGTGGCCATGCCGTCCAGCGCGGTCGCGGGGTCCACGCCGAACTCCACCGCTGCGGCCAGCGCGCAGGCGGCGTTGGAGATGTTGAACCGCCCCGGCACCCGGAGCCTCGGGGTGACCGACTCCCCGTCCGGCAGCCGGATCGAGCCGTCCGTCACCACGTAGGAGGCTTCCGGCTGGGTGAGCTCACAGCCCGGGCAGTCCCAACGGTCGCGGCCCGCCCCCCGCCGC
>JAEXCA010000073.1 GCA_023393755.1 Actinomycetes bacterium | reverse complement strand
CTCGCCGCGGCGGCCTTCATCGCCGTCAACGCCCTCACCCCGGCCACATCGGCAGCCCTCCGCCTGGAACTGGGCAGCGACCCCGGCATCGCCGGCACCTGCCCGATGATCAGCGCCGACCTGCTGGACGACGGCGACCTCGCCTTCGCCGCCACCGTGAGCACCGTCACCGACGAGTTGGTCACCCTCAAGGTCACCGAACCCTTCAAGGGCGCCCCCGGGGAGGTGGTCGAGGTGGCCGGGCACGAGCTCGCCGACGGCGACCACTCCGGCTTCGGCTTCGAGGCCGGCGGCAGCTACCTGATCACCGTCACGGACGCATCCACCGGCGTGACACCGCAGATCGCGCTCTGCGGCCTGTCCGGTCCCGACACCCCGGAACTGCGGTCCGTCTACGAGGAGGCCTTCCGCTGACGGCCGCACCGGAAAATAGCCAACATTCCACTGGCTAAAAGGGAAATACGGTCCATTTCGTTCCTCTTATTCGATTTCAGCACGGGCTGAGTGGCCCCGGACGAGAATGCTGTCAAGCCGCGTTCAGCGTTGGCGCGGCGAAGTGGCACTCGACAGGACACGTACATGACCACTCAGCCGCGGTTCCCCGGCACTCCGGAAGTCATCAATGGAAACGGCGCCATCGCGCACGTGATGAAGCACGTCTGCGGTGGTGTGATCGGCTACCCGATCACCCCCTCGACCGAGATCTCCGAGCTCTTCGAGGCGGCCCGCGCCGAGGGGCAGCTCAATGTCTGGGGCAGGCACCCGTTCTTCGTCGAGACCGAGGGCGAGCACTCCGCGCAGAGCGGCGCCCTTGGCGCGGCGCTGACCGGCGGGAACTTCATCTCCAACGCCTCCTCCAGCCAGGGAATCCTGTACGGCCTGGAGTCGCACTACGTCACGGTCGGCAAGAAGATCGGCGGCTTCGTCCTGCAGGTCGCCGCCCGGGTGGTCACCCGACATTCGCTCAATGTGATGGCCGGCCACGACGACGTCTACGCCCTGCTGCCGACCGGTTACACCATCCTGTTCGGCTCCAATCCGCAGGAGGCTGCTGACCTGGCGGCGATCTCCTACCGGGCCTCGGCGCTGTCGCTGATCCCGGTCGCCAACGCGATGGACGGCTTCGCCACCAGCCACATGATGAGCGAGGCGCTGCTGCCCGAGCCGGAACTGCTGGCCGAGTACCTCGGCGATCCGGCCGGACGGATCGACTGCCCCACCGTCGCCCAGGAACTGCTGTTCGGCGCCAAGGGCCGGGTCTTCCAGCTCAACCAGTACCTCGACCGGCATGCCGCGGCGATCCTGGCCGACGACCTGGCCGCGCTGCGCGCCATGCTCACCAGCCAGGCTGAGCAGGTCGAGGCCGACGACGCCGGCACCCTGGTCGAGCAGACCCTGGCCTGGCTGCCCGCCGACCTGCACGGCCAGTGGCGCCGGCAGTGGCTGGGCGCCTGGCGCAAGGGCACCCGCCAGCTGGTCCCGGCGCTGGTCGACCCGCACAACCCGGGTCTCACCGGCCCGGTGCAGAACCAGCCGGACTTCCAGGCCGGCGCCGCCGACCACCGCACCCACTTCGCCAACGCCGTCCCCGAGCTGGTTCGCCGGGCGATGGCCGAGTACGCCGAGTTGACCGGACGCGAGTACTCCCCCGTGGTCGCCTACGACACCGCCGATGCCGACTACGTCTTCGTCGGGATGGGCTCGATCACCGATGACGTCCGCGCCGTGCTGCCCTACCTGCGCTCGCTCGGCCTCAAGGTCGGCGTGGTGTCGGTCAAGCTGCTGCAGCCCTTCCCGGAGGCCGAGCTGGTCGCCGCGATCGGCAATGCCAAGGCGGTCACCATTCTCGAACGCTCCGACGACACCGCGCTCACCCGGTTCGTCACCCAGGCGCTGTACCACGCCCGCGCCTTCCCCCGGCTCACCACCGCGATCTTCGGCCTGGGCGGACACGACGTCCAGCCCCGCCATCTGGTCGCCGCCGCCAAGCAGATGGCCAGTGAGGACGGCCCCGGCCTGATCTACCTGGGCTCGCAGTTCTTTATCCAGAACCCGACCCCGGCGGTGGCCGAGATCCAGGACCGGCTGCGGGCGGCCTACCCCGAGACCGAACTGATGGCGCTGACCACCGAACCCAACCCGGTGGTGCTGCCCGAGGGTGCGCTGCGGATCCGGTTCCACTCGGTTGGCGGCTACGGCACGATCGCCACCGGCAAGCTGCTCACCGACATCCTGGCCTCCATGCTGGAACTGCACTCCAAGTCGGCCCCCAAGTACGGCTCGGAGAAGTCCGGCGCGCCAACCAACTTCTACATCACCCTCTCCCCCGAACCGGTGCTGCTCACCAACGCCGAACTCGAGGACGTCGAGGTCGTGGTCTGCCCTGACCACCAGGTGTTCGCCCACTCCAACCCGCTGAAGGGCCTGGTGCCCGGCGGCACCCTGATCCTGCAATCCACCGGCAACCCGCAGCAGGTGTGGGCGAGCCTGCCCGCCTTCGCCCGCCGGGCGATCCGGGAACGCAATATCCGGTTCTTCGTGCTGGACGCCTTCGCGGTCGCCCGCAAGCACGCCCCCAACCCCGAACTCGAAACCCGGATGATGGGCATGGCGTTCATCGGCGCGATCATCGGCCACGTCGAGCGGGTCTCCCGCGGCGCCAACCTCGAGGTGGTCGAGGATGAGGTCAAGGCCGAGCTGCAGAAGAAGTTCGGCCGCAAGGGCCTCTCGGTGGTCGAGGGCAATATGGCTGTGATCCGCGACGGCATGCAGGCCATCGCGGTCGACTACGCCGACCCGGCCTTCGAGGCCCTGGAGGCCTCTTCCATCACCGAGCGGGCGTCCGTCCCGCTCTCGGCGCTGATGACCCCGGCGGTGGGCAAGGAACGCGCCACCGGACTGTTCGACCCCGGCTACTTCGAGGAGATCGTCGCCAAGCCGTTCCGCGAGGGCACGATCGACGAGGCGCCCGTCATCCCCGGCACCGGCCTGTTCATGCCGGTCGGCACCGGTGCGGACAAGAACAAGGGCCTGTTCCGGCGCACCCTGCCGGTGTTCAGCCCGGACGCCTGCACCGCCTGCATGGAGTGCGCGCTGGCCTGTCCGGACAATGCCATCCCGAACACCGGCCACGAACTCGGCGACCTGTTGCACGCGGCGATCGACGCCACCGATCTGCCGGAGACCGCGCGGGCCCGGGTCCGTGAACTGGTCACCGACTGGGCGCTGGAGATCCGCCGGCTGTTCCTGGCCGATTCCGCGGCGTCCGACTTCCCGGCGTTGGCTCGGCAGGCCACCGAGATGCTGCCGCCCAAGCGGGTGCTGGCCCGTGACGTGGACGCGGTGATCGAGGCGCTGGTCGCCTTCCCAGTCGCCCGCACCCGTCCGCTGTTCGACGCCATGGAGAAGCAGTCCCCCGGTAGCGGCGTGCTGTTCTCGGCGGTGGTGGATCCGTGGAAGTGCACCGGCTGTCTGCAGTGCATCGACGTCTGTGGCCCGGACGCGCTGGCGCCGGCCGATCAGGACGATGTGCTGCTCGGCATGCTGGAGACCCGGTTCGCCCGGCTCACCCAGCTGCCCGACACCCCGGCCCGGCTGACCGCCGACGCGACCGCCCCGGCGGGTGACCTGAAGCGGCTGCTGCTGGCCCGTGACTCCTACTACTCGATCACCGGCGGCCACGGCGCCTGCCGAGGCTGTGGTGAGGTGACCGCGATCCACCTGGTGACCGCGCTCAGCCGGAGTCTGGGCGAGTTCGACCGGCAGAACCACCTGCTGGAGTTGGACGCGACCATCGAGGATCTGCGCAACCTGCTCGAGTCTGTCCCGGCCGGCAGCCCGCGGGCCCGCCGGGTCGAGGCCACCGTCGCCGAACTCGAGCGCCGGCTGTACCTGTACGAGTCCGGCCCGACCGGCAACGGCCCGTCCTCGACGGTGATCGCCAACTCCACCGGCTGCTCCAGCGTCTACGCCTCGACCATGCCGTTCTCGCCCTACCTCGACCCGTGGGTGAACGGCCTGTTCCAGGATGCCCAGCCGCTCGCCTCCGGCATCTACGAGGGCATCGTCTCCGCCTTGGTGGACGAGGTCCGCGCGCTGCGGGTGGCCAAGCTGGAACTCTCCGGCAGCTACAACCCGGCCGTCCACGACGCCGCGCTGCGCACCCTGTCGTGGCGGGACTTCACCGAGGCCGAGCGGGCGCTGATGCCGGCGGTGCTGACCATCAGCGGCGACGGCGCCGCCTTCGACATCGGCTTCGGCGCCATGTCGCGGGTGCTCGCCTCCGGTACCCCGATCAAGTCCCTGGTGCTGGACACCGGCGGCTACTCCAACACCGGCGGCCAGGCCTCCACCGCGAGCTTCCGCGGCCAGGACGCCGACCTGGCCCGGTTCGGCGGCACCCACACCGGCAAGCGGGAATCCCGCAAGGAGCTCGGTCTGCTGGCCGTCTTCCACCCCGGGGTGTTCGTCGCCTCGACCGCGGCGGCCTTCCACGGCCACTTCCTGCGGGCGACCGTCGACATGCTCGGCTTCAATGACGGCGCCTCGCTGATGGTCACCTACGCCCCCTGTGACACCGAGAACGGCATGGCCGAGGATCTGGCCAATGCCCGCTCCCGCCTCGCCGTGGAGAGCCGGATGAGCCCGCTGTTCGTCCACGATCCCCGCAAGGGACGGACCCTGGCCGAGCGGTTCAGCCTGGATGGCAACCCGGCAGTCGACCAGCTGTGGACCACCCTCACCCTGGACTACCTGGACGAGACCCGCACCCTGCAGTTGATGACCGTGCCGCTCACCCCGGCCGACTTCGCCCTGGGCGAGGTCCGGTTCGCCAAGCAGTTCCGCTGGCTGGCCGTCCACGAGGAGGCGGCGGCCGTCCCGATCGCCGAGTTCATCGACCTGGCGCCGGAGCAGCGGGTGGGCAAGATCCCGTTCGTCTACAGCACCGATCGGCGCAAGCAGCTGGTGAAGATGGCCTGCTCGGCGGCAATCGTCGACCTGGTCGAGGAACGCAAGCGGCACTGGCAGCTGCTGCAGTTCCTGGCCGGGCAGAGCGAAGCCGCGCTGACCGCCGCCCATCGCACCGAGTTGGAGGCGCTCACTGCGCAGTACGCCGAGGCGGTGGACGCCCGGGAGGCCTCGCTGGACACCATCGCCCAGGCAATGGCCGACCTGGCCACCTCCAGCGGCGCACCGGTGGGTGGACCGCTGCAGCTCGGCCTGGGGGTGGGCGGGCCGATGGCGGTTCCTGTCGCCCCGGCGGCAGCCACCGCGGTCGCGGAGCGTCCGATCTGGCTGGCCGAAGAGGATCTGCCGAAGTGCAATGACTGCGCCACCTGCTACCAGGAACTGCCGCAGCTGTTCGAGAAGGCCACCGTCGTGGTGGACGGCAAACCGCAGACCGTCGGCCGGATGCGGGAAGGCAGCCTGGACAACCTGGAGGTGACGCCCGAACTGGCCGCCAGGATCGCCCGGGTGAAGGCCACCTGCGACGCGGAGATCATCCAATGAGCAGCATCTCGTTCGTCAACCAGCTGGGCCTGCTGGAACGCCGGCTGAGCGCTGACCCCCGCTCCTTCCGCGAGCTGTTCACCGTGGACGGCATGGAGGCGGTGGCCTGGGAGTTCCAGCAGCCGGAGCTTTCCGCCGAGTTCATCAACGCGGTGTGGGACGTCCTTTCCCGCGACGACGACGCCGCCCGGGTGATGATGCGCTTCCTGTGGCGGCTGCCGGTGGGCAAGAAGCGGGCCTTCATCCGCGCCCTGGACGCTCACCTCTCGGATCGCTATCCGATGTTCGCCGGCCTGTCGCTCAACTGGCCGGCGGGCTCGGCGATCCCGCCGTACATCAGGGAACCCGCGGACCGCTGCGAGGATTTCGAGCTGGTCAACAAGGGCTACCTGGGTTACATGGATCTGGGTTACACCCGCCGCGACGTGGAGATGTTCGTCTGGCTCGAGGCGCTGCGCGACAAGCAGTGCGCCGAAGCACCCTGCGAGTTGGGGGTGCTGCTGGCCGGCCACCGCGAACCGCAGGGTGGCTGCCCGGTGCGGATCCACATCCCGCAGATGTTCGAACTGCTCGGCAACGGCCGGTTCACCGAGGCTCTACAACTGTTGGAGAAGTGCAACCCGCTGCCGAACGTCACCGGCCGGGTCTGCCCGCAGGAACTGCAGTGCCAGGGGATGTGCATCCACAAGCAGGCGATGACCATCGGCCAGGTGGAGTGGTTCCTGCCGGAGTGGGAGAAGCTGGCCGATCCGGACGCCACCACCCGCCGGTTCGCCCACGTCCGCGATCCCTGGCTGCTGGCCACCAAGCCGCCGGTGGCGATCGTCGGCTCCGGTCCGTCCGGGCTGATCACCGCCTACCTGCTGGCTGAGGAGGGTTTCCCGGTCACCGTCTTCGAGGCCTTCCACGAGCTCGGCGGCGTGCTGCGCTACGGCATCCCGGAGTTCCGGCTGCCCAACCAGCTGATCGATGACGTGGTGGCCAAGATCCGGCTGCTCGGTGGCCGGTTCGTGACCAACTTCGTGGTCGGCAAGACCGCCACCCTGGAACAGTTGAAGGAGGCCGGCTTCGCCCGGGTCTTCGTCGGCTCCGGGGCGGGTCTCCCCCGCTTCCTGAACGTCCCCGGCGAGCACCTGCTCAACGTGATGAGCGCCAACGAGTTCCTCACCCGGGTGAACCTGATGCAGGCTCACAAGACCGAACGCGAGACCCCGCTGCCGTTCGTCAAGGGCAAGCACGTCCTGGTGATCGGTGGCGGCAACACCGCTATGGACGCCGCCCGCACCGCCCGTCGGCTGGGCGGCCACGTCACCATCGTCTACCGCCGCACTCGCGCCGAGATGCCGGCCCGGGTCGAGGAACTCGAACACGCTCTGGAGGAGGGCATCGAGCTGGCCGTGCTGCGCTCCCCGGTGGAGTTCACCGGCGACGAGAAGGGCTTCGTCACCAGCGCGATCTGCGAAACCATGGGCCTGGGCGAACCGGACGCCTCCGGCCGGCGCCGTCCGCTGCCGACCGGGCTGACCGAGAAGCTGGACGCCGACCTGGTCATCATGGCGCTGGGCAACTCCGCCAACCCGATCATCAAGGATTCCGAGCCGCGGCTGGAGGTGTCGAAGTACGGCACCATCGAGCAGCCGGACGATGCCTCCAAGCAGACCTCGCTGTCCGGCGTGTACACCGGCGGCGATGCCGCCCGCGGCGGCTCGACCGCGATCCGGGCCGCCGGCGACGGCCAGTCCGCCGCGCGGGAGATCATCGGCACGCTGGGCGAATGCGACCCGGCCGAGGTGATCGACAAGGTCACCAAGGCGTCCGCCTACACCGACATGGCCGCCGAACTGCCGGTCATCGTCGCCAAGCAGCACCTCAGCTTCGGCATCGAGGAGTTCACCGTCCGCGCGCCGGTGATCGCCCGCACGGCCCGGGCCGGCCAGTTCGTCCGGGTGCTGATTGAGCCCAAGGGCGAGCTGATCCCGCTCACCCTGGCCGACTGGGACGCCGAGGCTGGCACCGTCACCCTGGTCGTCCAGGGGATGGGTACCACCACCCTGTCGATGAACGAGATGACTGTCGGACAGGCGCTGGCCGGCATCGCCGGCCCGCTCGGTCGGCCCAGTGAGCTGGAGCGGTACGGCGACGACCAGACGGTGGTGTTCACCGCTGGCGGGCTCGGCCTGCCGCCGGTCTACCCGATCATGCGCGAGCACCTGCGGCTGGGTAACCACGTCACGCTGATCTCCGGCTTCCGGACCGCCGACCTGATGTTCTGGGACGCCCCGGACGAGCGGATCGGCCGGCTGCAGGCCGAGTACGGCAAGCAACTCGAGGTGATCTACGCCACCAACGACGGCTCGTTCGGCGTTCAGGGCTTCGTCACCGCCCCGCTGGAGGACATGCTGCAGGCCGAGCGCAATGGCCGCGGCAAGCGCCGCCGGATCGCCGAGGTGGTGACCATCGGCCCGCCGCTGATGATGCGGTCGGTCTCCGATCTCACCAAGCCCTACGGGGTGCCCACGGTGGCCAGCCTGAACTCGATCATGGTGGACGCCACCGGCATGTGCGGCGCCTGCATGGTGCCGGTCACCGAGGGCGACCGGCTGGTTCGCAAGCACGCCTGCATCGACGGCCCCGAGATCGACGGCCACGCCATCGACTGGGAGAAGTTCCTGCCCAGGTTCAACCTGTTCCGCGCCCAGGAGCAGGAAAGCCGCCTCCGCCACGGCTTCTGACCAACGATCCCTGAGGTCGCGCGAAGCGCGAGTCTCGAAGGGTCGTTGGCCCGCCGCGAGCTTATGGCTCGCTGTCGG
>JAEXCA010000003.1 GCA_023393755.1 Actinomycetes bacterium | reverse complement strand
CTTCCCGAACCAGCGCGCCAACGCCGGTCCTGATCAGAGCTATCTGGACTTCAGATCATCCCCGGGAAGGTACGCCTACTCCACGCCACCCCGCCGAGGACCGATCCACAGGTTCTGATCATTGCTCCCAGGCCGCGGAGCAACTCTCACAGGCCGACGTGCTTACGGCAGTCAGATACCTCGCAGGTCCACCGATCAGTGCGGATGACCTGAAAGAGCTCGCCGGCGATGGCGTGAGTCTGGCTCGAACTCGGTTGTCGCGCGATCCCGATATGGCAAAGCTCGTTGTCGACACTGTCTTGCTCGGGCTGGATCGCATCAGGTTCCCTTGGATCGGCGAGGACCGGGAGCCGACCGATGCGGAGCGCGAGGTAGCCGTGATCGCGACGGCGGCGATGATCGCGACTCAGAGAGTCCAAACAGCACGACGGAACGAAGCCAAAGACGAACAGGAGGAGGCCGTCGCCGAGGTACTCAAGCAGAACGGTTTCACGCAGGTTCCGACCCGAGCCATTCACAACATCTCTCACTTCCCAGGCATGGGTGAGTTCTGTCGCGAGAGCGACTTCGGAGGTCGAAAAGCCGATCTGATCGTTCGTCTCTGGGACGGCAGGGTACTTCCCGTTGAGTGCAAGGTCTCCAACTCTTCGACCAACAGCGTCAAGAGGCTGAACAACGACGCGGCAGCGAAAGCCGAGGTGTGGATCAAGGAGTTCGGCACTGCGACCGTGATCCCCGCCGCGGTTCTGTCCGGGGTGTTCAAGATTCACAACCTTGAAAATGCGCAGGCCCGGGGCTTAACGCTCTTCTGGGCACACCGACTCGACGCCCTGACCGACTTCATCGACAGCACCCGCCCGTAGACACGAAGGCCCGCCGCCCTGCCGCGGCGCCAGAGGGTTCACGACCCGCGGATTGCTCGACTACAAGTGGGGTGTCATCGAGAGGAGAAGGAGTATACGAAGCCTTGCACCCAGCACGACGGCAGGGCGCCTGGGGTCTGGAGGCGGACTACCTGTGGTCAGCGCAGCAGCCAGGTTTGGGATCGGGGCAGCTGCCCGACCCGCCAGCCGGGGAGTGCCGCGAGTGCATTGCAGTGCACGTGACACGCCCGAGAGTGAAGCATGGAACATCAAATACTGGATTGGGGTGTAGTCTGCTCTTGTGACTGAGCAGACAGACCTCATTGCCCGGCTGGAAGAGTCCAGGGTTCTGGACGGCGTGCGCTGGGCGTATGGTTCAGCCGTCGCCAGGACCCTCGCCGACTACTCGGAGGACGCTGGCCACGACGCGGCCTGGCTTGGCAGCACCCGCTTCGTACTGTTCCGTGACCGCCTCGACCGGGTCTTCTCCTGTGGCAGGTACGCACTGCAGGCCGGAGATGATGCCTCGACTGGTCTCGATCTTGTCAGGGTCGAGCTCACTGAGAAGGACATCGCCACGATGCCAACGGTGGTGCCCGACCTTGTTCGGCGAGCAGACCTCAATCACAGCCCGGGCTGGGTGGTAGGTGACATGCGGTTTCTGCTTGCATCTTGCGCCTTCGGGAAGATTGACTCGCTGCCTTGGCCCAGAAAGAGTGCGACGAAGCAAGCCGTTGCCAAGCAGGCGAACCCGGAGCCGCCGCCTACGCTGTTCGACGATATGGCTCCCGACGAGGTGGGAGGACTTGAGGCTCTCCACGACGAAGTGCTTGACGTCGACACGCTAGTTGTCGCACACACGCTGGACGCCGTCGGCCAGCGACGTGAGCTAGTACTCGGTCGTCCCCAGATTAACCACGGTGGTGGCAACGCTTGGTATTGGTACGAGAACCTGCTCGCCGGACCGCCTCTCGTGGGCGGTCGCCAAGATGCCCCACGACCGGCTGGCCCTGACACCGTCCCCGACGCGCCAGTTCGCCTGCGCAAGCATGGCGACCAGAGCAAGACTGTCGAAGGGCAGCGATGACCGGCGCAATGAGCGCAGCTGACGCTTCCGTCCTGTTCGATGGTGCCCGCTTGACGATTGCGCGCCATCTAGCGGGCCTTCGCAAGAGCGAGCTAGCGCAGGCTGTCGGCATGAGCCCGTCGGCGGTCACCGGATGGGAGCAGGGAACCAGGCGCCCTAGCGGACCGACCGTTGCTCAACTGTCTCTTCGGCTTGGAGTGGAGCCTTCATTCTTCACCGTTGCTGCGGAGACCGTGGCCGCGCCAACAGGCTCACCACACTTCCGGTCCCTGCGATCCACTTCGCAACTTGCCAGAGACCAAGCCCTCGCCTACGGGCAGTTGGCCTTTGGTATCGCTGCTGGACTGGAACGCCACGTCGAGTTCCCCGACGTCGACTTGTCACCCTTTCCAATCGACGCAGAAGACCTTGATGGCGACGGTCCCGAGCAGGCGGCCCAACTCGTACGTGAGCGGTGGGACCTGGGTGACGGCCCTATCGGCCACCTGCTACGGCTCGTCGAGAATCACGGCATTCTAGTGGTTTTCAGCCCGGCCAAAGGCTCATCGGTTGACGCGTTTTCATTCGACAGCGACAGACGACCGATCGTGGTCTTGAATCCTCTGAAGCAGGACTACTACCGACAGCGATTCGATCTGGCGCACGAGCTTGGACACCTCGTTATGCACGCCGATGCCGAGCCGGGGGGGCGGATAGTGGAAGAGCAAGCCAACCGATTCGCCTCCGAGCTGTTGATGCCTGCTGAGCAACTCGGGCCACTGTTGCCGCGCGCAATCAACGCAAGTGCATGGGCAGATCTCGCCCGCCTTAAGGAACAGTGGGGCGTCAGCATGCAAGCCCTTCTGTTCCGCGCCCGTCGTCTCGGGGCGCTCGGCGACGTTGCCTACCGAAACGCGATGATGACCGTTTCCGCGCGAGGGTGGCGGCGGAGCGAACCTGGGCAAGTCAAAGTCCTGGAGCAGCCGTCATTGCTGCCGCGGGCTGTGGAGCTTCTCGAAGGCGAGGGCGTGGACAACGCCGTGTTGGCGGGAGAGTGTCGGGCACCACTCAACCTGTTCCAGACCGCGACGAGCCGTGCTCCCCTTGGCGAGGCAGCCTCGCTGCATACAGAAGGTCAGGTCGATGGAGCGACGGGTCGAACAGTTGTCTCACTACTCCCGAGTCCGCCGCTGGGCAGATGATCCTCGCACGACTGCCGCAGGGGTAAGACGGTGGCTGTCATGGGTCCAGCTGGTATGTAGCAGCACCACCAGACTCACTGGCCACGCGTCTTCACCCAGACGGTGCCGCGGTGCACGCCGAACCGAGTTGCGAGTGCTGTCACGCTCACGCCGCTGGTGCGGGCTGTTCGCATAGCGTCCACTTCCTTGTCGGTCAGCCGTGTTCGAGCGCGTCTCCTTGGCTCTGTCGACACCTCAGTCAGTGGGTCATCGGACACGACAACCGATTCGGCAGCACCGCCAGGCCCTTGATTCCACGCGGAAACCAGCCGCTCGACCCGCTGTCGCCTGTTCCCGTAGTGGTCGATGGAGTCCACGGCGGCGGTGCCGTGAGTGGTTGCGATCGCCCTGGCAGTTTCGGACGTAGTCATGCCCGACATGAGCGTCGTGGCTGCGCGAAGCCAGGATCTGTAAGGGTCGCGGCCGCGGAGTCCTCGCAAGCAGGACGTTGCCGGGAGCAGGCCGCTCAGTCCGTGGCCAGCCGGAAGGTTTCACCCGGCCGGAGGTTCTTCACCTGGTCGGCCAGCTCGTCATAGAAGGACAGCAGTTCAGCGAACGGCACCGGGCGGCGCGAGACCTCGGCAAGGTTGGATCCTTGGGCAGTGAACGGCGGCGGCATGAGCGACAGCCCCTGGTCGGTCCCGATACTGCCGAGCTCGGCTTCCCAGCCGGGCCAGCGCCACGAGGCATAGAACTCGGTCGCGGCACCCTGCAGGAAGGCGTTCACGAAAGCGGTGTGACCAATCCCGAGCGACTCCCACTCGAGGGTGTCCGGGCCCCAGTAGCAGACCTCTCCAGGAGCGACACCGAGCCCTCCGCCGTCGATCGCGAAGCGTCCTGCGAGCACATCGAACGCGACGATCAGGAACGGGGGTGGACCGGGCGCGGCGGATGGATCGCCAAGCCCGTTGGCCGATGCCAGGCTCGGCAGCTGATCGGTGCCGCCACCGAGGATTCGAAGCCATCCGTGGTCGATCAGAAGGCCGCCGCAGTTGTAGGCGAGCGCGCCCAGCGTCGAGCCCGCAGTGACCTGCAGCGCGTGGAGCGTCCGGTCGGCCTCGATCGGGTCGACCGCCAGCACGTCGACCGGCGTGGACGCCGAGTCTATCGCGCCCTGTAGCTCCGGCCAGTGAGTATGTCAACTCGACTTGGCCCCACTAGGGCGGCTTGAGTTGGCCCCACCTGCGCGGGTGTGGGCGAGGCGGTAGCTGGTGGTGCCGGTTTCGATGATGGTGGCGTCGTAGGTGAGCCGGTCG
>JAEXCA010000234.1 GCA_023393755.1 Actinomycetes bacterium | reverse complement strand
CGACGACCAGAGCGGGGGGGCGGCCCGGGCCGCCCGGGTGCTGGACGAGATCGAGCAGCTGCCCCACGGGTTCGACACCGTCTACGGCGCCGACACCGGTCTCTCCGGCGGTCAGGCGCAGCGGATCGCGATCGCCCGGGCGATTCTGGTGGACGCGCCGGTGCTGATCCTCGACGAAGCCACCGCGCTGACCGATCCCGAATCCCAGCACCAGATCCAGCAGGCGCTCTCCGACCTGGTGCGCGGCAAGACCGTGCTGCTGATCGCGCACCGGCCCGAAGTGATCAAGGGCGTCGACCAGATCGTCCTGGTGGAAGCGGGCCGTGTGGTGGCGACCGGCGCGCACCAGGAACTGATGAACCGACCCGGCTACGCCCGGCTCTGGGAGGCGACCACGGCCACCCTTCGACGAACTCGGGGCGAGGCCCTTCGACAAGCTCAGGACCAGCTCGGAGGTGTGGACGCATGAAGCTCCCGCTGATCGACATCCTGCCCCGGCTGCAGCGGACCATCTCGCGCCCCGAGGCGCTACGTCCGGCGCTGTGGGCCGCGGCCCTGGTCGGCCTGATCGAGGGCCTCGCGCTGGCGGCACTGCTGCCGGCGATCAGCTCCCTGGCCTCGGGTGCGCCGGTCTGGGGTCTGGGTGCTGTCGGCTGGTTGTGGGTGTTCTCGGTGCTGGCGGCGACCTGCTTCGGGCTGAACTATCTGCAGCAGCGCCTCACCTACCGGGTCGCGCTGGATTTCCTCCACAGCATCCACCGCCTGATCGGCGACCAGGTGGCCAAGCAGCCGCTGGGTTGGTTCGCCCGGCCGATCTCCGGCCGCCTGTCCCGGATGGTCTCGGCGGAGCTGATGTCCGCCGGCGAGATCTTCGCCCACATGGCCGGCCCGCTGATCAGCCGCCTCACGTCGGCCGTGGTCATCGCGGTCGCCGCCTGGGTCTGGAACCCGTTGCTCGGCCTGGTGCTGACCGTCTCGGCACCGGTGTTCGTGCTGATCACCCTGGTGTCCACCCACTTCATGCGCCGGGGCAGCGCCCTCCACGAGCCCCAGGAGGTCAACCTGGCGAACCGGATCGTGGAGTACGCGCAGTGCCAGGGAGCGCTGCGCTCCTGCGGTCGCAGCGATGACTTCCCGCCGCTGCGCACCGCGCTCGAGGACACCCGGTCGGCCAGGGTCCGGGCGCAGTGGATCGAGACCTTCGGGATGCTGCTGAGCGGTGCGGTGACCCAGGGGGTGATCGTTGCGCTGATCACCATCTCCGGCTCGCTGGCTGTCTCCGGCACGCTGGCGCCGATCCCGGCGCTGGCCTTCATCGGCCTGGCGCTGCGGTTCACTTCGACACTGTCGACCATCACCGAGAGCGCCATGTCGCTGGAATCCCGGCGTCCTCTGCTGGACACGATCGACGAGGTGCTCACCGCCAAGCCGCTGCCTGAACCCACCTCGCCCGCCGACCTACCCGCGCCAGGGACGATCGAACTGCGGGACGTCAGCTTCGGCTACGCCGCCGACGCCGGACCGGTGTTGCGGAACGTGTCGCTGTCGGTGCCGGCCGGCTCGATGGTCGCGCTGGTGGGATCGTCCGGCAGCGGCAAGACCACCATCGCCCGCCTGGTCAGCCGGTTCTACGACGCCGACTCCGGCACCGTCAGGGTCGGCGGACGTCCGGTCACCGAACAGACCACCGAGCAACTGATGGGCCAGCTCTCCATGGTCTTCCAGGACGTCTACCTGTTCGACGACACCCTGGCGGCCAACGTGGCGGTCGGCCGGGAGGACGCCACCGACGAGGAGATCCGCGAGGCGGCCGACCTGGCCGGCGTCACCGAGATCGCGGAGCGACTGCCGGACGGCTGGGCGTCCCGGGTCGGCGAAGGCGGACGGGCGCTGTCGGGCGGCGAACGCCAGCGGGTGGCGATCGCCCGCGCGCTGCTCAAGCAGTCGCCGATCGTGCTGCTGGACGAAGCCACGTCCGCGCTCGACGTGGAGAACGAGGCCCACGTCGTGGCAGCCGTCGAGCGGCTGCGGCGGCAGGCGACCGTCCTGATCATCGCCCACCGGCTGGACACCATCGCCGCCGCCGACCAGATCGTCGCACTCACCGAGGACGGCCGGGTCGAGGCGCAGGGAGCCCACGAGGAGTTGCTCGCCAGCAGCGGCACCTACGCCCGGTTCTGGGGACACCTGCACAGCGCTGCGGGCTGGCAACTGACCGGGCGCGCTGCGCTAGCCTGAGCCGGTGCAGGACTCCTCGCCGGTGATGGGCAGAGGTCCGGTGCCCGGTGGCCGGAGGGTCGGACGCAAGCCCGCCTTCACCGCTGCGGACGCCGTTGCCGCCGCGGTCGCCGAGGGCATCGACCGGTTCACGCTGTCCGCCGTGGCCGAGCGGCTCGGCGTGGTCACCACCGCGCTCTACCGGCTCTTCCCCTCCCGCGAGGAGCTGGTGCTGGCCTGCCTGGACGCGGCGGGGGAGAGCATTGCGCTCCCGGAACCGGGCTGGCCCTGGCGCCGGACGCTACGACTGTGGGCCGACGAGTGCTGGCGGGTATGCGAGGAGTACCCGGGGCTGAGCCGCCTGGTGTTCTCCTTCCCGGTGGCGCCCACCCGGATCGAACGGGTTTTCAACGCCTATGGCGACAATCTGGTCGGCCAGGGGTTGACCCTGCGGCAAACCATGTTCGCCCTCGACTTCCTCGGTGACACCGTCTTCGCCTCCCACCTGGGGGTCGAGTCGATGCGTGCGGTGGACGAGACCGGCCGGCGGGGGCTCGACACCGTCCGCGATGCGGTCGGCGACGCGGAGACCTTCTACCGTCCGGAGGAATCCTGGACCGACCGGACCATGATGGACGCCAAGGTCGAGTTCATCCTCAGCGGCCTGGAGCAGAACTGGCCTGAGTTCTGATCGATCTGGCTTCGGCTCAGAACACCAGGAAGGTGTCGTGGTCGTCGTAGTAGCGCAATGCCCGAGCGATCTGCTGCGGGGTGGCGTCCGGCAGCTGGTCGAGCGCCATCCGGACGACATCGGTGAACTGCTGGCCGTAGTACAGCAACCCGAGACCGCCCGCGACGACCTCGGTGGGGTAGAGCTCGCGATCCTCGACCACCGTCGGATAGTCGGCGACCAGGTAGCTCCCGTCCGGATCGATCTCGTCGCCGGCGCCGTAGACGCAGAAGGCATCGAGCGCGCCGGAACGCGCCAACTCGACAAGCTCTTCCAGGCTGCGCAGCAGTGGATATGGCCACCCCGATATCCTGCCACGCCCGAATCTCAGCGAGGTTGGCACCCAGAGCGGCCACGGCCGCGACGTAGGCTCACCCCCATGACGCTCAGACTGGACAATGTCGGCATCGTGGTCGAGGATCTGGCGGCGGCGATCGCGTTCTTCGAGGAGCTTGGCCTCGAGCTCGAGGGACGCGCCCTGGTGGAAGGGGAGTGGGCCGGCCGGGTGACCGGCCTGGGCGACCAGAGCGTCGAGATCGCCATGATGCGCACCCCGGACGGCCACGGCAGGCTGGAGCTCTCCCGTTTCCTCGCGCCGGCGGTGGTCGCCGATCATCGGGACGCTCCGGTGAACGCCCTGGGCTACCTCCGCGTGATGTTCGCCGTGAACGACCTGGACGACACGCTGGCCAGGCTCGGCAAGCACGGTGCCCAGCTGGTCAGCAGCGAGGTCGTCAGATACGAGAACGCGCATCTGCTGTGTTACGTCCGTGGCCCGGAAGGGATCCTCATCGGGCTCGCCCAAGCGATCGGGTGAGCCGTCGCCCGAGCGCCGATCGGCTCGCTCAGAGCTCCCGGTTCTTCAACTCGATCCATTCCTCCAGGATCTCGGGGAACCGTCGGCTGAGGTAGGCGTAGAAGTCGGCCATCTCCTGCACCCGCTGTCCGGCTGGCGTGTCGGGGCCGATCGCCGGCGGCAGCAGCCTGACCATCTCGCGGAGTTCGGCGTACATGGTCGATCTGCTGAGCGTGATGGTGTACCACTTCGGCGTGAGGGTGTAGATCCGGCGCCTGGTGCCGGGGATGGAGGCCGCCCGGACCACCTGGACCGAGCGCAGGTAGCGGACGGCCCCGGAGACCGCGGCCGGGCTGATGCCCAGGGTCCGGCTGATCTGTTCGGCGGTCAGTTCGCCGTCCGGGCTGGTCACCAGCGCCATCAGGACGCGGGCCGGCATCCGCGGGAAGCCCGCGCCGTCGAGCAGCGCGGCCAGCTGTTCGGCGTAGCGACGGGTCGCCTCCTCGGGCGGACTGTCCGTCATGGGCTGAGATCCCTTCTCCGGTAGGCGACCAGTGCCGAGGCGGCGGCGGCGATCGCCATCGCGGACATCACCACTGCACCGCCCCACTGCGGGCTGGCCGTGGTGACCAGCGGGGTATGCACGAACGGTGACAGTGCGATCACCGGGTCGGGCAGGCCCAGCCGTCCGCCGAGCTCGGCGAGGACGACACCGACCGCCAGGATAGTCCAGGCGAAGGCGCCGGTCAGGCGGGGCGCCACGGCGAAGACCAGCGCGATCAGTCCCAGGTAGAGGCCGGTCGCCGGCACCTGCGCGGCGCTGGCCGCGAAGACCTGCCAGATCGCCTGCTGGTCCAGGCCGGACGCCAGGTAGACGCCCGCCGCGCCGATCCAGGCGGTCGCCAGGACGAGCAGGATCGAGACCAGCCCGACGGTCAGCACCGAGCCGAACCAGCGCCAGGGATTGATCCCGGCACCGCGGATCATCTCGGCGTTCCCGGTGGCCTCCTCTCGCCGGGCGCGCAGGACGACCAGCGCTCCGGCGATGGCCGCACACTCGCCGACCAGGACCATGACGTAGCTGAGCAGCAGGTCGTAGAGCGGGCCGTGCTGGCCGACCAGGCCCTCGATGATCTCGCGGATCGCGTCGTTCTCCCCGCTGCCCAGGGCGAGGGTGGCCAGGATCGCGGCGAACCCGCCGACCACGAAGCCGGCCAGCATCATCCCGAGCAGTGTGCCGCGTTGCAGCCGCAGCGCCAGACGCAGTGGCGAGCCCAGCGAGGCGGGGGCGTGCGCCGGCCCGGGGCGGGGTGGCAGCAGGGAGGTGCCGAACTCCCGGCGTCGCTCGATCGCCGCTGCTGCGACCGCGCCGCCGATGGCCGTCAGGGCCATGGTGAGCAACGGCCAGGGGTTGACCGTCCCATAGGGGTCGGCGATCAACGCCAGGCTGAACGGTGAGAGCCAGCCGAGCAGGACGGGCCTGCCGATCAGCGTCACCGGGTCGATCTCGGCCTGGACGTCTGCTGCGACCCGGATCAGGAAGAACGCCGAGATGACCAGGGCCGCCAGGCCGGACGCCGCACGACCGGTGGGGGCTGCCTGGCCGCACAGCGCGCCGACCGCCAGGAACACCAGCCCGACCAGCGCGCAGCTCGCGCCGGCCCAGATCGATCCACCCGATTCGGCCCCGCCGATCACGAGGCCGGCCACCATGGCGGCGGCCAGCCCGAGGCAGGCCAACGTCCCGGCGGTGAACATCGCGGTCAGGCCGGCCAGCCGTCCGGTCGCCGCGGCGCGCAGCAGTTCGCGGGTGCCGTCGTCCTCTTCGGCGCGCCCGTGGCGTACCGCGAAGAAGGCAGCGAAGACGGCGAATGCCGTGGCGAGCACGACACCGTAGGTGTAGAAGAGGAAGGCTCCTTCGCCCGGTCCCATCGGCAGACCGCGTCCGATCAGCAGGGCGGGGTTATCCGCGGCGAGCAGCAGGGCGGCGATCCGCTCGGCCTCCTCGCCGTAGCCGCTGGAGATGTTCAGCGCGCAGACCACCGCGGTGACCAGCAGGCCCAGCATCCACAGCCTCAGCTGGCCGCGATCGCGGCGCAGCGCCGCCCTGGTGAGCCGGAGCGTCCCGGTCATCGAGACTCCACCCTGGGGCGATCGTCGCCGTAGTGCCGCAGGAAGAGCTCTTCGAGGGACGGCGGTTCGGCAGCCAGCCCGGAGACGCCGGCGGCGACCAGCACGGCCAGCACCTCGGTGGTCTGCTCGGGCTCGACGGCGAACCGGATGCGGTCCCCGGTCTGGACCAGGTCGTGGGTCAGTCGGGAGAGCTGCTCCAGCTGCTGCGCCGGGAGGGGCCCGGGGACGGTGTACTCGGTGCGGGTCAGGTGGCGGAGCTGGGCCAGGGTTCCGCTCTCCACCCGCCGGCCCCGGCGGATGATCGAGATCCGGTCGGCGACCTGCTCCACCTCGGCCAGGATGTGGCTGGAGAGCAGCACCGATGCGCCCTCGGAGGCGACCCGCACCACCTCCTCCTGGAAGCGCTGGGCCATCAGCGGATCGAGACCGGAGGAGGGCTCGTCCAGGATGTACAGCTCCGCGGGCAGCGCGAAGGCGGCGATCAGCGCCACCTTCTGCCGGTTCCCCTTGGAGTAGGTCTGGATCCGTTTGGTGGGTTCGAAGTCGAAGGCAGCGATCAGTCGCTCCCGGGCCGACATCCGTGGTGAGCCGCCACGCAGCCGGATCAACAGGTCGATCGCCTCGCCGCCGGTCAGCGACGGCCACAGGTTCACGTCCCCGGGGACGTAGGCCAGCCGGCGGTGCAGTTCGGCCGGACGTCGCCACGGGCTCTCCCCGAACAGGGTCACCTCGCCGCCGCTGGGTCGGTACAGGCCGAGCAGTACCCGGATCGTGGTGGACTTGCCCGCGCCATTGGGCCCCAGGAAGCCGTGGACCTCGCCGTCGGCGACCTCCAGCTCCAGTCCGTCGAGGGCGGCCAGGGTTCCGAAGGACTTTCGCAGGCCGCTGGCCCGGATCACGCTTGCCATGAAGCCAATTTACACAAGATTCACAAAATTGTGAATTTAGTACCGAGATGAAGATTGTGTCGCCCTGTGGGACGCAGCCGGGAATGAACCCGTAGGCAAGATAGTTGACCTAGAGCAACTATTCTTCGAGGGTCAGTAGGAGGGGCGTGTGAGCGCGCCGGTAGCGGACGAGGTTCAGCTGGGCAGCCGACGGGAGGTGCTCGGCGCCATCTCGGGCCTGGTGGTCGGGATGTTCGTGGCGCTGATCTCCAGCACGGTGGTGGCACCCTCGTTGCCGCGGATCGTCACCGAACTGGGCGGCAACCAGTCCGACTTCACCTGGATCGTCACCGCCAGCCTGCTGGCGATGACCGTGGCCACGCCGATCTGGGGCAAGCTCTCCGACCTGCTGGACCGCAAGCTGCTGGTGCAGTTCTCGCTGGTGATCTTCGTGATCGGCTCGATGCTGTCCGGTGCCGCCGCCAGCACGCTGTGGCTGATCTGCACCCGGGCACTGCAGGGGATCGGGATCGGCGGCCTGATGGCGCTGGTCCAGATCGTGATCGCCGATCTGATCTCGCCGCGGGAACGGGGCCGCTACATGGGCTTCATCGGTGCCGTGATGGGGGTCGGCCAGGTCGGCGGCCCGCTGATCGGCGGCTTCCTGACCGATGCGACCAACTGGCGGTGGAACTTCTACGTCTTCGTGCCGTTCGCCCTGATCGGGCTGGTGGTGATCCAGAAGACCCTGAAGCTGCCGCAGCGGCCGCCCCGGAAGGTGAGCGTCGACCACCTCGGCGCGGCCCTGATCACCGCCGGAGTGACCACCCTGCTGTTGTGGGTGAGCCTGGCCGGCGGCGCCTTCGCCTGGTGGTCGGCACCCACCCTGTGGATGGTGGGCGGCGCCGCCGTCGTGCTCGGCCTGGCGGTCTGGGTCGAGGTCAGGGCCGAGGAACCGATCATCCCGATGCACCTGTTCCGCGACCGGACCTTCAGTCTGTCGGTGATCGCTTCGATCGCGGTCGGTGTGGCGATGTTCGGAACCAGCATCTTCCTCAGCCAGTACATGCAGTTCGCCCGCGGCGCGACCCCGACCCTGTCTGGTCTGATGATCCTTCCGATGGTCGCCGGTCAGATGCTCGGCGGCATCGGCGGAGGCAACCTGATCAGCCGCTGGGGACGCTGGAAGGGTCTGGTGATGACCGGTGGCGGGCTGACGATCGTGGGGCTGGGGCTGATGGGCACCATCCACTACGACACCGACTTCACGCTGGTGTCGGGGTACATGTTCCTGCTCGGCCTGGGGGTCGGTCTGGTCATGCAGAACCTCGTCCTGGTGGTGCAGAACGCGGTCGACCAGCGTCACCTCGGCGCGGCGAGCGCGGGCGTCACCTTCTTCCGGACGCTGGGCGGCAGCATCGGCGTGTCGGCGATCGGCGCGGCTCTCGCCGGCCGCGTCCCGTCGCTGGTGCAGGAGGGCCTGGCCGGGTTGTCGCGAGCCGAGCTCAAGGGGGTCGAGCAGCTGCAGGGTGACCGGCTGCCCGATCTCGCGGCCCTGCCCGAGCCGCTGCGGCTGGTGGTGGAGAACGCCTACGGCACCGCGATCGCGCACTCCTTCTGGGATGTCGTCCCCCTGGCGGTGATCGCCCTGGTCGCGATCCTCTTCCTGCCCAATCTCCCGCTCTCCCGGCGCACCAGCGCCCAGCGGTTGCGGCACAATGCCGAGAACAGCACGCTGGAACTGGCCGATGCCGCGATGGGCATCGACTCCCCGGAGTCGGTTGAGGCGGCGTTGAGGCTGACCGGCCCCGCCCACCGGACCGACGAGCGGCTCACCGTTCACCGTCAGGAGGACTCGCGATGACCGTCACCGACCTGGAACTCGACACCCGCCGCGAGCGGGCGATGGCCGATATCGAGCGGCAGTTGGCGGTGGTCGTCCAGCGCGCCCGGGCACGCTGGCGCCGGCTCGCTGTCGCGATCCATCCCGAGCTGCAGCCGATCGGCTACAAGATCCTCGCCCTGCTGGTGGATGGTGGCCCGGTCCCGGCCGGCCAGTTGGTGGAGGAGTTGGCCACCGACAAGAGCACCGTCAGCCGGCAGCTCGCTCAACTGGAACGCCTCGGCCTGGTGCAGCGGACCGCCGACTCCCGCGACGGACGGGTCAGGCTGCTGGCCGCGACCCCGGCCGCGGCCGTCCGTTTGACTGAGGTGCGGCGTAGCAGCCTGGCGGATCTCCGGGCGCACCTGGCGTCCTGGGACGAGGACGATCTGGCGACTCTGGCGGGCCTGCTGACCCGGCTGACGGGGGCCCGGGGCGACGGCTGACGTCGACTCGCCGAGAGCGCCGCGTGGCGATGTCGTGGCCGTTCGAATGACCGGCTGGTAGTAGCACTCCGGTGTGACAGTTCTTGGGATTGCGGCAGGTTATCCACAGGGTGGTTCTACCC
>JAEXCA010000201.1 GCA_023393755.1 Actinomycetes bacterium | reverse complement strand
ATCGGCTCAGTGGTGGGCGCGTCGCTGGTCTCGGGGATCCAGCCCCGAAGGCCGCGGGCCGTGCTGGCCGCGGCCGGTGGCTGAGGGACGAGCGGGGCATGCTCCCCGCGAGAAACCGGGGAAGAGCTCCCCACCACCCGCCCCGGTACCAGAGTCGGCACCCGGGCACAACGAAAGGAACCCGATGAAGTTCACCAAGACCGCGGCCGCGCTGTCGGTCGCAGCCATGCTGGTGATGAGTGCGTGCACCACGCCCGCCTCGCCATCCGCCGGCCCGACCGACACCCCCCAGTCGGCCAGCCAGGCGCCGTCCAGCGAGCCGACGGGCTCCGGCGGTGCGCTCAACATCACGATGCTGCCGAAGAACCTCGGCAACCCGTACTTCGACCAGTCCACCGCGGGTGCGAAGGAGGCCGGGGACGAGATCGGCGCCAAGGTCGAGGAGGTCGGCCCCGCCGACGCCAGCCCCGACAGCCAGGTGACCTACATCGAGACGGCCACCCAGCAGAAGGTCTCGGCGGTGCTGGTCTCCGCCAACGACGCCGACGCGCTGTGCGACTCGATCAAGTCCGCCCAGGCCGCCGGGGTGAAGGTGATCACCTTCGACTCCGACACCAACTGCCGCGACCTGTTCATCAACCAGGTCTCGGTGGACGGCGTCGCCACCTCGCTGGTCGAGATGATCGTCGACCAGACCGGTGGTTCCGGTGAGATCGCGATCCTGTCCGCCACCGCCCAGGCCACCAACCAGAACGCCTGGATCGAGGCCGTGAAGAAGCAGTTGGCCGAGAAGCCGGACATCAAGCTCGTCGACGTCGTCTACGGCGACGACGAGGACCAGAAGTCCTTCGACGAGACCAAGGCGCTGGTCTCGAAGTACCCGGACCTGAAGCTGATCGTGGCCCCGACCACGGTCGGAATCGCCGCCGCCGCCCGCTACATCTCGACCTCCGACAAGAACGGCAAGGTTCTGGTCACCGGTCTGGGCACCCCGGGCTCCATGAAGGACTTCATCGCCTCGGGAACCGTCAAGGAGTTCGCGCTGTGGAACCCGAAGGATCTGGGCTACCTCGCGACCTACGCGGCGCAGGCCCTGGTCGAGGGCAAGGTCACCGGCAAGGAGGGCGACACCTTCACCGCCGGACGCCTCGGTGACTACACCGTCGGCCCGAACGGCGAGGTTCCGCTCGGCCCGGCCTTCAAGTTCAACGCCGAGAACATCGACCAGTTCCCCTGGGGCTGATCCGATCCGTTGAGGTTGGTGGGTCACCGGCCCACGGGGCCCACCAACCTCTCCTACGCCCCTGATCCGGCGGTCGGATTCAGCGGAGTCCGGGTGGACGCCGCCCTGGCCGGGCACGTCGACCGGCCTCCCTCCACACCACCTCCGCACCCTCCACACCCTTGAGAAAGAACCAGTCATGACTACTTTTGCTTCGATAGCCGATCAGCTCGCGACCCAGGTGATCGAGTTGCCTTCCTGGGCGTTCGGGAACTCGGGCACCCGGTTCAAGGTGTTCGGCACTCCGGGGACGCCGCGGACGGTGCAGGAGAAGCTCGCCGATGCCGCGCAGGTCCACCGGTACACCGGTCTTTCCCCGAAGGTGGCGTTGCACATCCCGTGGGACAAGGTGGACGACTACGCCGCGCTGGCGGAGTACGCCCGGGGGCTGGGGATCGAGTTGGGGACGATCAACTCCAACACCTTCCAGGACGACATCTACAAGTTCGGTTCGCTCACTCATGAGGACGACGCGATCCGGCAGCGCGCGATCGATCACCACTACGAGTGCATCGAGGTGATGAACGCCACCGGTAGCCGGGATCTGAAGATCTGGCTGGCCGATGGTTCGAACTACCCGGGCCAGGCCGACCTGCGGGGGCGCCAGGACCGGCTGGCCGATGCGCTGGCGAAGATCTACGCCCGGTTGAACGACGACCAGCGGCTGGTGCTGGAGTACAAGTTCTTCGAGCCGGCGTTCTACCACACCGATGTCTGCGACTGGGGCACCTCGTATGCCCACTGTGTGGCGTTGGGTGAGAAGGCGATGGTGTGCCTGGATACCGGTCACCACGCGCCGGGCACGAACATCGAGTTCATCGTGATGCAGCTGCTCCGGTTGGGGAAGCTGGGCTCCTTCGACTTCAATTCCCGGTTCTACGCCGACGACGACCTGATCGTCGGGGCGGCGGATCCGTTCCAGCTGTTCCGGATCCTCTACGAGGTGGTGCGCGGCGGCGGCTACGGGCCGGACTCCGAGGTGGCGTTCATGCTCGATCAGTGCCACAACGTCGAGGACAAGGTGCCCGGTCAGATCCGTTCGGTGCTGAACGTCCAGGAGATGACCGCCAAGGCGCTGCTGGTCGACCACGAGGCGCTGCGCGCCGCGCAGGTGTCCGGGGACGTGCTGGGCGCCAACGGCGTGCTGATGGACGCCTTCTACACCGATGTCCGGGCCGATCTGGCGTCGTGGCGCGAATCCCGCGGGCTGCCGGCCGATCCGCTGGCGGCGTTCGCCGCGTCCGGCTACCTGGCCCGGATCGCGGCCGACCGGGTCGGCGGCACCCAGGCCGGCTGGGGCGCCTGATGCGGGTCTGCTTCCAGCTGCAGGTCAGGCCCGAACTGATCGACGAGTACGTCGAGCGGCACAGGGCGGTCTGGCCGACCATGCTGCGGGCGATCGAGGCCTCGGGACGGCGCAACTACTCGCTGTTCCTGCGTCCGGACGGCCTGCTGATCGGCTACTACGAGGTGGACGACGACGAGGCGGCCAAGCGCTCGCTGGCGGACAACCCCGACACCGCCGAGTGGGAGGCCCAGGCGGCGAAGTACTTCGTCGCCCTTGACGGGCGCCCCGACCAGGCCGCGCCCCAGCTACGCGAGGTCTTCCACCTCGAGGATCAGCTGGCCGCGCTGTAGCGCAGCCGATGAGTGGCCCTCGGTGTCCTGCGGCGGAACCGGTCAGACGAGGTCGTCGTCCTCCGGGTCGCGGTAGGGCTCCGGTTGGGGCGTGGTCGCGGCGATCACGGAGGCGGCGTGGTCGGGCACCTCGAACTGCAGCGAGCGATCCGTCCGCTCGTACCCGGTGGACGGCGGCCGCTTCGGCAGGGTCAACTCTTCCCGCTCGATGTGGTGGTACGGGATGGACGAGAGCAGGTGGGCGATCATGTTCAGCCGGGCACGCTTCTTGTCCTCCGCCTCGACCACGTGCCAGCGGGCCTCGGGAATGTCGGTGTGGACGAACATCTCGTCCTTCGCCCGGGAGTAGGCCTCCCAGCGGGTGAGCGACTCCAGGTCGGTGGGGGAGAGCTTCCAGCGGCGCATCGGATCGGTCAGCCGCGACCTGAACCGCTTCTCCTGCTGCTTGTCGGAGACCGAGAACCAGTACTTGCGCAGCAGGATGCCGTCCTCGATCAGCAGCCGCTCGAAGACCGGGCACTGCCGCAGGAACCGCTGGTGCTCCGCCGGGGTGCAGTAGCCCATCACCCGCTCGACGCCGGCTCGGTTGTACCAGGACCTGTCGAACAGCCGGATCTGGCCGGCGGCCGGCAGATGCTGGACGTAGCGCTGGAAGTACCACTGCGTCCGCTCCCGTTCGGTGGGGGCGGGCAGCGCGACGATCTGCGCGATCCTCGGGTTGAGGTACTCGGTGGCCCGCTTGATGGCGCCGCCCTTGCCGGCGGCATCGCGTCCTTCGAAGATGATCACCAGGCGGGTGCCGGTGGTCCTCACCCACTCCTGCATCTCGACGAGTTCGGCCTGGAGCCGCAGCAACTCGGTCTCGTACACGGCGTTGGCCAGCTTCGGCGGCTTCACGTTCATGAGGCATATCCTCGCGCAGCACCGCGGACCGCGACACGGGTTTGCCAAAAGCGTCCCAAGAAGCCCCGCCCTCGTTGCGCGGATCGGCGGGTGGGGCCGCTGCCGTGCGGATTGGCACTAGTCTGGCTCCACCGCCGGGAAGGCCCGGGAGTCCACGAGGGAGTGAAACTATGAAGATCGGCATCCACAGCATGGTGTGGGTCGGGGACTGGTCCGAGGCGGCCGCCCGCGAGGCGATCTCGAAGACCGCCGAAGCCGGCTACGACCTGATCGAGCTGTCGGCGATCGCGCCGGAGACCTTCGACACCAAGCTGACCGCCAGCCTGCTGGAGGAGTACGGCCTGGAGTGCTCGGCGTCCCTGGGGCTGAACGCGGCCACCGACATCTCGTCGGAGGATCCGGACGCGGTCAGGGCGGGCCGGGAACGGCTGCACCTGGCGCTCAACCTGGTCCGCGACTGCGGTGGGACGATGCTCTGCGGGGTGATCTACGGTGCGCTGATGAAGTACTCCCACCCGCGTACCGAGCGCGGCATGGAGAACTCGCGGACGGTGCTGGCCGAACTGGCCGACAAGGCCGCCGAGTCCGGCATCTCGCTGGGCCTGGAGTTCTGCAACCGGTACGAGACCAACCTGATCAACACCACGGCCGAGACGCTGGCCTTCATCGAACAGATCGACCGGCCGAACGTCTTCGCCCACCTCGACACCTACCACATGAACATCGAGGAGAACTCGATGAGCGGAGCCGTCAAGCAGGCGCACGGGGCGGGCAAGCTCGGCTACGTCCACCTCGGCGAGTCGCACCGCGGCCAGCTGGGCACCGGTTCGATCAACTGGGACGACTTCCTGGGCGCGCTGATCGAGGTCGGTTACGACGGCGTGGTGACCTTCGAGTCGTTCTCCTCCAAGGTCGTGCACTCCACCTTCAGCAACGACCTGGCGATCTGGCGCAACCTGTGGGACGACAATGTCGAACTCGCCAAGGGCGCCCGTCAGTTCATCCGGGAGCGGCTGGGCCACTGATCGGCCCAGCGGTTCCGGCGGGTCAGGCCGGCCCCGGGCCGAGGACGGAACGCCAGGTGACCGACGCCGGTCGGCTCCGGTCACCGAGGAACTGTGCGGCCACGGCGAAGGCGGCGGCCGCAGGCAGCGCGGCGGTGCCGTCGAGGCTCACCGGCGCCCCCGCCGGATCGGGCAGGTCAACCGTCGACCGGGTGGTGTCGTCGCCCAGCGCGATGCTGCCCGGATCGTTGGGTGAGGCGAAGTAGTGCGCCACCCAGCTGTGCCGGTTCACCATCAGGGTGAGCAGCGGGTGCCCGGCCGGGGCCGAGGACAGGGTGAAGTGGTTGACCTCGTCCACCCGGAGCTCCAGCTGCGCCCGCAGCTCCTCCGGTGACGTCACCAGGGCGCCTTCGCCGAGCGAGTACACCGCCAGGTTCCCGGCGCCTGCCGGCGGCGCCGGCGCCGGCAGTGGCGGTTGTCCGGTGAAGGTCACCGGCTGGGCGATCCACCACGGGGTGGGCGGCCGGGCGTTGTCCGGCGGCACGATGGTCAGCGCCACGCCGGGCGGCAACAGCGCCGGCAGCGCGTGCAGGCAGTACAGGCAGGTTCCGCTCGGATTGTTGTGGTGGACGGTGCCGCCGGTCGATCCGCTCCGGCGCAACTGCAGCGCTGCCCTCCCCTCGACGTGCGCTGCCGCCACGCTGTAGGGATGGCCGGCGGTGAGCTGTGGGTCTGGGCCGGACATCGCTGACTTCCCGGTGCTCAGGCCTCGATGTCGTGCAGGTGGTGGACGACCTCGTGCAGCAGGTACTTGCCGAGGCCGGCGACGGTGAAGGCCACGCCGTCGGAGCGCCGGCCGCTGCGGTTCAGCTGGTCGGTGGTCAGGGCGTCGAAGCCCAGCGCGATCCGCTCCCCGGCGGTGGTGAGCCGCTCGGCGAGGTCAGCCGGATCCAGCTCGGCGTAGCGGCCCTCGATCGCCGCCGCATCCTGGTTCCAGTCCTCGAAGACCGGGTCGTCCTGGTTCAGCATCAGCGCCAGCCGGTGGTGGAAGAGCACGAAGACGTCGTGAATGTGGGCGGTGTACTCCAGCGGCGACCAGGTGCCGGGTTCGGGGCGTTGCCGGACGTCCGGCCGGTCGAGCGCGTGCTGCCAGCGCGACAGGCTGGCGCGCACCGCGGCGCCCACCGCGAGCGGGTCCATGGTGGCCGCCAGGAACCCGCATTCGGGGCAGGGCCGTTCCAGTACCCAGGTCCAGTCCTTGGCGTCGGGGGTGATTCCGTCGGGCTGTGTCATGCTCGCCAACCTATCAAGCCGCCCTGACCGGCTGATCCGGCCATCCACCACCCGACGATCGGCTGACACAAACCGGGGAGCAGCGGCCACTCGCGTGCATAGTGGACGCGAGTGGCCTCTAC
>JAEXCA010000176.1 GCA_023393755.1 Actinomycetes bacterium | reverse complement strand
CACGCCCGCACCCTCGGTCCCCACCCCCGCCCCGGCCACGCCGTCCAGCACCCGCCCCGAGCCGCCCGACCTGTCGGCCGCCACCGAGTTCACCGCCACCGGCCAGGTGCCGCTGATCCTCGACGCCGGCCTGATCGCGGAGGCACTGCACGGCGTCGAGTCCCGGTCGGACGCGGCGCGGCATGTCTTCGCCAGCTGGCCGCAGTTCGGCCTGCCGAACGCCGACGCCGAGATCAACGGCTACTACACCGCCGCGATCGGCGCCTTCGACGCCGCCCATCCGGACGCCGACGACGAGGACCCGGCGCCCGAACTGAACCTGGGCTGGCACCTGGTGGCGTCCTCGCCGCAGGCGGTCGCGATCGTCGCCGACGGCTACGAGTTCTCCGGCGGGACGACCCGCGAGCGCTGGCGGTCGCTCTGGTTCGACCCCGCTGCCGACCGGCCGCTCGCCGCGGCCGACCTGGCCGACCCGGCGACGACCGATCAGGCGCTGTCCTCCGTGGCGGCCGCGCTAGACGTACCGGGGCTGGACCTGGCGACGACCGGGCCCTCCCCACTGGCTGCCGCGACCCTGGTCGCCTTCGCCGCGGACGGTGCGCTGCTGGTCGGCTACGACGCCTGCCAGGTGGCAGCCTGCCCGGCCGGCCGGGTGACCCTGACCATTCCCGTCACCACCACGGACGGCCTGCTCACCGTCGCCGGCCAGGCCGCCCGGGCGGCCACCCTCAGCCCGCTGAGTCCGTCGGCGCCCGCCCAGCCCGGGCCGGAGCCCACCCCGTCCGAAACCGCTGGACCGACGCCGTCCTCGTCCCCGATCCCACCACCGGGCGAGGTCGACTGCCGCGAGGCCCGGTGCGTCGCGCTCACCTTCGACGACGGCCCGGGTCCGTTCACCACCAGGCTGCTGGCGCACCTGAAGGAGGCGGCCGTCCCCGCCACCTTCTTCCTGCTGGGCCAGCAGGTGGAGACCTATCCCGAGGTGACCCGGGCGCTGGCCGACGCCGGCCACGAGCTCGGCGTGCACACCTGGGATCACCGGATGCTGACCCGGTTGACCGACGAGCAGGTGCACGACGAGATCGCATCGTCGATCAGGATCGTCAAGCAGGTCACCGGCCACCGGCCCCGGCTGATGCGGCCGCCCTATGGCGAGACCAACGCCGCGGTCGCCGCGCAGGCCAGGAAGGCGAAGGTCGCGCAGATCCTCTGGAACGTCGACACCCTCGACTGGAAGACCCGCAGTACCGAGAAGACGGTAGCCGCGGCGCTGAAGCAGACCCGGCGGGGCTCGATCCTGCTGCTGCACGACATCCACAAGACCACCGTCGCCGCGGTGCCGGGGATCATCCAGGGGCTACGGGAGAAGGGCTACACCTTCGTCACCGTCGGACAGCTGCTGGGCAGGACCAAACCCGGGAGGATCTACTCCCACGGCTGACCCCCGCCGGGTTCAGCGCCGCGGTTTGGTCGGCGGCAGCGGCTGCCTGCCCGGCCGGGTCGGCTGCGTGGGCTGGCCGTCCTCCTCCGCCTCCGGGTCGGGGGGCTCGCCCTTGCCGTCGGAGATCAGGATCGCGATCGAGCTGAGCTTCGGCGCCTTGCCCGAGGGGTCGGTGCCCAGCACCGTGCCCTTCGGTTCCGGTGACTCGACCTCGCTGAGGTGGCTGCTGAAGCCGGCCCGGTCCAGCGCCCGCCGGCAGGCGGCGACGCTCAGTTCCACGCAGCTGGGGACGTTCAGCCACTTGCCACGCAGCACCGACTCCGGTGGCGCCTTGAACCTCGTCTTGGGGTACGCCTTGATCGCGGCGGTGAAGGCCGGGCGGAGCAGCCGGTTGCCGGCGTCGCCGCCGGAGAAGCCACTCAGGTAGGTGCCGGAGGCGGGCAGCCGGGTGTTGCGCAGGTAGCTCGGCCGGCTCTTCCAGAACTTCTTGAAGTCGGGGTGGCTGTCGTAGGAGATCATCGCCGCAGCGGCGAGTTCGGGGGTGTAGCCCACCGTCCAGATCGCCCGGTTGTCCGGCACGGTTCCGGTCTTGCCCGCCATCTGCACCCCGGGCACCTGGGCCGAGCGGGCGGTGCCGCCGGTGTAGGGACCCTGGAAGATCCGGTTCATCGCGTCCGCCACGCCCTTGTCGAGCACCCGCTTGCAGTTCGCGTCGGGCACCTCGAGCTGGTTGCCAGCCCTGTCCTCGACCGACTTCAGGATCAGCGGCTCGCAGTGCACCCCGCGGTTGGCGAAGGTGGCGTAGGCCTCGACCAGGGACAGCGGGGTGACCTCCACCGCGCCCAGCGTGAAGGACGGGATGGCGTGGTACTTCTTCACCAGATCGCCGCCCATCGACATCTCCAGTCCCAGCCGCTTGGCCATCTTGACCGAGTCGCACACCCCGACGGCCTGGATCAACTGGGCGAAGTAGGTGTTCACCGAACTCTGCACGCCACGGAACATGTTCATCCGGCCGGAGGGGCTGGCGTTCACCACGTCCCACTTCTTCTGCTTGAACGGCCCGTCGCAGGACTTGAACGTCTCGCCGGCGAAGCTCATCCGGGCCTTGGCGTCGAACACGCCGTAGGCGCCCATCTCGTTCTCCAGCGCCGCGGCCGCCACGAAGGCCTTGAAGGTCGAGCCGCCCTGGTAGCCCTCGGCACCGCCCATCGCGTGGGAGACGGCGTAGTTGTAGAAGGTCTGGCCCTTCTTCTTGCCCATCTTGGTGCGGTTCTGCGCCATCGCGACGATCTGGCCGGTCTTCGGCTCCAGCATCACGATCACCGAGACCACCGGATCCTTGGCGCTGATCAGCTTGCGGATGGTCTTCTCGGCCTTGCGTTGCGCCTTGGGATCGATCTGGGTCTTGATGGTCAGCCCGCCGCGCAGCACCCGCTCCCGGCGCTCGTCCTCGGTCGCGCCCAGGCTCTTCATCGTCAGCAGGGTGCGCCAGGCGTAGTCGCAGACGAACGGGAACTCGGCATTGGCGCAGCCCAGCTTGTACTTGCGCACCTTGCTCGGATCGAACTCCACCAGCTTGGCCGCGGCTGACTCCTCGGCGGTGATCAGGTTCAGCTCCGCCATCCGGTCCAGGACGTCGTTGCGCCGCTCGATCGCCATCTTGGGGTCCCTCACCGGGTTCGTGGTGAGCGGGTTGCGGACCAGCCCGGCGAGCATGGCCGCCTGGGGCAGGTCGAGGTCCTTGGCGGAGACGCCGAAGAAGTGCCGGGCCGCGGCCTCGACGCCGTAGGCGCCGTCGCCGTAGTAGGAGATGTTGAGGTAGCGCTCCAGGATCTCGTCCTTGGTGAAGCGTTCCTCCAACGCGGCGGCGAACCGCATCTCGCGGATCTTGCGGGAGAGCGTGTTCTCGGTCGCCAGGGCGCGCGCCATCGGATCCCCCGAGCGCTCGGCGCGGTCGACCAGGACCAGCCGGACGTACTGCTGGGTGATGCTCGAGGCACCCTGGGTGACCCCGCGGGAGGTGCTGACCAGGGCCCGGATGGTGGCCTGCAGGTCCACCGGCCCGTGCTGGTAGAAACGGTGGTCCTCGATCGCCACCTGCGCCTTCCGCATGATCTCGGAGACCTGGTCGAGGGTCACCGAGTACCGGTTCTGCTCGTAGAAGTAGGTGAGCACCGAACCGTCGGCGTTGAGCAGCCGGGAACGTTCCGGCAGGGGCGGGGTCTCCAGTTCGATCGGCAGCAGGCCGAGCCCGCCGGCAGCGTCCCGGCCGGCGGTGGCCAGGATGCTCGCGGCAGGGATGACCAGGCCGGCTGTCAGGGCCCCGCCCAGACCTGCGACCACCAGGAACACCGCCAACGACCAGAGCCGCCTCCACAGGCCCATGGCCCCATGGTATGCACAGCCACCGCGGGGTCGGCGTGCCGGGGGCCGGTCGGCCCACGGGGTGATATGACTTGGCTTGCCCGGCGCGCTTCGAAGGGCGCCGTCCAGGAAGGACCGTCAGTGACCACCTCTCCCGCCGAGCCGCCGGCCGGCCCGACCCCCTCGGAGTGCTGGATCTCGGTCGATGTCGAGACCGCCGGGCCGAACCCCGGAAGCTACTCCCTGCTGGCGATCGGCGCCTGCCGCTACGACGATCCGACGATCGGCTTCTCGATCCGGCTCGTCCCGGTCCACGACCGGGCGGAGGCCTCCGCCGTGGCGGTCTCGGGCCTGGATCTGGCCGAGCTCAGCCGCTCCGGCACCGAGCCGGCCGCGGCCATGCAGGCCTTCGCCGACTGGTTGGAGGAGGTGGTGCCGAGCGGCACCCGTCCGGTGTTCGTCGGCTTCAACGCCGGGTTCGACTGGATGTTCGTCTGCGACTACTTCCACCGCTACCTCGGCCGCAACCCCTTCGGCCACGCCTCGATCGACATCAAGTCGGTGGCGCTGGGGGCGCTGGGTATCCCCTGGCCGCAGACCAGTCTGCGCTCGCTCAGCGCCCGGCTGCTGGACGGCCGGCTGCTCACCCACGACGCCCTGCAGGACGCCCGCGACCAGGCGACCCTGTTGCGGACGGTGTTACTGGGCCACAATGTGGGCCCATGTACGACCCAGCAGAGATCGCCGTCCTGACCGAGTCCGCCAAACGCCTGGGGCTGGCCATCGACGAACAGGAACTCCAGGAGTGGCTGCGTTCGATCGCCGACGAGCAGGCCGCCCCGATCGTCGCCGACGCCGGCAGCGGTACCTTCGGCCATCGCGCGTCCATGCTGGACTTCAGCCCGCGGGATCTGGAGCGGTTCCGGACCATCGGCGCGATCGTCGAGTTGACCGGACCGCCCGGGACGACGGACGCGGCCCTGGCGCTCTCCGGCTCCGCGGCCCAGTCCAAGATCCAGAGCTACCCCGGCGACGCCGACTACTTCGAGCGGTACAACATCCGCGCGGCCACCCGCGAGGATGCCTGCGAGGTGCTCGCCGCCACCCTGCGGGAGAAGGTGCTCGCCTTCTACCGCGGGGCCACCTACCAGTTCCTGGAGGCCAAGCTCGGCACGGTGCCGCACGACGGCTGGCACGACGGCTGGGCGGTCAGGGCGGGCAGCCCGATCACCTGGCGGATCGACGAGGTGCGACGCGGGGTGTGGGAACTCACCGACGCCGAGGGCGACGTCACCGCGATCAGCTGGCAACAGGCCGCGCTGGATCCCGGCTGGGTGAAGCTCGACTGGGTGGTCACCGACCCGGTGCGCAGGCAGCTGGCCAACGCGAGCAATGTGATCGACGTCACCTGGGAGGCGCCGGACGGCACCATCGTCGCCCTGGACGGCTACCTGGACGCCTACTTCCAGGAGGTCTACCTGGAGGCCGACGACCTGCCCGCCTTCAACCGGATCATCCAGCACGTCTCCGCCGACGCGCTGGCGGAGTACATCGAGCAACTCGAGCACGAGGTGCACAAGTACCTGACCAGCCACCTCAACTACGGCAAGGCCGCCAAGCGGATGTACAACGTGTTCCGGCTCTCCGGCCGCTACCTGGACGCCGCCTTCGTCCGCGAACTGTTCGACCAGCCGACGACCCTGCTGTACCAGGTGTGGTCGCTGATCGGAACCCTGGACAACGCCGCGCAGCCAGGGTCGGGGATTCCGTGGTCGGCGGTCGCCGAGCAGTCCGATCGCCTGCTGCTGGACGTGGTGACCACCATGGAGGGCAGCGACGAGGTGGAGATCGTGGCCGCCCTGCTCGCCCTGCGGCAGGCGCTGGAACAGCACCGCCCCGGCGACGAGCGGGATCTGGCGATCGACGGCGCCAGGACGAGGGTGATCAACGTGGTGAACACCTTCTTCCACGACAAACTCGTCGGCCGCCCCACCATCAGGGAGTACATCGAGAACCTGCAGGCCATCGGCTAGTGCTGGTGTGCGTTAGTCCGTTGGCGGTAGTGCTGCCGCTGCGTGGCTCAGGGGCGTCAACCGGTGGCGTCCCGGACGGGGTCAGCAGCGACGCGTCCGCAGAGATTGTCGATACCAGCCCGGTCAACCCAGCCCGGCGCCGACCTGGCCTGCGGGTCGGGTCCCCGCTCAGCTGGCGTAGTAGTTGGTCGGCTACCCGCCGGTTTTGGCCGACCAAGTGCTACACCAGACGCGCCGGGCTTGGTGCAGACCTGCCGACGCGGACCGAACCGGCCAGCATCACCCGACGCCAACGAACCAGCGGACATCGCCACAAGACACCGATTCGGTCTATTCGGCTGACCGGTCTGGACCGTAGCGACGCGCCCGACCGCACCGAGTTCAAACCTGCCGTCCTCACGGCGGTACCTGGCGGTCCCAGTTTCGCCAATAAATACCCCCTGGGGTATTGTTGGATCCATGGTTGAGACTCCCCCGAGAATCGTGGTCGTCGGCGGTGTCGCCGGCGGAATGAGCTGCGCCGCCCGCGCCCGCCGGCTGGACGAGAGCGCCGAGATCATCGTGCTCGATCGCGGTGAACACGTCTCCTTCGCCAACTGCGGACTGCCCTACTACGTGGGTGGGGAGATCACCGACCCCGCGAAGCTGCTGGTGCAGGCGCCGGCGTCGTTGCGGGCGGCGCTCAACCTGGACGTCCGCACCCGGCACGATGTCGTCGGCCTCGACCCGGCCGGTCGGACGCTGAGCGTCGAGACCCCGGACGGCCCGCTCACGCTGCGCTACGACTCCCTGGTGCTCTCCCCCGGCGCCGCCGCGCTCCGGCCACCGATCCCGGGCCTGGACTCTCCCCGGGTGCACACCCTGCGCAGCGTCGAGGACGCACTCACCCTGGAGTCGCTGGTGACCGGGGGCGCCGGACGAGCCGTGGTGCTGGGCGCCGGCTTCATCGGCCTGGAGGCCGCCGAGGCCCTGGCCGGACGCGGCCTGACCACCACCGTCGTCGAACTCGCCGAGCACGTCCTGCCCCCCTTGGAGCCCGAGTTGGCCAGCCTGGTGACCACCGAGCTCGCCCGGCTGGGGATCGCGGTCCGGACGGGCGTGGCGGCCACCGCGATCGAACCGGCCGGCGACCATGACGTGGTCGTGCTGGCCGACGGCAGCCGCCTCGATGCCGACCTGGTGGTGCTCTCGGTCGGGGTCCGGCCGGACACCGCCGTCTTCGAGCAGGCCGGGGTGGCCTGTGAGCGGGGCGCCATCGTGACCGACCAGCACGGCCGCACCAACCTGCCCGGCATCTGGGCGGTCGGGGATGCGGTGGTCAGCACCGACGCGGTGACCGGGCTGCGCCGTCCGGTGGCGCTGGCCGGGCCGGCCCACCGGGCCGGGCGCCAGGTCGCCGACGCCATCCTGCGTCCCGGATCGGCCGTCCCGATCCCGCAGCCGCTGGGTACCGCGATCGTCCGGGTCGGCGAGCTCACCGCCGCGCTGACCGGCGCGAACCGGGCCACCCTGCTCGCCCAGGGGATCGCCCACCGGACCGTGCACCTGCATCCCAACCAGCATGCCGGCTACTTCCCCGGTGCCACCCAGCTGCATCTGGTGATCCACTTCCGGCCCGAGGACGGGCTGCTGCTCGGCGCCCAGGCGGTCGGCCCGGAAGGCGTGGACAAGCGGATCGACGTGCTGGCCACCGCGCTGCGCCACCGCGGCACGATCGCCGGCCTGGTCGATCTCGACCTGGCCTACTCCCCGCCCTACGGCAACGCCAAGGATCCGGTGAACCTGGCCGGGATGATCGGCCGCAACCTGCTCGACGGCGGCCTCGACCTCTGGTACCCGTGGGAGGTCGACCAGGCACTGGCCTCGGCCCTGGTGCTCGACGCCCGCAGCCCCGCCGAGTTCGCCACCGGGCATCTGCCCGGGGCGCTCAACATCCCGCACACCGAGCTACGCGCCCGCATCGACGAGGTGGCCGCCGCGGCAGCGGGACGGCCGGTGCGGGTGATGTGCGCCTCCGGGATGCGTTCCTACCTCGCGCACCGGGTGTTGACCGGTCACGGGTTCGACTCGGCGAACCTCTCCGGGGGCATTCTCACCCTGCGGGCCTATCTTGGTGACCGGGCCGATCACCTACTGACCACCGACCCCTCCTGAGAGGAAGCGACCATGTGCTCTCCCATCACCTGCCACGTCTGCGGCAAGACCACCTGGACCGGCTGCGGCCAGCACATCGAGCAGGCGCTCGCCGGCGTCCCGCAGGATCAGCGCTGCGCTGGCCACGACCATCCCGGACCGGTCGGCCCGATCACCGGCCAGCCCTCCCACTGAGCCGGCCACCACGATCCCCTGAGCCCGTCGAGGGGTCGCTGACACACCAGAGTCAACGATCCCTGAGCCTGTCGAAGGGTCGGTGACCCGGCCCGCTACGCTGCCGCCTATGCCTATACCGGTCATCATCGACACCGACACCGCCCAGGACGACTGCGTCACCATCCTGTGGGGCCTGCTCGATCCCGCCGCCGACCTGCGGGCGATCACCATGGTCGCCGGCAATGTCAGCTTCGACCGCCAGGTGGCCAACGCCCACCTCACCCTGAACGTGGCCGGCAAGCTGGGCGAGGTCCCGATCCACGCCGGCTGCCGCCAGCCGATGCTGCGCTCCTGGGAGTCGGCCGAGGACGTCCACGGGGACGGCTCCGGCGGGCTGTCGATGGATCTCTCGCACACCGTGGTCGAGCCGGAGCACGCGGTCAACGCCCTGCTGCGGATCACCGCCGAGAGCCCGGGCGAGGTGAGCATCGTGGCGATCGGTCCGCTGACCAACATCGCGGCCGCGGTGGTTCTGGACCGGACCTTCGCGTCCCGGGTGAAGAGCCTCTACATCATGGGTGGCTCGATCAACGGAATCGGCAACATCACCCCGGCCGCCGAGTACAACATCTACGTCGACCCCGAGGCCGCGCAGATCGTGATGGAGGCGGGCTTCGCCGATCTGCGGCTGCTCACCTGGGATCCGGTCACCCTGCGCGACGCCACCATCCCGCGGGCCGACTACGACCAGCTGACCGCGATCGACACCCCGCTGGCGACGTTCTTCAAGGCGGTCTGCGACACCACCCTGGACTTCAACGAGTCGGTCGGGGTGGACGGCTCCACCCATCCCGACTCGATGACCCTGGCCGTGCTGCTGCACCCCGAGCTGATCGTGGAGCAGTCGCCCTACCGGGTGGACGTGGAGGTGGCCTCGCCGCTGACCCGCGGCGCCACCGTGATGGCCTGGCCCAAGTTCGGCCTGGAGCCGAACGCGACAGTGCTGGAGTCGGTGGACGGGCCGGGCTTCTTCGCCCGGCTCGCCGAGATCCTGCAGGTTCGGACCACCCCGAACCTGCCGATCGCCGGGCTGTAGCCGGAGCCGCCGCGGCCACCCCGTCACCCCGCCCGCAGTTCGTCGACCGGAGCACCGGTCCGGCCGGAGCGCAACGCGGCCAGCCCGCGTTGCTCGATCCGGCGGATCGAGGTGGGTGACAGATCGTGCCGGGAGGCGATCTCGCGGTAGCTGTGGCAATGGCCGTCCACCAGCCCGAACCGCAGCCGGATCACCAGGCGCTGGTCTCCCGGCAGCCGCGCGATCTCGGCCCACAACCGCTCCACCACCAGGGTGTCCTCGCGGCTGTCGCTGCCCACCACCGCGGTGGCGGGCAGTTCGCCGACGCTCTCCAGCGGCAGCGGCGGCCGGTGCCCGAGGAGCCGGGCGGTCCAGTCCGGGGCACGACCCAGCGCCTCGGCGATGTCGGCCAGCTCAGGCGTCCTGGCCAGCTCCTGGGCGAGCGCTTCGGCCAGTGCCTGCGCCCGCCGCAGCGTCACCGCGCGGCTGGGCGGAACGCCGAGCTGACCGTCCAGCGAGCTGGTCACCCGGGTCAGGTGCCGCCGGATCACCGGGAAGGCGTAGGTACTGAACCGTCCCCGGGCCGGGTCGAAGCGCTGCAGCGCGTGCACCAGCGCGACGGCGCCCTCCTGAAACAGGTCGTCGAAGTCCATTCCGGTCCGGCGGCAGGCCTGCCCGGCCAGCATCGCGGCCAGGCGCAGGTTGGCGGCGAGGAACTCCTGCCAGGCCGCGGCGCCGTCCCGGCGGATCCGGCGCAACTCCTGCCGGCTGGCGTCGGTGGGCCAGGGATGGCGCAGCGCGTGGGCGGCCACCTGCCCCGCCTCGATCCGGCGGATCAGGGCTCGTTCCCGGGGGGCGTCCAGCAGGTCGGGCAGCAGTTCGGCGTTCAGCATGCGTCCCAGCCTGGCCGCCGGCCGCGCCGGCGTCAGGAGGCGGGAACCCGACGGACAACACCGGGACAGCACCTTGCCGACCGGTGACGATCAGGGTCCGGTGGCGCGGGCGAACAGCTCCTTGCGGCGGGATTCCAGCTCCACCAGGGTGGCGAACATCCGGTTGTAGTCGCGTTGGTTCTCCACCGGGTTGGTGCGCTGCAGGCGGGACTTCAGCGTCTCGATCTGGCGGGCGGTGGAGGCCAGCAGCACTCCGGCGGCGTACTCGGCGGCGTAGGCCTCCGAGGGCTCCCGCAACACCGGCTCGACGGTCAGGGTGATCGCCAGCTGGGCCAGGCCGGGCTCGGCGTCGTCCAGCATCGCCCTGGTCCAGTCGCCGGTCCGATCGGTGGCCGCCAGGATCCGCTCGAACAGCGCCCGGTAGGCAGGCTGGGCGAAATCCTCGGGCCGAAGATCGTTCAGCGTCCCGGTGAAGGCCTGGGGGGCTCGCAGCAGCAGCCGCAGGGTGCCCCGTTCGGCCTCCCAGCGCCGGTCCCGGGGGTCCGGCAGTTCCAGTGCCTCGGCCCGCGGCTCGGCGGGCGCCGGCGTCGGGTCGGGCACCGGGGCCTCGTTCGACCGCCTTCCCCGGGAGCGCTTCACCTCGGCACGCACCTCCTCGGGATCCATCCCGAGCAGCTGGGAGAGTTCGCGGACGTAGCCGGGCACCATCGCCGCGTCCCGGATGCTGCTGACCAGCGGCGCGGCGGCGCGCAGCGCGGCGATCCGTCCGTCCACCCGGTCGAGGTCGAAGCCGGCGATGGTGTTGCGCATCACGAACCGGTAGAGGGGTTCCCGCCGGCCGACCAGCTCCCGCACCGCGGCGTCACCGCCCTGCAGCCGCAGATCGCACGGGTCGAGACCGGTCGGCTCGATCGCCACGTAGGTCTGGGAGACGAAGTTCTGGTCGCCCTTGAACACCTTCAGCGCCGCGGCCTGGCCGGCGGCGTCGCCGTCGAAGGTGAAGATCACCTCACCGGCCTGCACGTCGGAGGCGCCGATCAGCCGCTGCAGCAGCCGGGCGTGGTCGTCGCCGAAGGCCGTCCCGCAGGAGGCGACCGCGGTGTCGACGCCGGCCAGGTGGGCGGCCATCACGTCGGTGTAGCCCTCGACGATCACCGCCTGGTTCTTCTTGGCGATGTTGGTGCGGGCCAGGTCGAGGCCGTACAGCACCTGCGACTTGCGGTAGACCGGGGTCTCGGGGGTGTTGAGGTACTTGGCCGGCATCCGGTCGTCGTCGAACAGCCGGCGGGCGCCGAAGCCGAGCACCGAGCGGCCGGCATCCCGGATCGGCCAGAGCAGGCGCCCCTGGAAGAAATCCCAGCCCGATTCCCGGATCAGGCCGGCCCTGACCAGTTCGGCGTCGCTGAAGCCGCGGGCCTTGAGGTGCGAGCCGAGCGCCTTGCCGCTGAGCGGGGCGAAGCCGATCCCGAACCGTTCGGCGACGTCCCGGTCGAAGCCGCGCTGGTCGAGGAACTGGCGCCCGGCCAGGGCGTCGCCGGAGCCCAGCTGGCCGGCGTAGAAGTCCGCCGCCTCCCGGTTCGCCTCCAGGATCCGCAGCCGCAGCCCGGGCTCGGGACGGTCCCGGCCACCGTCGCTGTACCGCAGCTGGAGGCCGGCCCGGTCGGCCAGCCATTCGACCGCCTCGACGAAGGTGACGTTGTTGACCTTCTGGACGAAGCTGATGACGTCCCCGCCCTCGCCGCAGCCGAAGCACTTGTAGAACCCGCGGGAGGGGATCACGTGGAAGCTCGGGGTGCGCTCCTCGTGGAAGGGGCACAGCCCGCCCATCGAGTCGCTGCCGTCGCGCTTCAGCGTGACGTAGGAGCCGACCACGTCCTCGATCCGCGAACGTTCCCGGACCGCCGCCAGATCCTCGTCGTTGATCAACCCTGCCACGCCGGAATCCTACTGTCCCTTGGGGAGCCGGTCCGGGTCCCAGCCGAGCAGCTGCTGGGCGGCGTCGAAGGCGAACCGGTCGGTCATCCCGCCGACGTAGGTCACCGCGGCCCGCACCGGGTCGCTCCGGTCGAGATCGGACGGCAGGTCGGCGGCGTGTTCGGCGTAGTACTCGACCAGCGCGGTCAGGACGGCGATCACCGCGCGGGATTGGGCCACCGACTCCTCGCGGGTGTAGATCCGCTCGTAGTTGAACGCCCGCAGCGTCGCCAGCGCGGCGGCCGGACCGGCCTCCATCGACACCTGGCCGGTGGCGCAGGTGGCGGAGACGGCGGCCCGGACGAAGGTGGCCAACTGCTCGCGCCGGGTCCGCCCGGCCACCTCGGCGACCTCCCGCGGCAGGTCGTCCAGGGTGAGAATGCCGGCGCTGACCGCGTCCTCCAGGTCGTGGGCGCAGTAGGCGATCCGGTCCGCCCAGCTGACGATCTCCCCCTCGATGGTCGCCGGCGCCGGACGCGACCAGGAGTGGTTGCGGATCCCGTCCAGGGTCTCGGAGCACAGGTTGAGCGAGGTCAGCACGACGTCGGAGCCCCACGGCCCGTGGTCGTAGCCGCCGGGCACGAACGGGTCGAAGGCGTCCTCGCTGGCGTGTCCGCCCGGACCGTGGCCGCAGTCGTGGCCCAGCGCGATCGCCTCGGCCAGGGTGGCGTTGGCGCCCACCCCGCGGGCGATCGAGGTGGCCACCTGGGCCACTTCCAGCGCGTGGGTGAGCCGGGTGCGCTGGTGGTCGGTCGGGAAGACCACCACCTGGGTCTTGCCGGCCAGCCGGCGGAACGCGGTGGAGTGGACGATCCGGTCCCGGTCGCGTTCGAAACAGGTGCGTTCGGCGTCCGGCCGCTCGGGGATGGCCCGGTTGCCGGCACCCCGGGCCAGGGCCGCGCCGGGACGCAGCCTGGCGGCCTCGGCCTCCTCCCGCGCCACCCGTCCGACCGGGGCCACGGTGGCGAGCCGGGCCGAGCCGTCGGCGTGGGCCCGGACCACACCGGACGCGGCGTGGCCGGCCATCGTCTCGGCCCATGCCACGGCACGGGGGGTCAAATCAGCCATGCCACCATCCTGTCACTCGCTAGGCTGTGATCATGTCGCAGCCACCGCAGGGCCCCAATCCGTATCAGCAGCCTTACGGGCAGCCGCAACAGCCCTACGGTCAGCCGCAACAGCCCTATGGTCAGCCACTGCAGCCCTACGGCCAACCCCAGCAGCAGCCCTACGGTCAGCAGCCCTACCCCGGGACGCCCGGTCGGCAGCCCTACGGCCAGCCGACCTACTACCAGGTTCCGGTGGGCGCCAAGCCGAAGGCGGGCAAGGGTCTGGGGATCGCGGGCTTCGCCCTGGTGCTGATCGGCGCGGCGGTGGCGATCTGGGGCGGCTGGACGCTGGGCCTCGCCTACGGCGAGCTGTTCCTCAGCTCGGGGCTGCCACTGGACGAACTGGACCGGCTCGATCCGACCTCCCTGCCGGAGGCCCAGGTGGCCGCGCTCGGCATCGCCGCCATGCCCACCCTGGTGGCCGCGCTGGTGGGCATCGTGGGCTGGGTGCTCAGCATCGTCGCCACGGTCAAGAACTCCGCCCGGCCGCTGGCGATCATCGGCATCGTGCTGGGCGTGCTGGCACCGATCGGCATCTACTTCACCGTCGTGGCCGGGATGCTGAGCGCGATGGGGCTGACGGCCTGAGCCGCGTCCGCGACGCCGGCCGAGGCTAGCCGCCGGACGCGTCCGATTCCGCGGCGCTCAGATCGGCGTCGCCCAGTTCCGTGCTCTCCAGCCAGCCGTAGGGAAGAACCACCTTGTCGCGCGGGGTCCCCTGGCGTCCGCGTGGGCTGGCCAGTTCGCTGACCGGGAACGGCTGGGCGGGGTCGAGCCGGTCCAGCAGGTCGTCCAGTTCGGCCAGACCGGAGACCATCGCCAGGCCGCGGCGCAGGTCCCCGCCCACTCCGAAGCCCTTGAAGTACCAGGCCATGTGCTTGCGCAGGTCGGTCAGGCCGTGTCGTTCGCCGTACAACCCGGCCAGCAACTCGGCGTGACGGCGGACCATCGCTGCCACCTCGCCGAGGCTGGGCAGGGTCCGGGTGTCCCGTCCGGCGAAGGCGTCGGCCAGATCGCGGAACAGCCAGGGACGCCCCAGGCAGCCGCGTCCGATCACCACGCCGGCGCAGCCGGTGCTCCGCACCATCTCCAGCGCGTCGGAGGCCTCCCAGATGTCACCGTTGCCGAGCACGGGGATGTCGACCGCCTCGACCAGCTTGGCGATGGTCTCCCAGGCCGCCTGGCCCGCGTAGGCCTGCTTCACCGTCCGGGCGTGCAGCGCGATCGCCGCGCAGCCGGCGTCCTGCGCGATCCGTCCGGCGTCGAGGTAGGTGAGGTGGCCGTCGTCGATCCCCAGCCGGGTCTTGATGGTGACCGGCACGCCGTAGGGCTCGGCGGCGCGGACCGTGGCCCGCAGGATGTCGGCCAGCCGGTCCCGCTTCCACGGCAGGGCTCCCCCGCCGCCCTTGCGGGTGACCTTGGGCACCGGGCAGCCGAAGTTCAGGTCGATGTGATTGACCCCGAACTCCTCGCACAGGATGCTCGCAGCCTTGGCCATCACCTGCGGGTCGACGCCGTACAACTGGACCGACCGCACCGTCTCGCCGGGGTCGAACCGCAGCATGTCGAAGGTCTTGGGGATCCGCTCCACAATGCCGCGGGAGGTGATCATCTCGCAGACGTAGAGCCCAGGCTGGCCTGCCGGCGAAGCAGCCGGACGCGTCTGGGGGCTCGGAGTCTCGACGAGCGGCGCATGCCGCGAGGAATACACGTACAGACCGGCACCCTGCTCACGGCAGAGCTGCCGGTAGGCGACGTTGGTGATCCCCGCCATCGGCGCCAGCACCACGGGCGTGGAAACCTCGACGGGGTTGCCACCGGGTGCCGCCAAGCGGAGCGGCTCGATCATCGTTCACCTCTTTCTGCGACCGCCCAGCCTAGACGGTGGTACAGATCAATCGTCTTCCGCGGGCCGCCCGTGACTGGCGTCGGGGTTGCGCGAAACCGCACAACAGGGTGCGCTAGGAGCATGACCATCGACCACAGCCGCGTGATGGCCGCCCTCGACGCCGTCCCCCGGCGAAGCTTCCTGCCCGCCCGCCTGCGGCACCTGGCCAATGCCGACCAGCCGCTGCCGATCGGCCACGGCGCCACCAACTCCCAGCCCTGGACGGTGCAGTTCATGCTCGACCTGCTGCACGTCCCCGAGGGCGCGAAGGTGCTGGACGTGGGCAGTGGCTCCGGCTGGACCACCGCCCTGCTCGCCCACCTCACCGGCCCGAAGGGCTCGGTGCTCGGCCTGGAGATCGTCCCCGAACTGGTGGAGCAGGGCCGGGCCAACCTGGCGCCGTTCGGCATGGGCTGGGCCCGGATCGACCCCGCCGACCCCGGCCGGCTCGGCCGCCCGGCCGACGCCGGCTACGACCGCATCCTGGTCTCCGCCGATCCGGGTGCGATCCCCTCCGAACTGGAGGCCCAGTTGGCGATCGGCGGCCGCCTGGTGCTGCCCGCCGACGGCGTGATGTGGGTGGTCGACCGGCATCACGAGGGCTGGCACCGCGAGCCGGTGGCGGGCTACCGCTTCGCCTTCGTCCCCCTGGTCTGAACGGGGGCCACCGGGGACGGTTCCTTCTGGCCCCTCCGGAGTGGTCTGAACGGGTCCACCGGGGACGGTTCCTCCTGGCCCCTCCGGAGGGTCCACCGGGAAC
>JAEXCA010000010.1 GCA_023393755.1 Actinomycetes bacterium | reverse complement strand
GGCTGAGTCGGTGACGAATGGTGGTTTGGTGGCGAATACGCAGTACAGCTATTCGATCTTTGCTCAGGATCGGGTGGGTAATGTGAGTTTGCTTGGTTCGGGCAGCACGGTCACCGTCACCACGACGAGCTGAGCCGCACCGGCTTCGTCGGTGTCCGCAAGCCGAGGCGATCCCGAGCCGGGGACGTGAAGTTCTCCGGCTCGGGTGAGCCTGGTAGCGGCTGGGGCGGCAGACTGTAGGGCGTTGCCGGCCGGCGAGGCCATCGGCGAAGTCCCAGCGGTCGACACCACCAAGCCAGCTGGGCTTGGAAAGGGCTGGCGAGCGGCCCTGCGGCCGATATTGCGCAGCCGTCGGCGTGAATCTCCGAACCCCTTAAGAGCCGCTTCTCGGGTGCATTGAGACGCCACTCGGCACCGTATTCCCTGCTCTGTCGCAAGAAAAAGACATCTGCTTCACAAATGGGACGACTCAGGTATTGGATGCCTCCGACAGGGCCGCTATACTTTCGTTTGAGGTGTTCATCCGACCCTGCTTGGGGGAGCAGGGGGGTGCACCATTTGGGGGGAAACTTCATAATGTTCACGCGCGCCCAATTCGGGTCGACCGCGGCGCGGTCGCGTACCCACCTGGCTCGGCGGTTCGCTGCGGTGGCAGCCGCGGTCGCTCTGACCGGAACACTCACTTTCGCCGGCTTGCCGGTGGCATCGGCCGAAGAGTCCGTGGACCCGGTCATCGCCGCCGGAACGCAGCAGACCGTCGAACCCGAGCCGGCGCCGGCCGCGCCGGCCCAACCTGACGCAGCCCCGGTGAAGAAGCCAGAAGAGGCTGCTCCGAAGGCCACCGAGGAAAAGGTGACCGAGGACAAGGCGGACGAGTCCGCCGAGCAGGCCAAGACTGAGGAACCCAACGACACCGGGGCGGCCAAGTCCGAGCCTGAAGCGATCAAGACCGAGGACTCGCAACCGGCCGAGACGCCGAAGACCGACCAGGCCGCGACTGAGGTTCCGCAGGGCGACCCGGGTTCTCCTGCGGTCCTGCCCGAGGATCAGACCGCGGAGTTGCTCACGTCCACTGAGCCCGAACTCGGTGCCCTGACCGATCAGGGGCAGAAGACGACGAAGCCGGAGGAAGGGTCCACCACCGCGCACCTGGTGATCGTCAAGGCGGTCCTTCCCGCCGGTTCCGACGATCTTGCCAGCGCCCAACCGGGCGGCGCAGGCTGGCCCTTCGCCGTGTCGTCCGCCGCCGCGACGGTGGAGGCGCCGTCCGCCAAGGAGACCGACGCGAACAGCCAGGCCGCCTTCCTGATCACTGTCACCGAGGGACGGACCGCGCCGGTCACGGTCACCGAGACCGTGCGTGACGGCTACAGCTACGTGACCGCCCAGTGCTATCTGGTGAAGGACGGCAAGCAGTCGGATCTCTCGCACAAGGAGCTCGGTGGCGCGGCCTTCAAGGTCGAGGTCAAGACCAAGAAGACCACCGTCTGCGTGGTGTACAACCGCCCGGTCAAGGAGCCCTTCCAGCCGCTGACGGCGGAGAAGACCGCGAACCCGGTCTTCGATCGGGACTACGACTGGACGGTTGAGAAGTCGGTCGTGGGCGACCGGTCGGCGCGTGTTGTCGCCGGCGGAACCGCCACCTTCAGCTACCGGGTGGTGGCGACGCCGTCCGCCGCGCAGGACAGCAACTTCCGGGTCGTCGGGACCATCACGATCACCAACTCGAACAAGACCGCCGTGCCGGTCACGGTGACCGATGATCTCGGCATCGAGGGCGCCAGCTGCACCATCGCGGGAGCCGACGGCGCGATCGTTCCGGCGGCCGGCGCCGAGGCCCCTGGCGTCCTGGCCCTCGACTACGAGTGCCGGTTGCCCCAGAACGCGTCTGCGAGCACCGCCGGAGAGAACACTGCGATCGTGACCTGGGAGGGCGGCCAGGCGACCGCCACGGCAGGTTTCGCCTTCAGCGCGAAGGTGGCGGTCGAGACCGACCGGATCGTGAAACTCTCCGATACCGCCGCCGAGTTCGGCGGATCGCGGAAGCTGGATGCGCTGGACGGACAGCAGGTCTTCACCTACTCCCGCACTCTCGGTGAAGGTGTCGCTGCCGGTGCCTGCCAGATCTTCCCGAACACCGCCAGCATCCCGGAGACGACCGATCAGCCGAAGCTGACCGACGATGCCGACGTGGAGGTTTGTGCGGAAGCGGTCACCAAGCCCACCGAGCCGACGGCGCCCACGCAGATCGCGCCGGAGGAAGAGGTGGTCGCTCCGGTCCTTCCCGAGACCGTCGTGAAGGGAGCCGAGGAGGAGGAGACCGAGGCGGAGGCCGAGACCCTGGCGTACACCGGATCCGAGTCTGGCCAGCTGCTCAACCTGGCTGCTCTGGCGGTGATCAGCGGCGCCGTGCTGACGTGGGTCAGTCGCCGCCGTCGTGATCGGAACGCCACGATCTGACGCCAAGCCGATCCAGGTGGGCCCGGGCCGTACGGTCCGGGCCCACCTGCGTTCTCGGGGCCGATGGCAGTTGCCTGTCGGCCTCCAGGCCGGGTCGGCCCGTCGACCATGACCGAGCCAGGCCGCCGGGGCGCCCCGGGGCCGCGACCGGATCGCGTGCCGGTCCTACGTCAGCATCTCCCACGGGAACAGTCGCCTGACGGGGTTTGGTCAAGGACCTGGCCCACCTCCTGAAGCGTTTTCGCGTCGCGACCTGGTCCGGGATGCGGCTCACGGTTCGCGCTCGACGCACGCTCCGATCCGTTCATCGGGAGCATGGGCGACGTCCACCTGTCCTGATCGACGCCACGATCGGCACCCACAGACTGAACATCCGGCCCGATCGCCCGGGCGTGGAACTCGTCCAGCTCGAGAACCGTCCACTGGGCTCACCAGGGAAGCCCGAACGCCGACGAGGCCATCGACGACCTCGTCCGCAAAGCCGGAACCGGCGCCTGCCTTCGGCCCCGGGCCGACAACACAACCCGACACGGGAGCCACCCCCGGTGGCCTGACTTCGCCCAGCACCGACAGCCCGCCTGCGGACTGTCATCGACCCCTTCTCCGGGTGGGGCGACGGCGTGTTCGGAGACCAGGTCGTCGCCGCCGCGATGATCGACCGCATCGTCCACCACGCCGACGTCCTCACGCTCAAGGGAGCCAGCTACCGACTCCGCAACCGCGGCATCGACAGCCTCCCCAGCATCCGCACCACCACCGGCGACAGCCCCGATAGACTCCCCACCAACCGGGCCATCAGGCCCCCCGACCGTTCACTTTTCAGGCGTCGGAACCGACCAGAATTCGAGCGTCGTCGTCACGAGGACTCTGGGAAGGCGCGATGGTGCCGGCTACCGGCCGGGCTGGTCGATGTCGTGGTTCGGAAAAAGGTGGCTCGGTTGCTGCCCGAGTAGCGGGCCTCAGGATCCGATCAGGTCGCGATCGCTCAGTCCACCGCCGGATCGGAGCCTCCTCTGGAGCGAGGGAACCCTCCCGAAAAGCCGAACTTCTCCAGCGGCTGGGGCCACTGGAGAAGTCCGGTGAAATGGGGTGTCTCTGCGGTGATTGCTCAATGACCCCCCCGGCAGAGCAAGCACCGCGAGTTCCCCATTTGGCTGGTGGCGCCGGGTCGGGGGACGAGGGAATCGGCGCCACCAGGTCTTGTGTCAGTAGGCCCCGTCGGAGCCCACCACCGCCTTCGCGGTCCTGGCCAGGATCATCAGATCCTGGGTCATCGACCAGTTGTCGACGTAGTAGAGGTCGAGCCGGACGGTGTCCTCCCAGGAGAGCCGGGAGCGTCCGGACACCTGCCACAGGCCGGTCAGACCGGGCCGGACATCCAGCCGACGCATCATGTCCGCGTCGTACTGCGCGACCTCGCGGGGCAGCGCCGGCCGGGGACCGACCAGGCTCATGTCGCCGCGGAAGGCGTTCCACAACTGGGGCAGCTCATCGATCGAGAAACGGCGGATGAACTTGCCGACCTTGGTGATCCGCGGGTCGTTGGTCATCTTGAACAGGACGCCGGCGCCCTCGTTCCTGGACTGCAGTTCGGCCAGTCTTGCCTCGGCGTCCACGCACATGCTGCGGAACTTCAGGCAGTGGAACTCCTCGCCCTTCAGCCCGACCCGCGGCTGGCGGAAGATCACCGGGCCGCCGTCCTCGAGCTTGATGGCGATCGCCGTCGCCAGCAGCACCGGCGACGCCAGGAGCAGCAGCATGGCCGAGCCGGCGATGTCGAAGGCCCGCTTGATCCAGCGGCCGGCGTTGATCGCCTGGGGGCGGTCGACATCGACCAGCGGGAGACCGGCGAGCGGACGAACCTCCAGCCGGTGCGAGCTGACATCGGTGAGCGTCGGAACGACGATCATCTGGATGTCGCGTCCCTCGAGCTTCCAGGCCAACCGACGGAAGTCCGCCGGTGAGGCGAAGGCGCCCTCGGTGAAGATCACGGTATCGACGTGGTGTTCGCCGATCACCGAGACCACGTCGTCCAGACTCCCCAGCACGGGCAGGCCGGTGGCGGTCTCGGTCCGGCGCTCAGGAGTGACCGCGCCGACGACCCGGTAGCCGAGCCAGCTCTCCCGGCGAAGCACACCGGCGATCGCATCCACGTGATGGTCACCGCCGGCGACCAGCACGGGCGTCATCAGCAGATCACGCCGGTGGAAGCGGTGCATCGTGCGTCGCCGAAGGAACCGCGCCAGTACCAGGCCGGCCAGGCCGGTCCCGAACCACAGCAGGAACAGGCCCCGCGGGTAGTCGTAGTTGAGGACGAAGCAGGTGATCCCCACCATTCCTGCCGCGCTGGCAGTCGCGGTGAGAGCCCGCTTGTACTCGGTTGCCCCGGCCCGCAGGTGACGCACGGCGTAGACGCCGAAGCTCATCAGCGCAGCGAACCACGTGACCGCGACGAACAGGCTTGCGAGCACCAACGACTCCGAGACGTGAACGTCGGAGAACGGCAGTACCTGGTAGCTGATTGCGGCGATCGCGGCAGTGAGCAGGAGCACGACGACATCCGTCGCCATGAGGACGAGACGCTGGGCCCGCGGCCGCAACATCCAGTGCCTGGATGAAGGCTTCGCGGTGACTTGGTCGACTGCAAGCGCGTCAAGATACGCACCAATCGTGGTCATGATCCCCCCGGTTCTGACCAGATCTACGGTCTTCCCCCCGAAAACCGTGCCCGCAACGATTCCCCCCGGATGCTGCGGATGGCCCGATTATGGCGTATCGGGGTCCGTCTGGGCAAGTTCTGCCGCAGATTGCTCAAACCGTGGTTCGATGACGGCCCTCACCGCGGGTGGGCGGGGCAGACGTCGGCCCGCCCACCTGGATAGGGTTGCCGTCTACGACAGCACACCAGTCAGGTGTCCACAGGAGTTCAGATGAGCGATCCGAGTCCGGCGCGGCGTTGGCGCAGCCACGTCCTGATCATTGTTCAGAACCTGCCCATCCAGGTCGACCGGAGGGTACTGCTCGAGCTTCACGAACTGCTCGACAAGGGCTATCAGGTCAGCCTGATCTGCCCCAAGGGTCCGGGCGATCCGGGCCGTGAGGAGATCGATGGCGCCCGCATCTACAAGTACGCGCCGGCGCCGGTGGCCAAGGGCCTGCCGGGTTACCTGCTGGAGTTCGGCTACAGCTGGCTGCGTACCGCCTGGCTGAGCATCGTCGCGTGGCGCGAGGCCGGCAGGTTCCACATCATCCAGGCCTGCAACCCGCCCGACACATACTGGCTGCTGGCCCGGCTGTGGCGTCCGTTCGGCGTCCGCTTCGTGTTCGATCACCACGACCTCAACCCGGAGCTCTACCTCTCGCGGTTCGGCGAGCCGAAGTCGGGTGCCCAGGTGGCGCAGCTGAAGGGACTGTTCTGGCTGGAGCGGAGGACCTTCCGCGCCGCGGATCGGGTGATCTCCACCAACGACTCCTACCGGGCGATCGCGATCCGTCGCGGCGACCTCGATCCCGACCGGGTATCGGTGGTGCGCAGCGGCCCGGATACCGCGCAGATGCGTCCGATCTACCCCGAGTCACCCAAGCCGGAAGGCACCTTCCTGCTGGCCTATCTGGGGATCATGGGTCCTCAGGACGGTGTCGACCAGGTGCTGGAAGTGGTGGCCGAGTTGGTCACCCGGCGGGGGCGGACGGACGTCCGCGCGGTGCTGATGGGCTTCGGCGACTGCCTGGACGAGTTGCGCGAGCAGTGCACCGCGATGGGGCTGGACGACCATGTCACGTTCACCGGCCGGGTCGACCGCCAGGCGATCGGGGAGTATCTCAGCCGCGCCGACCTCGGGGTGTGTCCTGACCTGAAGACTCCGCTCAACGACGTCTCCACGATGAACAAGACCCTGGAGTACATGGCCTACGGACTGCCGTCGGTCGCCTTCGATCTGCAGGAGACCAGGGTCTCCGGCGGTGAGGCGGTGCGATACGTCGAGTCGGGGGACATCGAGGCGTTCGCCGACGAGGTCGAGCAGTTGCTCGACGATCCGGCCCTGCGGGTGCGGATGGGCAAGGAGGCCCGCCGACGGGTCAGCGAACAGTTCGACTGGCGGGGACAGGCGAAGGTCTACCACGGGGTGTTCGACGAGCTTTCCGGACGACCTGTCGACGCCCAGACCTGTACCGCACCCACCCTGACGGATGCCGATGACTGGGGACGGCGTTACGTGCCCTTGGACGATGACGCCGAGTTCGGCCGCTACATCCGCGAGCGGCGGGCCTAGGAGCCCTGCCGCGGGCGGGCTACTGCGCCGGGTTGCTTGCCAGCAGGTTGATCACGAAGGCGAGACTCGCCGGGCTGGGCGAGATCCTGCCGGTGCTCACATCATCGAGCCACGCGTCACTCACGATCCCCTGCCCGCGTAGCGGATCGAGCGCGTCCGGCGTCGACCTGATGTGTTCTGCGACCTTGGCCGTGAACACCGCCGTGCCGACCGCTGGCCGCCTGCCGTCGGTGAGTCGCTGTTTGACCTTGCGGGCAGCGCGCTTCGCGGTCGCCGTCAGGCGGGTGACCTGGCTCGGGAGGCTGCCGGAGGCCAGGACGGCGGGCGAGGGGCGACCTCCGTCGAGCGGAATGCCGGCCAGTTCCCGGTCGATTGTCACCAGCAGCCGGGAGAAGTATCGGGCATGAGCCTTCTCCTTGGGTGCCAGGCGGTTGGCCCACTGCCAGAACTGATGGTGCATCAGCGGGTTGATGAGCTGGCGATCGAAGCAGACGATCGATTCGTTGAGGCCGGCCCACCGGGGCATGCGATGCCGGCCGTACAGCACATCGGTTGCCCGGAACCAGTCCAGCCCGGTCTCTCGCAGGATCCGGTGCACCAGTCCGACCGCGTACGGCCGTGCCTCGCTCGCCAACTCGGGGACCAGTAGTTGGGGATCCACCGCTTCATTGGCGAACATCCGCCAGGTGGTCATCCGGGCGACGCGCGCGCTGGTCACCGGCACGTCGTGAACCTTGCCGATGTAGAAGAAGCCGCGGGCGATCTCGCCGCCCGCGCCGCCCACCCGCGGGCCCTGTTCGATCCGATCCTCGGCCCACAGCGTCACCGCCTTGGCGATCGGATCGACCATGCCATCGAGGCGGGCGGCCGCGGAGCAGGCCCGGTCGAAACTCTCCGCCGGTGTGAGCCGATCCAGGCCTTCCAGGCCCACCACGGTGTGACGCATGCCGTACCGGGCGGCGAGGGCGGCGGCATGCACCACATCGGGATGATCCGCCGCGCCGATCGTCATGACGTGCAGTCCGCGGCGCCGTTTGGCGTCGATCGCGCTCAGGATGAGCCGGGAATCGAGCCCCCCGGTCAACTGGAGGGTGGGGTCCGGGTACTCGTCCAGATACTGTTCGGAGAGCGACCTCAGCACCGCGGCGGTGCCGTGGATCGCCTCCGCCGGCGTGGCCGGTGCGATCGTCTCGGCTTCGGGTATCCGCCGCTCGATCCCGCGGGCGCTGATCGTGACGCATTCGCCGGGTTCGAGCTTGACGACATCCTGGTAGAGCGTGTGTTCGCCGAGTTGCCAACCGACCAGGCTCTGAACGAACAACGACTCCTTGCGGAACTCCGCTCCGCCGAAGCCCGCCAGCAGTCTTGCGGAGGTCGACCATGCCATCCACTGGTCACGCCGGCGCGAGAAGACCTGGCGGAAACCCGCGCCGTCCGAGGCGATCACCAGCGCGTCGCCGGCCACGCCGAACGCGGCGAACGGCGGCAGCATCGAACGCAGCCGATCGTCCTCGCCCGCCGTGAGCTGCTCGGCCAGCGACGACTCGCCCACCAGCCCGGTATCGGACCAGCTGGTGCCACTGAGCGCGGTCGCACGGCCGGGGGTGGGCGAGCCGAGCCCCCAGGTGGCGAAGACGGTGGCGCCCGCGCGTCCGATGGAGGCCCCGGTCAGTCCGAAGCGTTCGACCAACCCTGCCACGTCCGGCAGCATGCCGCCGGGCTCTGTCGGAGTGACCACCAGGAAGCCGGGATCGTTGGGCTGATCTAGCATGGGACACCCCTCAGTGCTGGCGTGATCTGCCGCACCACTATATGGGTCCGGTCTGCGAGACCACCGGTCTTCTCGTGCCAGTCCGGTTCGTGGTCGGCCGACGTGCTGGGACCGGCGGCGGTGTGATCCGCTCAGGGTCACTTTCTTGCGCTACGGTACCGGTGGTTTGACCGGTCCCCCAGCGCCGTTCGTACGTTCCACGGTGGCGGAGTCCACGGTCAGTAGTGAGGAGCACCGATGGGCCTGCAGCGATTCGCCCCCGCCTCCTCATCCCGTGTGTCAGCTGCGCTCACCCTGGCCTGCCGAGGGGGATGGGTCGACGGCGAGCTGACCGCTGCGGAAGTAGCTGAGCTGGTGGTGGCCAGCCGGCTGCATCGAGTAGCGCCGCTGGTGCACATCGCCACGCGAGAGCCGGCTCCCGCCGTCTCAGAGCTCGTCCGGCAGGACCGTGACGATGCCTTCGGACGAAACCTCGCGGCCCCCCTGGTGCTCGGTGAGCTCGGGCGGGTGCTGGACGACATCCGGTGGCTCACCTTCAAGGGCGCTGTGCTCTCTCTGACGGCACACCCGGCGCCCGGCCTTCGCACCTTCACCGACATCGACGCGCTCGTCGCCCCGGCCTCGTTGCGGAGTGCCTGCGAGCGTCTCGCGGCGGCCGGCTGGAAGCTGCTGGACTACGACGACATGCTCGCCGCCCGGCCGTTGCCGGGTGAAATGCACTGGTTGAGTCCGTTCGGCCTTGGAGTCGACCTTCACTGGTCGATGATCAACCTGGAATCGCGGCGCATCCGGTTCAGCATTCCGGTCGAGTCGTTGATCGAGCGCAGGACGACCGTCTCCCTGGGGTTGGCTGAGGTGCCGGCGCTCGACCCGCTCGACGCGCTCGTCCATGTCTGTGTGCACTCCTCCCTCGATGGAGCCAACCGGTTGCTGCAGTTGGTGGACGCCGATGCCCTCGCCCGCCAGGTCACCGACTGGACGCAGTTGGCGGCCCGGGCCAAGGAGTGGCGGGCGGGTGCGCAGGTGTGGTTGGTGCTCTCCCGCTCGCGGGCGTTGCTGGACACCCCCGTTCCGGCGGACCTCGCCACTCTGCTGGGGGTGCCCGGAGGGCTGCGGGCGTTCCTGTCGGCCGTCGATCGCGTGACGCCCGTGGCCACGGTGCGATCGGAGCACGGATTCGCCCGGCTGGTCGCGCGCGCCCTCCGTCCAGGACTGGCCGCCACGGGAGCGGCGGTGGTGCGGAACGCCGTCCAGGGGGTGTTCCACCGGATCAGGCCACCGGCAGCCCGGCAGGACCGGATCCCCGCTCGGCCCGAGACCGTCCAGGCCTTCCTGGCCGAGGTGGAGCGCCAGCGCTGACAGCGGTGAGCCGCGCCTGGGCATCTCGGGTACGGTGTGTCCCACAGCAGCGGGAAGAAGGAGAACGGGATGGCGGGCCCGAGGGCAGAGATCGTCATGATCACCTACAAGAGCGCCGGCTACCTGCACCTGAGCATCCCGAGGTTGCTGGACACCCTAGGCGAAGACGACCGGGTCTGGTTGTGGCACAACGGCGATGACGAGGCCACCCTGGAGGCGCTGCGCCCGTTCGTCCAGGACCCGCGGGTGGCAAAGTTCCACCATTCCCGCGAGAACGTCCGACTTCGGGAGCCGACCAACTGGCTGTGGCAGGAGTCGAACGCCGACTACGTATCGAAGGTGGATGACGACTGCCTGGTGGCGCCGGGTTGGCTGGACACCTTCGCCCGGGCGCATCAGGACATCCCTCAGCTGGGGGTGGTGGGCAGTTGGCGCCATCCGGAGGAGGACTTCCGGCCCGAGTTGGCCAACCGGAAGATACAGAGCTTCCCGGGCGGGCACAGGCTGCTTCGCAACCCCTGGGTTCAGGGGTCCGGGTATCTGCTGCGGCGCGATCTGGTGGTGAAGGCCGGAGGGCTCCGAGCCGACGAGTCCTTCTCCGGGTTCTGTCTGCGACTGGCGACCGCGGGGGCGGTGAACGGCTTCTACTACCCGTTCGTGCCCGAAGAGCACATGGACGATCCGCGATCTCCGCACACCCTGATCCGGACCGACGAGGACCTCGCGGCGCGGCTACCGCTCTCGGCGCAGGCGAACGGCATCAACACGGTGGAGGAATGGACCGCGCAACTCGTGGAGAGCGCGATCCTGCTCCAGCAGACACCCTTCGAGGTCAAGTACCACACCGGGTGGCGGCTGAAGGCGAGGAACCTGCGCAAGCGGGTTCAGCGAGCCCTCGGCCGCAGGGTCACCTGGTGACCTGACGGAGCGGAGACCGGGTGGCGTCATGCCGGCCGGTTCGTGGCTCAGTCGGCCGGTCCCGGGTCGTGGGCGTCGATGAAGCGCTGGATGTCGTCCGACATGATCAGTTCGAGCGTGTCGTTGATCCTCTCGATCGGCCAATCCCACCAGGCGATCCTCAACAGGGCCTGGATCTGGTCGGCCGGGAACCGGTAGCCGGCGACCCGTCCGGGGTTCCCGGCGACGACCGCGTAGGCGGGAACGTCCTGGCGGACCACGCTGCCCGCTCCGATGACCGCGCCATCGCCGATGGTCACACCGGACAGGACCATGGCTTCGGTGCCGATCCACACGTCGTTGCCGATCCGGACCGAGCCGTGGCTGGTGCTGGTCGCCGTCGCCAGTTGGCTGGCCTTCTCCCGGAACTCGGCGTAGGCCGGGAACCGGTACGTGGAGACGAAGTCGGTCCGGTGCTCCCCACCAAGGAGGATGTGAACGCCGTAGGCGAAGGAACAGAACTGCCCCACCTCGAGGCTGGCCCCCGGTGTCCGGTTCGACACCGAGAGGTGGCCCCAGCTGTAGCGGCCGATCGAGAACTGCTTCAGATCGGCACGCTCGTCCAGGCGCTCGGCCGGGGGAAGGCCCGACGACGAGCGACCGCGACCCAGCCGCCGTCGGATCCGCTTCGCGAGTGACCCGATCGATAACATGTGTTGCCCCTCGATGGAACCGAATGGTGGTGTGCCAGACACCCTATCCACAGTCCTGTCGGAACGTCCTCCGGACGGACGGTGGGCCCGGTGGCGAGTCCGGCGGGCCCTGGACGGAGCGGTCCCCCCGCCGGGGGACCGCCTAACTTGACGCAGGATGGGTTTTTTCTTAATCTTTTCTCAGGGATCGCTTCTTGGGGGAGGAGTGACGCAATAAGTCAAGAGAACCACTCAGGAGACCGAATGCCCAACCAACTCCCGCAATCCGCCGGCAGGCCTGCCCGACCAGCTCGCTGGCGGGCGTTGACCTCCGCCGCCGCCCTGGTGGCCGTGAGCATGCTCGGCGGGAGCTTGGCTGAAGCCACGCCGTTGCCCGCCCAGCAGCCGGTTGCCGTGCCGACCGGCGGGTCAGCGAAGGCCGTCGGTGTTCATTCCTCGAAGGCGAAGCCCAAGACCAAGGCGGTGAGTTCGAAGCGGTCGGTGAATCTCGGCGTGAGGTTCACCACGTCCAGCGACGGTACTGTCACCGCTCTGCAGTTCTACCGTTCGAAGAAGCAGAAGAAGGCGTACGTCGCGTCGCTGTGGGGCCCCGATGGCAAGCTCCTCGCCCGGGCCACCTTCAGCAAGTCGACCAAGGTCGGCTGGCAGACCGTGAGCCTGTCCGAGCCGGTGGCGGTTCAGAAGGGCAAGACGTACACCGCCTCGTATCTGGCCAGTGACGGCCGGTTCGCCGCCACCCGCGGCTACTACGCCAAGAAGCGCACCTCGAGTGGGATCACCGTTGCGAAGAAGGGCGGCGTCTTCACCAACAGCAAGAAGAGCAAGCGGCCGAAGAAGAAGACCACCTCCAGCTACCTCGTCGATGTCGTCTTCACGCCCAACACCGGGGCGGATGTCTCTCCGCCGGCCAAGCCCTCGCCGGCTCCGTCGCCGACCACGCCCAGCCGTCCCTCGCAGCCTTCGTCGGGCTGGCCGAGCACGAGCAACACCGGTGTGCCGGCCGGAGAGACGCTGACCGACTACACGGGCCCGCGGACGATCACCGCGAACGGCACCGAGATCCGCAACAAGATCGTCAACGGCACCCTGACCATCGAGGCCTCCGATGTGAAGATCGTGAACACCCGGATCAACGGTGAGGTGCTCCTGCGGGATCCGAAGTCCAGCAACTACTCCTTCACCATCACCGACAGCGAGGTGCACATCCAGGATCCGGGGGCCACCGGGATCATGATGGGCAACTTCCACGCCACCAGGGTCGAGGTGACCGGAGGCCGTCGGTCCATCTACTGCAAGTACAACTGTGTCGTCGAGGATTCGCTGGTTCACAAGCAGAGCTCGGGTGCCGGCAACAGCGATCACTTCAGCGGGATCCGGATGGAGCAGAACGGCACTTTCCGGCACAACACCCTGATCTGTGAGGCGGCCAGCCGTGGCTGCTCGGCTTCCCTCACCGGCTACGGCGACTTCGCGCCGGTGCAGAACAACCTGATCGAGAACAACCTCTTCATCGGCGACCTCGGTGGCCAGGCCTCGATGTGCGCCTACGGCGGGTCGTCCGGGGCGAACGGAGACAAGCCCTACGGCGACCAGGCACGCGACATCCGATTCATCAACAATGTGTTCACCAAGGGCGCGACCGGCAGGTGCGGCAAGAACGGCGCGGTCGCGCACTTCGATGCCAGCCGTCCGGGCAACCAGTGGTCGGGCAACGTCTGGGACGACGGAACGCCCCTGAGCTAGCCCGGCTGGCGTAGGAAATCGGCGGAGGCCTTCGAGTTGCGGCTCGAAGGCCTCCTTCGTCGTGGCGGGACACGATGCCGGCGAGGACCTGAAAAGGCCGCCCGGTGACCGGCTGGGAGCCTGCGGTAGAATTCGTCCCACCATGAACACCTCTGCAGCCGTCAGCCGGCCAAGGCCGTTCACCCCGCGCAACTCCGCCAGAAGCGTGCTGGTGCTGTTGCTCGCACCGCTCACCTTCCTGGTCGCCTGCACAGCCACGACGCCGCCCACCGAGTCGCCGTCACCCATGCCGCCGTCGGTGGACGGGTGTCAGCCCAGGACTGTCGATGAAGCCGGGTTTCCGCTGCCAGACCTGGTCGGCTACGCCAACGAATGCAACACCGGCCCGCGCCAGGAGTGCACCACCACCGTCGACGGTGGGCTGAAGAGCACGCACGATGGCGAGGTCATCGAGAACGTCTGCGTCAACGGCCGCCTTGAGATCGGGCACAACAACGTGACGGTGAGGGACGTCCTGGTGAGGGGAGCCGGCAGGTACGCGCTCGATATCGGCCAGGGGATGGAGGTCTGTCCTGCGAACGTGCGCATCGAGTACACCGAGGTGGACATGAGCAAGGCCGGCGATATCGACTGGGCGGTCTATCAGCGTTGCGCCGGCGGTCACGTTTTCGACCACGTCAAGGTTGTGAACGCCGGTCGCGGCATCCTGACCCAGGGCCAGCTGACCATCAAGGACTCCTATGTGTACTCGAACCGGACGCAGCCGGGGGCGCACCGGACCGCGTTCAGCACACACGGCGGCAGCGGATTCACCATCACCGGTAACACCTTCATCTGTGTCGACTCCGGGTGCTCCTCGGCCCTGAACCTGTACAGCGACAGCGAACCCGTCACCGACGCGCTGGTTCAGGGCAATGTGTTCGCCGGAGGATCGATCTGCCTACGGGGCGGGCGAAGCCATGACCACGGCGACCAGACGCATGACATCCGGATCCTCGACAACCGGTTCTCCACGGTCTATGAACCGGAGTGCGGGAAGTCGCGGGCGTTGGGACAGTTCGACAAGAACGCGCCCGGGAATGTCAGTTCCGGCAACGTGTGGCACGAGAACGGGCGGCCGATCGACGGCGAGTAGCGGTCAGCGGCCGGCTGCCAGGGAGACGAGCCGATCGCGGAACCTCTCGATCCGGCTGAGTGCCGTCGCGTTGGCGGGCTTCGCCAACGCGCGCAGCCGATCGAGATCGGCCAGCTGATCCAGGGTGGAGGTGATCGCCTCATCGGTCGAACTGGTGTTGAGATCGACCAGAACCGGGTAGCCGAGATTGCCGAAGAAGCCGGCGAACTTCCGGCTGTAGGCGACCGGCACCGTGGGGACACCGGAGGTGAAGGCCGCGATGGTCGCATGCATCCGGGCGCCGACGAAGGCATCCATCCTCGAGATGTAGGACTTTGCCTCGGTGGGGCTGGCGAAGGCAGGGGCGAGCACGCAGGCGGGATACTCGGCGTGGAGCTCGCGGGCGGCTCTGACGTCGTCCTCCTCACCCCGCTCCCACGGGCGCGACAGCACGTGGGAAACCAGGTGCACCTCGTGTCCGGCCGTGAGCAGCGACGACACGAGCTCGCGGCAGTAGGTCCGGTAGTCGGCGGTGAGGCGGAACTGGTTGTCGCCGGTGTAGCCGCCGACCCACAGCAGGCCAGAGACGTTCACTGCGATTCTGGCCGGACCGTCCTGGTCGAACTCATACAGTCCCTCGTCCCAGGGCAGCATCACTGCCACGTCCGTGGCGACCACCACTTCACGCTTGGTGAGGTCATGGAGGAAGTCAGCGGAAAGGTCGTCGCGAGTGAACACCAGCGCCGCCCGGTTCACCACATGACGGAACCAAGGCCGGCTGATCCGATGCTTGAGCGGGCCGTAGGTCTGCGGAGCGAGGACCAGCGGGGTGCGGGCTGAGATGACCAACTGCTTGTGGAACAGCTTGCGTACCAGTCGGGCAATGCCGTAGATGTCGGAGAAGCTGTCACCGCCGGTGAAGTCGATCACCACGTCGCAGCTGGCGATCTCCCGAAGGGAGTTCAGCATGGCCCGCGGGCGCTTGTGATAGAACGGCACGGCCCGGATCACCTTGTCGTGGAGTTCGAGGGTGTCCTGCATGCGCTTCAGTTCGACTTCGGAGTTGATCGAGAAGAGAACGAACTCGGTCGCGGACGGCAGTGCTTCGGCCACCAGTCGGAGGCCGGCGTACGCCAATGCGGCCAGTCCCAGGTTGGCGGTGTCACACTGGATGCCAAGGAAACCGACCTTCAAGCTTCTGCCTCCCCCTCGTCCGGTCCCGACCCGATCACCGCCGAGAGTACTCGAACGGTCTGCGGACCGGCTACTTGCGGGTGGACTCGTCCCGCCCCCAGGTCATCGCGGTGAGCGGTCCCCGCCGGGCGCGCAGCGCTGCGACAACCGTGATGGCGGCATAGACCAGGCCGGCCGGGGCGAGCCGCGGCTCACGGGCGACGACATCGCGTAGCCAGGACCAGCGATCCGCCGGCCGCACCGAGGCCTCCACCTGGCCGGTTGCCCCCGCCGCCCGCATGGCGGCGTTGCCCCGCCGCACCCGAACCAGCCGGCGGAGCAGGTCGCCGGTGCTGAACGGTGTTTCGACAGTGACCGCGACCGACCGGACATGGGCCTTCTCGGCCTTCTCGAAGAGCGAATCGATGAAGAGATCGTCGGCCACCATGGTCGGGAACTCGCCGAAACGTGCCCTGCCCTGCGCCGACAGCGCGATCATCCCTCGTCCGAAGAGCCCCTCCCGGAACACCGGGAGTCGCTCGTTGATTGCGAAGTAGGCCCGAACCGGCCAGGGTCTGCCAGCCGTGTCGAGCACCCGGTGGGGGACGGCGGCCAGGACGCCCGGCTGGTCCAGGGCCGCGGCGAGCGCGGCCACACCGCCGGCCGGTACCTGGATGTCAGCGTCGAGGTAGATGCGCGGGAAGGAGGTGGCCACCGCCTCGCCGGCGTTCAGAGCGAGCGGCTTGCCGCCCTGTTCGACCTCCACCACCACCACGCCCGGGCGGGAGCGGGCGACGTCCGCGGTACGGTCGGTGCAGCCGTTCGGCACTACGATGATCTCGCAGTCCGGGGAACCCGAGACGAGCGTATCCAGAGTGGCGCCGAGGATCTTCTCCTCGTTGTGGGCGGCGACAATGATGCTCACCAATACTGGTTCCGCCCTTTCAGGTCTGCGGTACGCTCCGGCGGCGCAGGGGGTTCCGACGGCCGAATGCATGCAGAATAGTGTCGGCATCGTCGGGTTTGCGATGTTCTTAGGGGGAGATATGGCGGGGCGGCATCGGATCGATGCGATCCTGGATGGTCGGCTGTGCTCGGGATGCGGTGGCTGCGCCCACGTGGGACGGGACTCCGGCGTCGTGATGCTGGACTTCCCGTCCGTCGGCCGTCGGCCGCACTGGGAGGGCGAACTGCCCCTTCAGGTGAAGGACGCCATGGCGGACTGCTGTACCGGCGGCCGGGTGGAGTCTCCGGCTGCGGGTCGTCCCCGACCGACGGATCCGGCCGAGTTGGTGGTCGGGCCGAGTGCGGCGATCTGGGAGGGCTGGGCCACCGATCCCGAGATCCGTCGCGCGGCCTCGTCCGGCGGGGTGGTGACGGCGCTGGCAACCTACTGCCTTGAGCGGCTCGGCATGGCGCTGGTGGTCCACACCGGCATGGACCCAGATCAGCCGTGGCTCAACCGCACGGTGGTCAGCACCGATCGCCAGGGCGTGCTGGCCAACGCGGGTTCGCGCTACGCCCCCTCTTCTCCGCTCGAGGCGCTGGACGTCATCGAGGCAAGCGACCGGCCCTGCGTGTTCATCGGCAAGCCCTGCGACGTCGCCGCGGTCGCCCGGCTGCGCCGTTCGCGTCCGCAACTGGACAGGAACCTCGGCCTGGTCCTGAGCTTCTTCTGCGCCGGCACGCCGTCCACCGCAGCCACCCTGTCGCTGGCGGGGTCGCTGGGCTTCGACTCCACCTCGATCACCTCGGTGAAGTACCGCGGCGACGGCTGGCCCGGCCTGTTCCGGGTGCGCGACGAAGCCGGCCGCGAGGCCTCGTTGACCTATGAGGAGTCCTGGGGCGCTCTGGCCCGGCGGCACCGGCAACTGCGGTGCCACCTGTGCCCGGACGGGTTGGGCGAGTTGGCGGATGTGACCGGTGGGGACGCCTGGCACCGCCGCGGTGAGGGTACCGACGGGATCTCCCTCATCATGGCCCGCTCGTCCCGCGGCCGCGAGATCGTGGAACTGGCCCTGCGGGATGGCTACCTGACGGGCAGCCCCAGTACCAGCCAGGCGGTGGAGCAGGCGCAGGGCCTGGTCGCTCGGCGTCGCCTGGTATCGGCCCGGATCGCGGCGCTGCGGGTGTTCGGGCGTCCGGTGCCACATTTCCCTGGCTTCTTCCTCGCCGCGGCGGCTCGCCAGCAGACGGCGAGCGCGCTGATCAAGGAGTTCGCGGGGATGGCGAAACGCATTGTCACCCGGGGCTACCTGAAGCCGGAGCCGAGGGACTGAACCGCCTGGTCACGCGCCCGTCCGCCGAGGTGTCAGGAGGACGCTCTCTCGGCCAGCGCGACCGCGGTCGTCAGGTCGGCGTCGGAACTCCAGGAGACGCGTATCGGCCCCACCCCGTCGCGAGTCGCGGCGGCCGCGACCTCACCGTGGAGAGTGACCGTCGTTCGACCGTCCACACCGTGTTCCAGCACCACAATGGAGCGCCACGGCACCGCGGTGCCGCCGCTGAGCTGGAGCGACTTCCACACCGCTTCCTTGGCGGCGAACCTGGCGGTGTAGGCGCGTGCCCGATCCGGGCTGGCCTCGCACTCCGAGATCTCGTCCGTAGCGAACCACCGCTGGGTGAAACGTGTCCCGTGGGCGTGCAGCAGCCGGCCGATACGTCGGCTGTCCGCCACGTCGATGCCCACCCCGTGCAGGCTCACCGGGAGGCCCCACCGGGCGCGCTGTCAGCTCGCGGCCTCATGAACTCTCCAGGAGCCTGCGGAGCTCCGGCTTGGCGACCTTGCCGCTGGCGGTCAGGGGAAGGTCGGCCAGGAGGTGGACGCCCTCCGGCACCATGTGCTTCGGCAACTGTCCCCGCAGCCAGCGCTGAAGGCCGTCGAGATCGAACTCCACGCCCGGCACGGCGGTGACCGCGAGGTGTACGGCCTCGCCCGCCTCAGGGTCGGGTACACCCACCACCGCGGCTCCGCCGACACCGCCGAACCGCATCGCGACCTCCTCGATCTGGGTCGGCGAGATGCGATAGCCCCAGGATTTGATGAAATCGCCCCGCCGGCCCACGATGAAGATGAACCCCTCCTCGTCGACCGTGGCGAGGTCGCCGGTGCGGAGGTCACCTCCCGGGAACTTCTCCGCGGTGGCGTCGGGATCGTTGAGGTAGCCGGGTGAGGTGTTCGCGCCCCGGGCGACGATCTCGCCGGTCTCGCCCAGCGCCACCGGTTGCCCCTCGTCGTTCAGCACCTGCAGGGCCACGCCGGGAATACCCCGTCCGATCGAGCCGGGTTTGGATCCCAGCAACTCCGGTGGCAGGTAGGAGAGCCGGGCGGTGGCCTCGGTCTGGCCGTACATGACGAAGACCCGACTGGCCGGCTGGGCCGCCGCCAACTCCTCGATCAGCGCGGGCGCCAGTCGTCCCCCGGCCTGCTGCACCTTTCGCAACGACGGCAGCGGCCGGGTTGCGTAGCTGCTGGTCTTCAGCAGCAGCTGATAGGACGAGGGGACGCCCGCGAAGCCGGTGCACTGTTCCCGGTCGATCAGTTCCAGAGCGGTCTCGGGGAAGGTGAAGGTGTTGCACAGCACCAGGCTGCCGCCGACTGCCAGATGGGTGTGAAGGAGGGAGGCGCCGAAGACGTAGTGGAAGGGAAGGATCACCAGCATCCGCTCGCTGGCGTCCAGTTCGAGATAGGCAATGATGGAGCGGGTGTTGGCCAGCAGGTTGGCGTGGGTGGTCCGGACCGCCTTGGGTCTTGAGGTGGTCCCGGAGGTGAACATCAACGCCGCGTCGCCGTCCGGATCGACGGGGAGTTCAGGCCACACCGGTTCGCCGGGCTCGGTGAGCGCGGCGTCGGTCACCACCACCCGGCCGGCGAACGCGTCGCCGAACCGGCGTTGCTGGCGGCGGTCGAGCAGGACGGCGGTGCAGGCGACCCAGTCGGCCTGGGCGGCCAGGTCATCGACGGTGTTCTTGTCGGAGAACGGCACCGCCACTCCGACCTTCATGGCGGCGAGATAGGCCGCCACCCAGAAGAACGAGTTGCCGCCGAGCAGGCCGATCCGGGAGCCGGGGGCGACGCCCAGCCGGCCGAGCTCGGCCACGATCCGACCGGCCGCCTCGCGCAACTCGGCGTAGGTGTGGTGGCGGTTCCCGTCCACGATCGCCACGTGGGAGGGATCTCCAGCGGCCAGCAGAAAGTCGGCGAAGCCGGCAGTTCCTGAATCGGTTCCCATGGGCGCCCTTTCGAACTGGCCTCCCGCGGACCCGCCTCTTGCCGGGTGCGCCGGGAGCCCGCGTGCATACCTCGTGAAGTGCATGGTAGTGCCGGTGCCGGTGGTCAGGGTGGCACCCGCCCCGCACCGCCGATCAGCCGGACGGAGCGCAGATGACCCTTTGGTCCACCAGGCGGGTGACGAGGAAGTTCGCGCTGCCGCCTATACTTTTCCCTGATCACAGCCGGTGGCTGCGTTGACGCCTATACAAGTGACTCGGGGGATCTTGTGGACGTTTGGGGAATCACGGTCGCGACCGTTCGCCGATGGTACGTTTTCCTGCCCATCCTGGCGATCGCGGCTGTGCTCGCCTATGGAGCAGGGCAGCAGGCGCACCCGGAGTACGAGGCCACCGGCTCGGCGATGATGACTCCTCCCCGGCCGGATCCCGAGCTCCCCAATCCCTTCGTGAACGCTCAGGGTGCCAACAGCGCGATCAGCATCATCCTCAACGGATCCGACACGCAGGAACGGGTGGCGGCCCAGGGACTCAAGTCCACCTTCACCGTGTCACCGACCTCCCGCAGTCCGATCTTCCGGGTGGTGGCGACGGGCGGTGACGCCGAGGATGTGGTCGCCACGATCGACGCCGTGATCAAGGTGGCTGCCGAGGAGTTGGCCGCGCGCCAGAAGGCGGCCGGGATCAAGCCGGAGTACTACATCGGGCTTGAAGTGCTCTCTCCGCCCTACCTGTCGGCGGTCGACAACAACACGGCGGTGAGGGTTCAGGCGGTCATCCTCGGCCTCGGTGTCGTTCTGGCAGTGGTGGTGGCGATCCTCTTCGACGACATCGTCGGGCTGGTGCGTCGCCGCCGGTCGAAGGCGCGGGAGGCCCGTGCCGCCGAGGCGGAAGGCGCGGAGGCCGACGTCGCGGCGGCGAAGCCCGATCCGGAGGCGGACACCGATGCCGAGTCGGTCGACGATGCACCCGAGGCCGAGCCGGACGACTCCGTCCCAGCAGAAGACGACAGCTCCGATGAGGCGCCGGCCGAAGCGGAGGATACTGTTGCCGCCCCGGACGCGAAACAACTGCGTCAGCGGTGACCGCCAGCTTCAGCGCCGTGCGGCCCAGGCCCGGCGAGCCAGGGTGGCAGCCCCTGGTGCTCAGGCGCTGGTTCCCGAGGGTCCGGCTGATCCCGCAGCGGCTGCTTCGGCTGCCCCGGATCACCACGACGGGACTGGTCCTGACGTTCCTCGCGTTACAGTTCCTGATCCCCGCCAGACTGGTCATCCGCGGGATGGGTGCGGTGGGGCGCCCGGCTGTCGCGGTGGGCCTGCTCCTCGCCTTCTTCTGGGTCCTGAGCACGCTGCGTCCACGCGGCCTCCCGGCGGGGAGGCAGCCGGTGAGGTGGCTGCTCGGGATCTACCTGGTGGTCCAGGCGATCGGCTACGCGATCGGCATGGATCGGGTGCCGGTGCCGGTGGAGGTGAGCGCCGGCGACCGCTTCATGATCATGATCGTCGCGATGGTCGGGCTCGCGATGGCGATGGCCGATGGGATCCGTGACCGGCAGGAACTCGATCGGATCCTCAGGTTCCTGATCGGGGTGGCCACCGCGATGGCGTTGGTCGGCATCCTTCAGTACTTCCGCCTGGTCGACCTCACCCAGTACATCCGGATCCCGGGCCTGATTCCGAACTATGACCTTCTGGGGCCCGGTTCCCGTGGCGACATAGGCCTCGCTCGAGTCGCCGGGACCGCGAACCACTACATCGAGTTCGGGGTGGTGCTCGCCCTCGTCCTGCCACTCGCGCTCCACTATGCCCTCTACGCGCCCTCCCGGCGCGCCGCCCGGTGGGCCTGGTTCCAGGCCGGCATCATCGTCGCTGCGATTCCGATGTCGATCTCGCGCTCGGCCATCCTGACGGTGGTGGTCGGGGGTCTGCTGCTGGCCAGCGCCTGGAAGTGGCGGCTCCGCTACAACGCGGCGGTGATCGCGCTGGTCGCGGCCACAGCTCTCCATCTGCTGACCCGTGGGCTGTTCGGCACCATCCTCGGACTCTTCCGCAACGTCGATGACGACCCCAGCATTCAGAACCGGCTGAGCGATCAGCCGCAGGTCTGGAACCTGTGGTCGCAACGGCCCGTCTTCGGGCGCGGCGTCGGCATGATCATCCCCGAGCGCTATCTCCTGATCGACAACGAGTTCTTCGTCACCCTGATCGCCGGCGGCATCGTCGGCGTGCTCGCGTTCCTGGCGCTCTTCTTCGTCCCCTATCTGATGGCGCGCAGCCTGCGGTTGCGCTCCCCGCTGGAGCGTGACCGGCATCTGGGCCAGGCGTTGGCCGCTGCGCTGCCCGCCGCCTGCGTGGCCGCCTTCACCTTCGACGCGCTCTCCTTCGCGACCTACACCGGTCTGCTGTTCGTCCTGATCGGAGCCGTCGGCGCGTTCTGGCGGCTGCAGCGGGAAGCCGGGGTCGGTCCGCAGCTTCGTCCCCTCACCTGGTCGCCCGAGGATCGGTACCTTGCCGCGCCATTGGCCGCCAGGGACCATCCCCGATGGCGCGACCCGCTGCTCGCGCCACAACCCGGCCCACGCCGAGCCCGGACGACGCCCCGCTGAACCGGTGTCGACGGCCGGTCGCGGCCGGGCGTCCTGAGGTCCGGCCAGCTCGAACCGGGAGCGGAACCACTGGATCGGCCCGATCGACTGCGCCCGCTCCCGCATACCGAGCGCTTGCCGGCTTCGGTACGGTGGTTGGCATCTATGGATTGCAGGGGGGACAGACCATGGTGAAAGCTCGTGTGAAATGGCCGTTGTTGGGGATCGGGTTGATCGGGCTGGCGGGCCTGGCCCTCGCGGCGGCCTACTGGGATCCGAAGTTCCACGCGGCCCCGGTACCCAACACCGCCGCGTCGATGGTGAGTCCGGACCGACTGGAAGCCGCGGCGCGGACCCGAGTCTTCTTCGGCCACCGGTCGGTCGGGACCAATGTTCTCGACGGCCTGGATGAGGTGTACCGGACCAAGGGCGTCGCTGCGCCGACCGTCCTTGAACTGGACGTGAACGCCCCTCCCGAAGACCTGCCCGAGGGAGGGCTGATGCTGCACGGCCGGATCGGGGACAATGGCAACCCGCGGCAGAAGCTCGCCAACTTCGATACGGCGATGCGGGCTGGGGTAGGTGACGTGGTGGACGTCGCGTTGTTGAAATTCTGCTACGAGGACATCAAGTACACCACGGACGTCGACCGGCTGTTCGCCGACTACCGGGCCACCCTGGACGCACTGGAACGTGACTACCCGCAGGTGCGGTTCCTCCATGCGACAGCGCCGCTGACCGTTGGTCCGGACGGGGTGAAGGACGTGATCAAGGTTCTGGTTGGCCGGGACCACAACACAGCCCGGCAGCGCTACAACGAGTTGCTCCGTGCCGCCTACGGGCCGGAGCGGCTCTTCGACCTGGCGGCGGTGGAGGTGACCGGTCCGAACGGAGAGGTCACGGCCGGGCTGTTCCCGGGCTACAGTTCCGACGGCTCACACCTGAACGAGAGCGGCTCGGCGCGGGCCGCCGTCGCCCTGATCGACCTTCTCAGCCTGCCCAGGCAGGGCTGAGGAGGGAGTGGGTCAGCCTCCCGGAGGTGGGATCGGCGGCAGGCTCACCATGCAGTCGTACAGATGGTGACACCAGGTGGCCACCAGTGCCGGGTCCGCCACCCGACCGCTGAGATAGGAGTCGATCGACCACAGCGTCGAGCGCATGCACTTCCAGTGCATGCCTAGCTGGACGTCGTCGCGGACCGGAGCCCGACCGTAGGCGGTTGCGTAGCCGGCGAGAAAGTCATCCAGTCGCGACTGGTCGCCACCGACCAGGACAGCGGCCGCGGCTCCGACCTCCAGCAGCCGGGGAAGTGGGGCAGCGTTGTCGAAGTCCAGTACGCCACACAGGAGGAACTCCGGGTCGAACACCAGGTTCTCCCAGTTCAGATCGTTGTGCGCCAGCACGGCATCGGCTGGGTCGAACCGCGCTGCGAGGGACGCGCTCGCCAGGATGCCCGCGCGACGGTAGAGCTCCGGAAGGCGATCGACGATCCAGCGATCGAACGCCGACTTGTGTGGTCGAAGCCGTAGCCGTAGTGCCTTGAACATCCTGGGTGGGCGTCCGCGCCGGATGCTCGTGACGCTCCCCCTCGGACCTGCCAGCAGCCGGTGGACCTCGGAATCGCTGACGGTCGGCGCACCCAGCGCTGCCGTACTGAGCCGATGCATGGTTCCCAGCGCTGCCCCCAGATCGCCGGGAAGGTCCGGGCGGCGCACGAGGATGTCGTCGCGTTCAGCGATCGAGATCTGCTGTCCCTCCACCCAGGAATGAAGGGTGAACACGCCGGTCCCACCGGTGACGATCGTCTCCCCCGATGCCGAGCGCCGCAGCCGCGCCACCGGAAAATCCGACTCGGCCAGTGCCAGTTCGAGCCGTTGGGTGGAGGCGAGCCGCTCGGCGGCGCCGGCCCGGTGGGTCTTGAGGATCCAGTCCCCACCACCCGCCCGGACCCGGAAGTTCACGTTCTTCACCCGCTGCGGCATGCGCCGCACCGATTCGATCTCCGGCGGGGCGAAGCCGAACTGTGTCAGAGCGGACAGAACGTCCGATTCCAGCGGGGAGCCGTCGCCGATCGAGAGTGCTGGCATGATCAGGGCACGCTACCTCAGGGGTTGTTCTGCCGCTGGGTGATCTCGTTGACCTCGCGGAAGAACTCGCTGTGATCCATCAGGTCGGCATGGGTACCGATCGCCGACACCCGGCCGTCGACCATCACCACGATCCGGTCGCACACCGACAGGGTGGAGAGCCGGTGGGCGATCAGCACCAGCAGCACGTCGGACTTGATCTCCTCCAGCGACTCACCGACCGCCTCCTCGGAGCGGACGTCGAGCGCGCTGGTGGGCTCGTCCAGCACCAGCACCTCGGGATCGCCGGCCAGCGCCCGCGCCAGGCAGATCCGCTGACGCTGTCCGCCGGAGATCGCGCTGACCCGCTGACCGATCTCGGTGTCGTACCCCTTCGGCCAGGTCATGATCTCGTCGTGGATCCGGGCCCGCCGCGCGGCCTGCTCGAGTTGGTCGTCGTCCAGCCAGTCGCGGTAGAACCGGATGTTGTCCCGCACCGTGCCCCACACCAGCTGGGAGTTCTGCGGTACGTAGGCGACTTTCCGCTGCCAGGACGAGCGCTTGATCCTGCGCACATCAGAGCCGTTGACCAGGATAGCGCCGGCGTTCGGCTCGCGGAGCCGCAGCATCAACTGGACGATCGACGACTTGCCGGCGCCGGAGGGCCCGACGATGCCGATCGACTCGCCCTTGCGCAGCCCGAAGCTGACGTCGTGCAGCACGTCAACACCCGGGCGGTAGGCGAAGGAGGCGTTGGCCAACTCCAGGGTGGTGACTGCGTCCAGTTCGTCGGGACCGTCCTGCTGCGGGTTGTCCCGGTAGAGCTGCAGCGCGTCCACCACCTGGTTCATGAACGGCACCCGCTCGTCGATCGCGGTGACCGCGGTCTGGATCTGCTGGGCGTAGGTGAGTGCCCGGATCAGCATCAGGATGACCGCGGCCAGGGCGGCGAGCTGTCCGGCTCCGGCCACGGAGACGGCGATCAGCGCGATCACCAGCATGAACAGGGCCACGCTCTGGTACAGCGCCGGGAGCGCGCCGGAGAGGAAGCGGGTGCGGGCATGGGGCTTTCGCACGGCATCCACCCGGCGGCGGAACCGCTCGACGTAGGTCGGGGTGGCGCCGAAGACCTCGGTCTCCTCGGCCACCTGCACGATCTCCTGGACGCTCTCGGTGAACTCCATCGCCTCCGTGCTCAGCTGCTTGGCGTGCCGGCGCAGCGTCCGGGACAACGGCCGCAGGGCGAAGAAGAGCAGCAGGGCGGCGACCGCCATCACCAGCGCGGCGACCGCGTTCTGCATGATCGCCGCGACGACCATCATGGTGAACATGATCGTCGCCGTCACGCCGTTGCCGAGCCCGATGATGGACTGGGCGGCGTTGGTGATGCTCTGGGTCATCACCGTCTGGAAGGTGCCCTCACGCTCGGTGGTCTTGGTCGACCAGGCAGAGCCGGTGAAGGCGTCGAACATCTGGTTGCGAAGGTCGGCCATCACCCGGGAGCTCATCTGCGCGGGCAGGTAGGCCAGGAAGATCTGGAGGACCGCGCGGGCGAGGGTGAGGGCGATGGCCACCGCGAAGGTGATCGCCTGCGGCATGTCGACCTTCAGCGGACCCAGGCTCAGCGGCGTGGTGGCCGCTCCCTCCGACAGCGAGACGGTCATGGCGGCGATCAGCGCCAGCACCGACGCCTCCACCACGCCGGCCGTCACGGCCAGGACCACCAGTAGGACGATGCGCGCGCGGGAGTCGCGGAAGAAGGGCGACATCCGCCGCCAGGCCACGCGGGTGCTGGCGAGCGCGCGCAGGCCCTTGGCCGGTTTCCTGGGTTCGGGGTCGGTCATGCGCCTGCCCCGGGTTCGAGCTGGTGCGAGATCTCAGGGATGTCGGTGATCAGCTCCGGCACCAGGTGCAGGTACTGGGTGGTCTTCCGCTTCTGCTCGATGTCGCGGTACACCCGCTCGACCTGCTCCTCGGTCAGGTCGGTGGCGGCGGCGACCTCGGTCAGCGGGACGCCGTTGTTGAGCCCGTACAGGCACAGGTCCATCCGCTGGTAGGGGAGCGAGAAGTAGAACTCCTCCTGCGACTGGGCCAACGAGTAGGTGTCGGTGGTGGACGGACGGGTGCGCACCGCCTCCGGGACCCCGAGGTGCTCGGCCAGGGCATAGACCTGCGACTTGTACAGGTGGGCGATCGGCTTGATGTCGGCCGAACCGTCACCCAGCTTCACGAAGAAGCCCTGGTCGTACTCCAGCCGGTTCGGCGTGCCGGTGGTGATGTAGTTCAGCCGGTCGGCGTGGTAGTACTCCATCATCTTGCGGATCCGCTGCTTGAAGTTGGTCGCGGCGACGATCCCCAGGTAGGCCTCCGTGGTCAGCCGGTGCTTGCTCTGGTTGCCGTCGGGATCCTCCACCACGACGGAGTAGATCCGCAGCGCGTCGGTGTCGGTCACGCTCGGCAGGACGATCTTCGACTTCCAGCCGGGGCCGTACTCTCCGACGACCTTGCGGACGGACTCGTCGTAGCGGCGGTAGCAGCCGGCCGCGTCCAGCGGGTCGGCGATCTCCTCCAGCACCGAGTCGAACCCGAAGGTGTCGGAGATCGAGGTGCTGAGCTGGATGGTCTCCGGCGAGGAGGCACGCTCGGGCATGTGCAGGCCGAACACCCGCTTGCTGCCGAGGGCGTGCACGCACAGCGCCGCGGTCACACTGGAGTCGATGCCGCCGGAGAGCGCCACCACGGCGCCCTTCCGCTTGGTGGCGGTCAGGTACTCCCGGATGCGCTGACTGATGCGCTCCGTCTCCGCCGCGAGGTCGATGGCGAGGCTGTCGGGCCCGAACGGGCGGGGATCTGTCATCGGTCATTCCTTTCAGATGCGACCAGGTCGATGATGTGGACGGGTTGCGGCGGAGCCGGGGAATCGGGTGACGACCCGGCGATGAACTGACTGTGGATCAACTGGGTGGAGACCACGGCGACCACCCGCATGTTGTCGGTGTTGCCGAACCGGCCGCTGCGGGCCTTCGCCTTGGCGACCAGGCCGGCGACCTGGCGTGGGTCGAAGATGCCGGCCGCCAGCAGCGCGTCCGGCGCGAGCACCTCGTCCAGCCAGGCCGGGGTGGCGCCGCCGAAGAAGAAGCTGGCGGCGTCCGGGGCCCGGTACGGCTGCTTGGGCCGGTTCAGGATGGACGCCGGCACCAGATCGGCGAAGGCCTGCTTGAGCAGGAACTTCTCGTCCAGGCCGAAGAGCTTGTGCCGGGCCGGCAGGGCGTTGGCGAACTCGATGACGTCCCGGTCGAGGAACGGGAACCGGCCCTCGACGGAGTTCGCCATCAGCATCCGGTCGCCCTGCGAGGCCAGGATGTAGCCGGGGAGGAGGGTGGTCATCTCCAGCCACTGCGCGCGGCTCAGCGAATCCCAGTTCTCGCTTCCGACCGGCATCCGGCTGGTGACCTCGGGCTCGGCGGCTTCGGCGATGGCGCTGCGGACCCCCTGGGTGAGCATCGTCTTCAGGACCGCCGTGGAGTTCCACCGCGGCCGGTGCGACAGCGCCGGATCGGCCGGATCGAGATCCTGGCCGAAGAAGCTGCGGGCGAAGGCCGGCGCCTGGCCGGGATTGCGGGCCATCCACGGGTAGAGCAGTTCGGCGGCCCGGCTGCGCACCGCGGAGTCGGGGTCGCGGGCCCAGAACTCCCGCACCTTGGCCTCGCGGTAGATGTCGTAGCCACCGAGCACCTCGTCGGCGCCCTCGCCGGTCACGACCACCTTGTAGCCGCTGCCGCGGACCAGCTTGGAGAGCAGGAACAGCGGCGCCGGGGCGGTGCGCAGGATGGGAGCCTCGGCATGCCAGACCACCTGCGGGAAGACCTCGGCGATGTCGCGGTTGGTCACCACGATGTCGCGGTGGTGGGTGCCCAACTGCTCGACCATCTGCTGCTGGTAGTGGCCCTCGTCGAACTCGGCGTCGGCGAAGCGCAACGAGAAGGTGGCCAGGTCGGCATCGGTGAAGTGGCGGATGGCCGCGGCGGTGACCGCCGAGTCGATCCCGCCGGAGAGGTAGGCGCCGACCGGGAAGTCGGAGCGTTCGAACCGCAGCCGGGTGGCCTGGACCACCAGGTCGCGCAGCCGCTCGGCGTTCTCGTTGAGCTCCTGCCCCGGTTCCTCACCGCGCGGTGGGAAGTCGATCCGCCAGAACGGCTCGCTGCGGAAGCCCGCCTCGTCGAAGTATCCGACGTGGCCCGGCGGCAGCTGCGAGATCCCGGCGAACGGCGTCCTGGGCGCGACCGCCGACCAGTAGGTGAGCACCTGGTCGAGCCCGGCCGGGTCGAACTCCCGTGGGATCGTGGGATCGGCGAACAGCGCCTTCACCTCGGAGGCGAAGGCGATCCGTCCCGGCGCCAGGTGGTAGTACAACGGACGGACGCCCATCCGGTCCCGGGCCAGGATCAGCCGGTTGGCCCGGCGATCCCACAACCCGACCGCCCACTGGCCGTTGAACCGGTTGAAGCAGTCGGCGCCCCACTCCTCGTAGGCGTGGACGATCACCTCGGTGTCGCTGCGGGTGGCGAAGACGTGCCCGCGCTCGCGCAACTCCTCACCGATCTCGACGTAGTTGAAGATCTCGCCGTTGAAGGTGACCCACAACGAGCCGTCCTCATTGCCGATCGGCTGGGCGCCGCCGGCGAAGTCGATCAGCGACAGCCGGGTGTGGCCGAGCACGGCACGATGGTCGCGCAGATAGCCGCTGCCGTCCGGGCCGCGATGGTGCAGCCGTCCCATCATCGCGGTGACAACGGCGAGGTCGGGTTCCGGACCGGTGGTGACGATCCCGCAGATGCCGCACATCAGCGTGGCGTGGCGGAGACGTCGACCAGGTTCCGCAGCGACTCTGGGTCGCAGAGCACGGCCGGGTCGATCTGCCGGCCGCTGAGCGTGATCCCGAAGGCGTCCTCGACGAGGAGCGCCATGCGCACCGCTTCCAGCGCAGGATCGGGATTCGCGTCGCGCAGGCGAGCGAACTCGGCCAGGATCAGCTCCGGCCGGACGGCGGTCACGCCGCGCCCGCCTCCTGGCCGGTCTTGCTCAGCACGTACCGGGTGAGGCCGGCGATGCTGCCCAGGTTCTCCGGCACGGTCTCGGCGTCCTCGACGGTGAAGCCGAAGGTCTCCTCGAGGAACTCGATGAGCTCCAGCACGCCGGTGGAGTCCAACACGCCGGTCTCCAGCAGCGAATCGGCGTCGGCCGGCATCCGCGAGTCGTCGCCGAAGAGGTAGGCGCTGGAGATGAACTCCCGCAACTGCGCAGCAATCTGCGTTTCCATAGTTAGTTCCCCCGAACAGTCTGATATGGCGTCCGGCCCCCACCGGACGCGGGCCATACTACTATGCTCGACAGGCTGCTCCCAGCCGGCCCCGCGACGGGGCCCCAAAGGACGGGGGAGCGTTCAGGTTTGAGAGGCACGGATGGGGACCGTTCTAGGGCTGGAGGCATCGCGGGCCCAGGCTCGGCGGCAGTCCGAGGAGCGAGATTGCGGGCGGACGCATGGGGTGCGCCGGTGAGCATGTGCGGCTCATGAGTACGCCGGCGACGGACACGCGGTTCGCCGGGCCGGCGGAACCGGCCGACCTGGCCGTGCTGGTGGTGACCTACCAGAGCGAACAGGACATCGAGCGGCTGATCAGTTCGCTGCGCCGGGAGGCGGCATCCCATCGGCTGCGGGTGATCGTGGCCGACAACGCGTCCACCGATGGCACCCTTCGGCGTCTCGCGGGGCACGCCGATGTGACGGTTGTCGAGGTGGGCGGCAACCTCGGCTACGCCGCCGGGGTCAACGCGGCCGCCCGGTTGGCCGGCCCGGACGAGCCGCGACTGGTGCTGAACCCCGACCTGGAGGTGCAGCCGGGCTGCATCGCCGGGCTGCTCGACCGGATGAGGACGACCGGGGCCGCCATCGTCGTCCCGAGGATCATGGACCGGGAGGGGGAGACCTACCTCTCGCTGCACCGGGAGCCGAGCCTGCTGGGTGGGTTGGTGGACGCCCTGGTCGGCAGCCGGCTGTCGAACCGTCCGGCGCCGTTGAGCGAGAACCTGCTGTCCCCGGCCGACTACCAGCGGGCCGCTCGGGTGGACTGGGCGTCCGGTGCCGCGCTGCTGATCGATCCCCGGTTCGCGGAGCGGGTCGGGGAGTGGGACGAATCGTTCTTCCTCTACTCCGAGGAGACCGACTTCTTCCGGCGCACCCGGGATCTCGGCGGGGAGGCCTGGTACGAGCCCGCCGCCGTGGTGCAGCACGACCAGGGCGGATCGGGGTCGTCGGTGGCGCTGGACGCGCTGCTCACGGTCAACCGCATCCGCTATGTGCGCAAGCACCACCACCGGCCCTACGCCGCGCTCTACCGGGCGGTGGTCGTCCTGCACGAGTTGCTGCGGTCCTACCAGGCTCCGCATCGGGTCATTCTGCGTACCGTCCTGGCGGAGAGCAGCTGGGCCTCGCTGCCGGGACCTTCGCGGTCGGCCGGCTGACCCTGCTGTCCGCCGGCCGACGCTCAGCGGCTAGGACAGCTTGGCGATCTGGCGCACCAGTTCGGCCGCGACGGCCTTCCTGCCGAGCCCCGCCCGATCGTTGAGGTGGCCGCCGTCCCGGGTGTAGTCCGGGTGCAGGCCCTCATGGGAGCTGCCGTCGTAGGTGGTGACGTAGCGGCTGCCGTCCGGGCCGATCGACTCCAGTCTGGCGACATCCCACAGCGGCCGGCTGGTGCCGGCGTGAGCGCGCACCAGCGCGTTGAACCGCGCGCGATTGGCGTTGTGCCTGGCCAGGCCGGGAGTGCGGCCGCCCTTGATCTCGAGGTTCTCCACCGGGATGGTCGCATAGACGAAGGTGACCTGCGGGTAGGCCCGCTCGAGTTCGGCCATGGTGGCGGCGTAGGTCTTGAACAGCTCGTCGATGCTGTCGAACCCCGGTCCGCTGGACTCCCGGATGTCGGAGTAGCAGAACTTGATCAGGGCGACATCGACCCGGTCGCCGACGCCGCTTCGCAGGTAGTCGGCGAACTCGTCGAGCTTGCCGATCGGGTCGCCGTTCACCCCGACCAGGGCATCGACGAGCGCGGGCCCGCTGGCGGGGATGGCGGAGACGGAACGGTCATTGAGGTTGACCGTCTCGGGATCCGCCACCCGGTACTGGGACCGGAGGTCGTCCAGGCCATCCAGGACATTGCCGCCGACCGAGCGGTGGGCGAAGAAGATCCGGGTGTCCCTGACCTTCTCGACCTGCGCGGCGGTCAGAGCATCATCCGGCGGCGGAGTGG
>JAEXCA010000263.1 GCA_023393755.1 Actinomycetes bacterium | reverse complement strand
GGCCGAGTGGGGTGCCGAGCAGGCTGTCGCCGTCCATCTCACCCGGGGCGAGCAGCAGGCCGCGGCGGCCCGCCTTGAACGGCTGGGCCAGGGTCCAGGCCTGCGACCAGGTCGAGGTCTCGGCCTCGCCGACCACCAGGCCCTCGGCCCGCACCACGGCCTTGATCAACCGATCCAGCGCGAACTCGGCCTCACCGGAGGCGAACTCGGTCAGGTGCTCGATGAACAGCGCGACCGGCATCGGGGTGGCTTCCAGCTCGGTCGCCAGCCGGTCGGCCAGCTCGGCGACCTTCGGGGCCCCCTCGGCGGTGGCGAGCCAGCCCGGCCGTTGGCTCAGCGCGGAACGACGGGCGGAGAGGAAGACCCGCTTCAGGCCGGGGGCGGAAGCGGCGGTCGCGGCTGCCAGCGTGTCCAGCGCGGTGGTGCGTCCGCTGCCCGGCGGCCCGGCCAGCAGCAGCGTGCCGGCGGTTGCCAGCGTGGCCGGGCCGAGGGTGACGTCGTCCATCCCGAACACCGCGGCCTCGGGGGTGCCGGTGGGCAACTCCTTCAACCAGACCTGCTCGGGCAGCCGGCGGATCTCCGCGGCCGGACGGCTGCCGGACTGCCGCATCCCGTCGGCCAGGGCCTGGACCGCCCGCGACTGCACGGCCACGTTGGGGCTGTCCCCCAGGATGGCGAACTGCACCTCGTTGCCGTCCAGGATGCCGCGGCCGGGCGGCGAGGTGGCCTCCAGGATGTCCTTCGGCACCCCCAGCATGAGGTACTCCTCCGGGTCGGCCAGCCGCAGCACGATCCGCCGCTGCACGGTGGACGAGATCGAGTTCGGCACCGCGTTCGGCCGGTCGCCGGTCATCACCACGTGGACGCCGACGGGGCGTCCGTCCGCGGCGATCTGGGCGAAGGCGGTGAACCAGGCGGCGTTCTGCGCCGAGCCGAACTCGTAGCGCTCCCGGAAGCCGCCGATGCCGTCCACCAGCAGCAGGTAGCGCGGTTCGTCGGGTGCCTTGGCGAGCTTGCGGTACTCGGTGATCGTCCCGGCCCGGACGGCGGCGTAGCGGACCGCCCGCTCGTCCACGACGTCCCGGATCATCCGCAGCAGCCGGATCACCCGCTCCTCGTCGTCGCCGTCGATCACCGCGCCGACGTGCGGCAGATCCTCCAGCATCCGCAGGCCGCCAGAGCCGAAGTCGAGCCCGTAGACGTGGATCGGGCCGCCCCGGGCGGTGAAGGCCGAGGCCGCGGCGATGGTGCGCAGCGCGGTCGACTTGCCCGAGCCGCCGGTGCCGAAGATCGCCATGTTGCCGTCCCGGTCGGGCTCGTAGGCGATGGTCGGCTGGGACTGCGAAGCGGGCTGGTCCAGCACGCCCAGCAGCAGCTTCTCGTCGGTCCGCGGGTTGGGCAGCAGGGCCAGGTTGTACACCGCGGCGAGCTCGGCCAGCCACGGCTTGCGCGGGGCCGGGACGCCCGCCCGTCCGGCCGCCGCGGAGACGGTGGCGACCATCCGGGCGATGTCGGTCGGGCCGGGGTCGCCCAGTTCCACCGCCTCGGCCTCGGGCACCTCCCAGGTCGCGCCCGCGCCGAAGGCCAGCTCGGCCACGTCGATCCGGGGACGGGGCGGGGCGTCGGTGGTCCAGCCGCCGGCGTAGCCGGTCTGGAAGGGCTGGATCCGGCCCGGGCCGGTCTTGGCCGCACCGCGGCCGGGGATGGACGGGTCGAAGTGGGCGGCCATCGGGTCGCCGAGGATGTCGATCGAGTCGTCGGTGTCGGCCATCCGCAGCGCGATCCGCAGGTTGGTGTTGGCCCGCAGGTTGTCCTTGATCACGCCGGCCGGACGCTGGGTGGCCAGCACCAGGTGCAGGCCGAGCGAACGGCCGCGCTGAGCGACGTCCACCACGCCGTCGACGAACTCCGGCACCTCCTGCACCAGCGCGGCGAACTCGTCCACCACGATGATCAGGCTGGGCGGGCAGTCCGGGTCGCCGGTCTTCTCCAGGGAGATCAGGTCCTTGGCCTTCTTGCGCTGCAGCAGGTGCTCGCGGTGGCGCAGTTCGGCGCGCAGCGAGGTGAGCGCCCGGCGGACCAGGTGGGGCGACAGGTCGGTGACCAGGCCGACGGTGTGCGGCAGCTTCACGCAGTCGGCGAAGGCGGCACCGCCCTTGTAGTCGACGAACAGGAAGGTCAGCCGGTCCGGGCTGTGCGCGGCGGCCATGCCGAGCACCCACGACTGCAGGAACTCCGACTTGCCGGCACCGGTGGTGCCGCCGACCAAGGCGTGCGGGCCGTCCCGGCGCAGGTCGAGGAAGAACGGCGCCGCGCCGGCGTGCCCGACCAGGGCACGCAGGTTGCCCTCCTTCTTCCGCCGCACCGGTGGGCTACCGTCCCGGGCGACCAGCGAGTTGTTCTCCCGCCAGCGGTCGATCACATGCGAGGCCGAGTCGAGCGTCTCCCGTCCGGCCAGCACGGCGTAGGAGACCTGCCGGGGCAGGTCGGAGTCGTCGGCCTCGGGCGAGCCGACGTCCACCACCGGAGCCAGCGAGCGGGCCAGCCGCTCGGCGCGTTCCACCGCCACCGGCTCGACCGCCACCGGGTGCACCTGCTCGCCGTCGCGCACCTGGCCGACGATCGCCCCGGTGTCACCGGCGTCGACGGTCAGGAAGGTGCGGCAGGCGGCCGGGAGCTGGTCGACCGCCGGGGCGCACCACAGCACGTGGACGCCGGCGTCCGCGCCGATCTCGGCCAGCCGGGTCAGCCGGCCCCGGTCCACCGGGGCGTCGTTCTCGATCAGCACCACGATCGACGGGAGGGCCGGCGCTTCGCCGGACTGCTCGGGCTTCCGTTCCGCCCCGCGCGGGGTGGGCGGGCCGTCGGTGCGGGCGTCGATCAGGCCCTCCAGCCGGGAGAGCAGGCCGGACGCCGCCGCCGGGGCGTCCGCCACGTGCTCACCCTCCAGCGGGCTGTGCGCCGAGCTGGTGTGCGGTACCCACTTCAGCCATTCCCAGCCGGCCCTGGAGCCGGGCGACACCACCGCGGCGAGGACGAGTTCGGCCGGCGAGTGCAGGGCCAGCAGCTGCAGCACCAGGCCGCGGGCCGCCGCTCCGGAGAGCGCCGGCGGGCCGGCCACGCCCAGCGCGCCGCAGTCCCGCAGATCGGCCAGGATCGGCACCCGGTCCAGCCGGGCGAAGTCGGCCTGCAGCGCCAACAGCTGATCCCAGAACTCCGGGTAGGTGTCGTTCGAGCTGGGCAGCGGAACCGAGTTGCGGCTGGCCGCCTGCCCGCTGCCCAGGTTCACCCAGAGGAACTCGCGGTGCTCGGGACGGCGGGTCCACAGCAGCGGGCTGAGCTGCTCGATCGCCTGCTCCGCCTCGGCGGTGGACGGGGCCTCAGCCAGCCGGGCGCGGCGCTCCACCTCCCGCTCGCGCTCCAGCCTGGCCTGCAGCGCCAGCATGCCGGCGTCGAAGTTCTGCCGCTGGGTCTTCAGCGTCTTGCGGGCGGTCATCCGCTGGTCGAAGAAGGCGCCGACCAGCAGCAGCGGGGTGAGCGCCATGAACAGCACGCTCATCAGCTGCTGGGTGACCAGCCACAGCACGCCGCCCATGATCAGCGGGGCCAGCAGGGCCACGATCGGGAACCGCTGCGGCGGCACCACGCCGGGCGGCTTGGGCGGGGTGAACTCCCGTCCGGGGTAGTGCGGCACCACCCGGGGCGGGCGGACGTGCTCCACCACCGGGCCCTGCGTCCCGGCCTGGCCGAGCGGCAGGACGCACAGTGAGGTGTCCCCCAGCACCACGACGTCGGACGGGGTGAGCACCGCCCGGGAGACCGGGTCGCCGGAGAGCAGCACGCCGTTGGCCGAGTTCAGGTCGGTGATCTCGATCTGGCCGCCGACGGTGACCCGGGCATGCCGCTTGGAGATCAGCGGGTCGGTCAACCGCAGGTCGACGCCGTGGTCGCGGCCGAGCACCGAGGCGCCGCCGGGCAGCGGGAACTCCCGGCCCGCGTCCGGGCCGGCGAGCACCCGCAGCACCGCCTGCGCCTGCCCGGCGGACTGGCCGGGGAAGGCCTGGACCAGCTCGATCCGCGAACCGGAGCGGATCCCGGCGTCCAGGATGCTGGTCCGGCCGTCCAGCACCCGGCTGGCCTCGGCGCTGGCGAAGACATCGGTGACTCGCAGGGAGAGGTCGTCCGGCACCGGGCCGGTGGTGGCCGGGTCGGCCGCGGCCAACTGGCGGGCGACGTCTCCCACCGAGGCGGTGGCATCGGCGGTGATGCTGAGATCCACCTCACCGCCGGGACGCCGCAGCGACACCTTCAGCTTCACGGCAACTCCTCCGGCCGGTCCAGCAGCGGCAACTCCTCCGGCCGGTCCAGCAGCGGCAGATCGGCCCGGGTGACCAGGCGCGCCGCGATCGCGTACTCGACCAGGCGGGCGCGCCGGTTCATCGCGTGGTCGTCGGTGCGTCCCTTCAGCCCCTTCACGCCGACCCGGTCGAGCTTGTCGCAGACATTGTCCAGCTTGCGGTTGAACCGGGTGAGCGCCCAGCCCAGCCGCTCGGCGGCCTTGGCCGAGGTCGGGATGTCGCCCATCCCGGTCCCCTCCAGCAGCAGCACCGGCTCGGCCAGGGCCAGCATGAGCAGCTTCTGGGACGGGGTGAAGGACAGCACGCCGACCGTCGTCTGGCCGTCGGCCGAACTGGGCGCGACCTGGTCGAAGACCGGCTCGGCGAGGTGGATCGACAGGTCGTAGGTGGTCTGCCCGGCGCTGAACACCACCACGGTGTGCTCGAAGACCAGCGGCAGCCGCCCGCCGGGCGCCAGCCAGGACTGCATCCGTCCCTCGCCGTCGGAGACGGTCACCGCCAGCCGGGAGCCGACATTGGAGAGCACCCACAGGCCGCCGGCGAACTCGATCTCCAGCAGCCGGCGGTGCAGGAACGGATTGTCGTCCACCACCAGGTCGCCGTCCCGGCCGATGGTGAACGGACGGCCGGCGTCGACCTGGTGCCACTCTCCGCAGTACTCCACCGCCACCCCACCCTCGGGGGGCACGAAGGTGGGCTGGAACGTGCCGGTCATGGCGCGCACCCTACCGCCGGGCGGTCTGGCGAGGCGCCGTTCTTCCGCTTGATCATGACCTCGATGCAGGTGCGGCCGGAGGCGGCCTTGTCCACCACCACCCGGGGCTCCGCCACCACCTCGTAGCCGTGCTCGACGCCGGCCTCGTCCAGCCGCCACAGGTAGACGTCGCCGTCGGTCGGGGCGGGGTTGCGCCAGGTGAAGGTGACCTTGCCCTTGGCCACCTCTCCGGTCAGGTCCTCCACCGCGGGCACCGGGCCGTCCGGGAACGGGTCCTGCGGCGTGGCGCTGGGCGAGGCGGTGGGGGACGGGGACGGCAGCGGGGCGGGCCCGGTGAACGGGTTGGCCGCCCACGCGATCCCGGCGACCACCGCGACCCCGGCCAGGATGGTGGGCAGCAACCAGCGGCGCGGTTTCGGCTCGGACGCCGGCGCCGGAGGCGGGCCGGACGGCGCCCGCAGCGCGGTGTCGGCCACGTCCGGCGCCTCCGGGGTGGCCAGCGGGGCCGGATTGAACCGGGGACGGGCCGGTGCCAGGGTGTCCGCCACCGGTGGGGGCAGCGGCCCGGTGGGCGGTGAGGTGGCCGTCCCCTGCGGGTCGATGGTCACCACCGAACGGATCCGGGTGGCGTCGTCGTCGGTGTCGAAGGCCACCGGCTCGGGCGCGTCCTCCATCACGTCGACCGCGGTCGGCTGCATCCCGAGCTCGATCTGCACCCGCTGCAGGGCGCGGGCGAACTCCAGCGCGCTGGCGTAGCGTTCGGCGGGATTCTTGGCCATCGCGGTGGCCAGCACCCGCTCCAGCGAGGGCGAGACGTCCGGTCGTCCGATCGGGGGCAGCGGCATCGACTGCACCCGGCCGATCAGGTCGACGCTGGTGTTGGAGGCGCCGGGCAGTTCGAACGGCGTCCGTCCGGCCAGCAGGGTATAGAGCGTGGCCGCCAGCGAGTACACGTCCGACCGCTCGTCGCTGCGAGCCTGGGCGGCGAGCGCCTCGGGCGGAGCCCACGGCACCGACATCCCCGCCTGGGCGTTGGAGGAGGCGGTGGCGGCGATCCCGAAGTCGGTCAGCGCGGGACGTCCGTAGTCGGTGACCAGGATGTTCGCCGGCTTGATGTCCCGGTGCAGGACGCCCGCCCGGTGCACGGTCTCCACCGCGCCGGCGATCTGGATGCCCACCCGCAGCGCCTCGGCCTGGGAGAACCGGGCGGCCCGGTAGCGGGCCTGCAGGTTGGGCCGCGAGCAGTACTCCATCACCAGGTAGGGCCGGCCGTCCTCGGCGACCCCCGCCTGGTGGACGGACACGATCGAGGGGTGGTTCGACAGCTGGGCCATCAGGTTGGCCTCGTTGGTGAAGTGCGCGATCGCGTCCTCGCCCAGCTTGTCGGCGACCAGCACCTTCACCGCGACCTGCCGGCCGAGCAACTGCTCGGAGTAGAGGAAGACGTCGGCGAAGCCGCCCGATCCGAGGTGCCGGACGGGGGTGAAGCCGGGCAACCTGGGGGGTGCGGCCGGAGGGCGTCGGCTCATGCGGGGTCCCCACGGAGTTGTTCGGGGGAGCGCAGTGGAGGAGAGGAACTTCGTGGGGTGCTCATGCGAGCCCCTCGAAGCCCAGCATCACGCCGTCGCCGAGGTCGATCCGGTCGCCCGGCACCAGGATGCTGGGCTCCCCGGGGTGCAGCCGGACCGGGTCGCCGCCGGCCCGCAGCAGCATCGTGCCGTTGGTCGAGTTCAGGTCAACCGCCAGCACGGTGGCACCCTCCACCCGCAGTTCCAGGTGGTTGCGGGAGATCTCGCCACTGGGCGAGGCCACGGTCACCAGGTGGGGCACGTTCGAGCCCTGCACCCGGCTCAGCTGCGGCCGGGTGCCGACGATCGCGCCGCGGTCGAGCACCACCCGTCCCTGACCGGGGATCAGCAACACCGGCGGGTTGCGGGTGAGCGGCGTGGTGGGTTGCGAGTTCCCGACCGAGATGTCGGCGCGCTGCTCGTCAACGATGACGGTCTGACCGTCGTGATCACCGGCCGGTTGCGAGGCTGGCGGGACGAACGGCAGCCCCTGGATCATGGCCGGCGGAGCGGGCTCGGCGACCGGGACGGGCGGGACCGGCTCCTCTCTGACAACGGGAGACGCTGGACCGGCCGGACCGGGACCACCGGGGACGGTTCCGGGGCCCCCCGGGGCGGGTGCGGGGCCCGGCGCCACCGGGCCCCGGGGGGCCCCGGG
>JAEXCA010000243.1 GCA_023393755.1 Actinomycetes bacterium | reverse complement strand
GATATAGGATGCGCTCTGTGACGATGAATGATGAAGAACGCCGAAAAGCTATCGAGAATGAGTTGCGGCGGGTTGAGGAAAGCGCGATGTACAGCGCTCAAATGCAGTTTGAGCAGTCCAAGCAGTGGCGGGGTATAAACCTGCTCCTTGGGTTGCCGGCAAGCATCCTTGCCGCGATCGCTGGAACCACCGCCTTGCTTGATTCGGTAGGCCGGGTGGCCGCAGGTGTCCTCGCCCTCGCTGCAGCGGGATTCAGTGTAATGCTGACAACGTTGAATGCATCTCACCGAATGAATCAGGCGGCTGCTGCTGCTAATGCATACTTGGAGATTCAAACCGCGGCACGCCAGGCTCGTCAGGTAGATTTGCCACACATGCCGGTGGAAGAGGCTAGAGCAATCTTGGCCGAATTGACGGCTCGGCGAGACGAGCAGAATCGAACTGCTGAGCCTCCGAACAGGCGAGCCTATCGGACAGCTTCAGCCAACATTAATGCTGGTGGTCAGACATATTCTGTCGACGAGTCAGTGACACAGTAGGGATTTTGATATGGCGCTAACAGTCGAGCAAGGATTCGACAAGTTCTTTGCGAATCTCGTGCCTCTTGCCTCGCAGCGCGAGGCTGCCTATCGACACCGAAAGAGCGTGGAATCTTCGCTCTCCCCTCTGGGAGTAAGTCTATTTCGGGAAACGGGGTCCTCGTTCAATCATGGGACAGGTGTTCGAGGGCATTGTGATGTCGACTTGCTTGTGAGCCTCAAATCAGTTCGCCCAGGGTCATCAGACACTGCACTAGAGCGGTTGAAGACGCGCTTGTCTATTAGCTTCCCATACACAAGGGTGCGAGTTAGTCGTCCGGCCGTAGTGGTTGAATTCGCTAGCGGATCGGAGTCTTGGGAGTTGATCCCTGCGTTCCTCAACAAGAAGAGTCCGGAAGGGCACCCGGTGTACTGGATCCCCGGCTCCCCATCGGGTTGGATTGAATCGGCCCCTACTGCACATTTGGCATACGTAAACGAGGTAAATGCACAAGCGAAAATTTCGGGTGGTGCGAAAAGGCTAGCTCGTCTCGCCAAGGCGTGGAAATACTTTAATGCCGTGCCGATTTCTTCTTTCTATCTTGAGATGCGGGCGGCAAAATACTTGTCGGCTGAGCCCAACTTCATACCTGTATGGGACATCTGCAGGTTCCTGGAACATCTGGATGATATTCAGCTTTCGAGCATGAATGATCCGAAAGGATTGGCCGGGAGGTTTTCTGCATGCTCCTCTGACGCCAAGGCGCAGGAAGCTCGCTCCAAGGTCACGACTGCATCCGTGCGTGCCAGGAAAGCTCTTGATGCGTATCAGAAAAGTGACGTGAATTCCGCATTTTATTATCTGGATCTGCTGTTTGGGAATAGATTTCCGTCGCGCTGATATCTTAGATTGTTGGCACTCGGGAAGGTTAGATCCTGTACCGTCCGTGCGTGGCTACCGAAGAAGACACCTCCTCGGCCTGGGTCGTACACGGCGAACGGATCATCTACGACAACGAGTGGATGCGGGTATTCCTCACAGATGTGGAGCTTCCGGACGGGCAGCGGTTCGAGCATCACGTGATCAAGCTGCACGCTGCGGCCATGTCCGTCCTGATCGATGATCAGGACCGGGTGTTGATGCTGTGGCGGCACCGGTTCGTGTCGGACCGCTGGGGCTACGAGATCCCGGGCGGCCTGGTCGACCCGGGGGAGGATCCGGAGGAGGCGGCGCTTCGGGAGCTGGTGGAGGAGACGGGTTACCGGCCGACGACCTTCCGGCACGTCGCGCGGTTTCAGCCGATGGTCGGCATGGTCGACTCGTGGCATGACGTCTTCGTCGGTGAGGGTGCGGTCAAGGTTGGGGAGCCGACCGAAACGACCGAGGGCCGCATGGAGTGGGTCCCGATCGCGGACATCCCCGGCCTGATCGCCAAGGGGCGCATCTGGAACTCCGGTGTCCTGGTCGGCCTGCTGCACGTCCTCGCGTCGCGCGCCGGCACGCGCTTCGACGACGAGTCACAGGTGAGCTGACAGGCGGACGAAGCGGCGTCGCTGGCGGGCGGATCCCGCCACGGCAATGAGCTGCTGAGCCTTCGCAAGATGGGGGCGGGCCTCTTCGGTGCGGCCCTGGGCGATGAATGCTTCGGCCAGGTCGCATCGGGCGCCCGCCTCCGCCCGCGTGAAGCCGCTCATGCCCGACAGGGCCTCGGTCAAGGTGTCGATGACCTGACCATCGCCCAGCCTCACCAGACACGAGCCGCGCCACCGTGCCAGGTGCACGAGGTTGAGCGCGACGAACGGCAACGAAGGATCCTCGGGCTGTGCCGGCAAAGCGGCGGCTGCCTGGTCCATGCATCGCATCGACGTCAGGCCGTCTCCGAGTGACGCATGGGCCTCTGCCTCGGCGGCGTGCAGCCAACTCCGCATGAGCGGGGGCAGCTTGCTGCGGTTCTGCCGGTGCGCGAACTCGATGAGCTGCAAGGCACTCTCGGCCTGGCCCAGGTCCAGGAGCACGTACGCCTGCTCGGCGGTGGCGAACGCCAGGATGCTCGGGTCTTCGGCGATACCCGCGGCGGCCTTGGAGCGCTCGAAGTGTTCCCAGGCTTCCGGCAGCGTCCCGGCGTCGACCCCCTGCCATCCGGCGAGTGCCGACGCGTCGGCCAGGACGCCGGCGAGTCCGGCTCGCTGTTTCGGCAACATGGCGTGCTTGAGCAACTGGTCCACCTGCGCGATGTGGGCGGCCATTTCGTCGGCGACGACCGCGGCTCCCAAGCGGCGGTCCTTGAGCCGGATGGCGTTGGTCTGCATCGCGAACAGGGCGAGTAGTTCGTCATCCACGGCCCGTGCCGCGTCAAGGCGCGTCATCAGTTCGATGACGGCCGGGTCCGGTTCGGCCCACGACGACGTGGCGGGCTCGTTGAAGCCCAGGTCGTCGGGCTCGGCGTCGAACACGACGCACAACAGGGCCTGGTAACGGTCGTCCGGTGCGGACCGACCGTTCTCCCAACCGGTGATGCGGCGTTTCAGGCTGTCGTCGGCCGGCAGGCGCTGGCCGTGTCTCGCGGCGGCTTCGCGCATGCGGCGCATGAGTTCGCGTTGGGTCCAGGTCCGTTCGTTGCGGGCCTGCTTGAGACGTTGGGCGTACAGCGGCGGATTGCTGCTGGTCATGATCACTCCCCCGAGGGGGACGAGGGGGACGCGTCCCCTCATTGCCCCCGGTGTCATCTTTCGTGGGTCGCGCGCTGCGGTCAACCCTGAACGCATGGTGACCAACACGTTCGATGCTTTCGAGGGGGTGGCGTGATGCAGCGGATGACATCCCGCGGCTTGCGCTGGTTGTCGCGGGCGGCAGATGACCCGCAGGCGTGCCGGGACCGATGGGACCTGTTTCCGTGCGCGCCTCAACTGCTGCCGGTGGGGCGGTTGTTCGATCTGGTGACGGTTCCGGCTCCGGTCGGGCGTCGGGTCCTCGAACTGCTGGGGCGTGGTCCGCACGCGGTGGGCGCGGTGCTGCTCGACGAGCGGGTGAACAAGGTCGGCTTCCTCGTCGGGCCGGGGAGCCGCACCGCGACGCGCGTACTCGTTCAGGACGCCGGCGGGTCGATGGAGGGTGTGCGCTCGCTCGGCCGCGGGTCCTACGTCCTGGTGCCCGGTCCTGAGCCGCACGCCAGGGCGTCGCAGTCCTGGTTGCTCGCCCCGGGCGTACGCGAAACGAACCTGACCAGCCTCGACGGGCTGGCGCTGATGCTCGCACGGCTCGGCCACGCCGAACGGCGGACCCTGGCCGCGGCTGCGACCCCGTACGGGAACGGCTGAGAGGCGGGACCGATGCGCGACTTCGAAGGGGGATCCGGCAACGAGCCGG
>JAEXCA010000219.1 GCA_023393755.1 Actinomycetes bacterium | reverse complement strand
CTGGGCGGCCGCGGCCCGCCCCCCCCGCCGGGCCGGCCCCCGGGGGGGGCCCACCACCGCCACTCCCCCGGCCCGGTGGATCAGCCGGATCCCGTCGGCCAGGTCCGCCGCGTAGCGATGGACGAAGGCCGGCCCGTTGTCGTCCAGGTACCGGTCGAAGGCCTCGGTCCGGTCGGCCACGTACCCGTGCGCGACCAGCGCGTCGGCCAGGTGCGGCCGGCCGATCGAGGTCGCGCTGCCGCTCACCCGCGCGAGCACCTCCGGATCTACCGGCATGCCGAGGCCGGCCAGGGCCCGCAGCATCGCCGGAATGCGACCGTCCCGCCCCTGCCGGATCAGCGCCAGTTCGGCCAGCAGCTCCGGATCGTCGGTCCGGCAGCCGTAGCCCAGCAGGTGGACGCTGCGCCAGCGCAGCTGGGTGGACAGCTCGATCCCCGGCAGCACCCGGACGCCCGCCCGGTCGGCGGCGGCCAGCGCCTCGTCCAGCCCGTCGAAGGTGTCGTGATCGGTCAGCGCCACGACGTCCAGGCCGGCCAGGGCGGCCTGGCCGACCAGCTCGGCCGGGCTGTCGGTGCCGTCGGAGACCGCGCTGTGCGCGTGCAGATCGATCCTCACAACCCGAAGGGTAGCCGTCGGCCCCGACAGCGACGGAAAGGACGGCGACCGGGCCTCGTCCGGCGGCGCCACCCGCTCGGCGAAGAACCTCACCCAATCCCGCCATTCCCGCCCCGGCAAGGGCGGATCGCCCTATCCTGGTGGGGTACCAAGGAGAGGAACCATGAGCGGCACCGCAAAGATCGAAGAAGCCACCCTGAGCCCGAGCAAGCTGGACCTGCTGCGTGGCTGGCTGGCCGAACAGGCCTGGTTCGAGGGCGATCCGGACGACCTGGAGCGGGTCGGCGGCTACCGGTTCGTCGATCCCGACGGCGAGGTCGGTATCGAGACCCTGCTGCTGCGCTCGGCGGGCACCACCTACCAGGTGCCGGTCACCTACCGCTCCGAGCGGCTGCCGGACGGCCAGTTCGGCTTCATCGGCAACCTCGAGCACTCCACCCTCGGCACCCGGTGGGTGTACGACGCGGTGGTCGACCCGGTCTACGTGGTCGAACTGCTCCGGGTGATCCACGAGGGCGACACCGAGGCGGAGCTTTCCCGGGGCGAGAAGACCGCGACCGTGCAGGGCAGCGGGATCGTTAAGGTCTCCAACGCCGCCAGCGAGTCGGTCCGGCTGGTCCGGGTGCTGGACGGCCAGCACATCCCGCACATCATGCCGCTGGGCACCCTGATCGGCACCTGGCACGAGGGCGACACCGAACGCACCGAGGTCCTCGCCGTCCTGCGCTGACCCGCCGCGCCGGCCGGGTTCCGTCCTCCGGTCGAGGACGGAACCGTCGTCCCGTGGCCTACGCCAGCAGCGAGCGCACCACGCCCAGGCCGACGCTCATCCGGGCAAGGTCCGGCTCGCCCTCGCAGACCTCGCGCAGCGTTGCCGCCCGCCCCGGGACGGCCGGGTTGGCCCGCAGCCAGGCGTCCACCACCGCTGCCGCGCCGGGCTGTGGATCGGCCCCCCGCAGCACGGTGGCAGTGAGCTCGTCCTGGGCCTCCAGCAGCTCGTCGCGCAGCGCCGCCCTGGCCATGGCGTCCCAGCGGACCTGCCGGGGCAGCACGTCGATCCGCTCGACCAGTTCGTCCAGGCCGAGCCGGTCGCCCAGGGTGAAGAACACCTCCGCGACGAACTCCGGATCGGCACCCAGCCGGCGTGCGGTGGCGGCGATCCCCAGCGCGTAGTGGGCGTGGGTCGCGGTCGCCATGCTGGCGGCCAGCGGCTCGGGGGCGCCCCGTTCCAGCCACGTCCGGTACAGCTGCTCGGCGACCAGCGCCTGGCGCGGGGTCACCCAGCGCCGCAGCCCGGCGCGGACCTGCGACACCGGCTCGGCGAACTCGTCGATCGCCGCCCGGACGTCCAGCGGAGCCCGCCGGTTGTGCAGCAGCCAGCGGGTGGCCCGCTCGACCATCCGGCGCAGCTCCATCCGCAGTTCGGTGACCAGCCCGGCGTCCAGGTCGCTCATCCGGCCGAGCTGCACCTCCGACAGCCCGACGTTGTAGATCGACCGGGCGGCCAACTGTGCCCGGACGACGTCGGCCACCTGCGCGCCGGTCTCGGTGGAGAGCCGGTGGTAGGAGGTGATGCCCTGCGAGTTGACGAAGCGGTTGACCGCCACCGTCGTGATGATCTGCCGGCCCAGCGGGTGGCCGGCGATCTGCTCCTCGAAGCGCTCGCGCACCGGCTGCGGGAAGTAGCTGGTCAGCCGGTCGGCCAGGTAGGGATCGTCCGGTAGGTCGCCGGCCAGCACCCATTCCTTCAGCGCGATCTTGGTGTAGGCCAGCAGCACCGCCAGCTCCGGACGGGTCAACCCGCGGCCGGCGGCGATCCGCTCGGCCATCGCCGCCGAGTCGGGCAGGTCCTCCAGGGCGCGATCCAGGAAGCCGGCCTCCTCCAGCACCCGCATCCAGTCCTCGTGCTGGCCGGCCAGCACCCGGGCGCGTGCCTCGCTGTTCGACAGCGCCAGGTTCTGGTCGACGTTGTGGCGCAGCACGAGTTGTGCCACCTCGTCGGTCATCGAGGCCAGCAGCGGGTCGCGTTCGTCGGGCCGCAGCCTGCCGTCGGCCAGCGCCGCCGCGAGCAGGATCTTCAGGTTGACCTCGTGGTCGGAGGTGTCGACACCGGCCGAGTTGTCGATGAAGTCGGTGTTGATCCGGCCGCCGGCGGCGGCGTACTCGATCCGTCCGGGCTGGGTCCAGCCGAGGTTGCCGCCCTCCACCGCGCATCGCGCCCGCACCTGCGAGCCGTTCACCCGGATCGCATCGTTGGCCTTGTCGCCCACCGCGGCGTGGGTCTGGCCGGCGCCCTTCACGTAGGTGCCGATGCCGCCGTTGTAGAGCAGGTCGACAGGTGCCTGCAGGACCGCCCGGATCAGTTCCTGCGGGGTGAGTTCGGCCACGGTGTCGGCCAGCCCGAGGACACGGCGCACCTGCGGCGTGATCGCGATCCGCTTGGCGGTGCGCGGGTGGACGCCGCCGCCGGCCGAGATCAGCCGGGGGTCGTAGTCGGCCCAGCTCGACCGCGGCAGCTCGAACAGCCGGCGCCGCTCGGCATGGCTGGCGGCCGCGTCCGGGTCGGGGTCGAGGAAGATGTGCCGGTGGTCGAAGGCGGCCACCAGCCGGAGGTGCCGGGAGGCGAGCATCCCGTTGCCGAAGACGTCGCCGGACATGTCGCCGATGCCCACCACGGTGAAGTCGGTCTCCGCGGGATCGAGGCCGAGCTCGTGGAAGTGGCGGTTGACCGACTCCCACGCCCCCCGGGCGGTGATCCCCATCCCCTTGTGGTCGTAGCCGCTGGAGCCGCCGGAGGCGAAGGCGTCGCCCAGCCAGAAGCCGCGGGCCACCGAGATCGCGTTGGCCAGGTCGGAGAAGCTGGCCGTGCCCTTGTCGGCGGCGACCACCAGGTAGGGGTCGTCGCCGTCGTACCGCAGCACGCCGGCCGGGGGCTCCACCACGCCGCCGCGGGAGTTGTCGGTCACGCTCAGCAGCGCGTCGATGAACAGCTGGTAGCAGGCCTGACCCTCGGCCAGCCACCCGGCGCGGTCGGTCGCCGGGTCGGGCAGTCGCTGCGGGACGAAGCCGCCCTTGGCGCCCACCGGGACGATCACCGTGTTCTTCACCGTCTGGGCCTTCACCAGGCCGAGCACCTCGGTGCGGAAGTCCTCCCGGCGGTCCGACCAGCGCAGGCCGCCGCGGGCGACCTTGCCGAACCGCAGGTGGACGCCCTGGACCCGCGGGGCGTAGACGAACACCTCGTAGGCCGGACGGGGCTGCGGCAGCAGGGCGAGTTCACGCGGCAGCAGCTTGTAGGCCAGCGCCCGGCAGTCGGTGAACGCGTTGGTGCGGACGGTGGCCCGGATGACCGCGGCGAACATCCGCAGGATGCGGTCGTGATCCAGGCTGGCGACCTGCTCGATCCGCGACTCCAGCTCGCTCTCCGCCGCCCGCAGCGCCTGGGCACGTTCCTCGTCGCCGGCGAACAGCGTGGGGTCGAACTTGACCTGGAACACCCGCACCAGCATCGCCGCCAGACCGGGATTGGCGTGCAGCGCGGCCGCGATGTACTGCTGGCTGAAGCCCACCCCGGCCTGCTGCAGGTAGCGGGAGAGACCACGCAGCCAGTTGACCTGCTGCCAGGTCAGGCCGGCGGTGAGCACCAGCCGGTTGAACAGCCGGGCCTCCAGCCGGCCCCGCCAGGAGGCCTCGAAGGCCTCCACGAACCGGGCCCGGGAGACCGCGTCCCAGTCCTCGACGGCCGGGGCGTCGCCCGGCAGCCGCAGCCCGAAGTCGTACAGCAGCACCCGGCGTCCGCGCAGCTGCCACTCGTAGGGCCGCTCATCGGTCACCTCGACCCCCAGCATGCTGAGGTGCGGCATCACCTGCGCGAGCTCCATCGGCCGCCGCGAGAAGACGATCAGCCGGGTGTCGCAGCTGTCGTCGGCCGGCGGGCGGAGGACGAACCGCAGGTCGTCGTCGGTCTGCAGCTGGTTGGCGACCGCCAGGTCGGCCACCGCCACCCGCGGCGGCGTCGCCTCCTGGTAGGCCTCGGAGAACTCCACCCCCCGCAACTCGCTGGGCACGCCGGCGACCGCCTCGAGGAAGCCGTCCTCCCAGGTGCGGGTGGCCTCCTCGATCAGCTCGGTCAGCCGATCGCCGTCCGGCGCCGGCCGCGTCCCGGACGAGGCCGGGAGCCGGATCACGAAGAACACCCGGGTCAGCTGGGACTGGCTCACCTGCAGGTGGTACTCCAGCGACTCCCCACCCAGCTCGGTCAGCAGGATCTGGCTGATCCGCTGCCGGACGGCGGTGTTGTAGCGATCCCTGGGCAGGTACACCTGCGCGGTGACGAAGCGGCCGTACCGGTCGTGCCGAACGAAGGCCTTCACCGTCCGGCGGCCGCGTACCCGCGCCAGCGTCGCCACCATCGGCACCAGGTCGTCCACGGCCGCCTGGAACAGCTCGTCGCGGGGGCAGCTCTCGATCGCCTGGCGCACCGCGTGGCCGCTGTAGGAGTTCGGGTCGTAGCCGATCCGGGCGGTGATCTCGCGGGCCTTGGTGGCCAGCATCGGGATGTGCTGGACGGATTCGGCGTACGCCGAGGCGGCGAACAGCCCCAGGAAGCGCCGCTCGGCCACCGGACGGCCCTGCGCGTCGTGCAGCCGGACGCCGATGTAGTCGAGGTAGATGCTGCGGTGCACCAGCGAGCGGCGCGGATCCTTGGTGATCACCAGCACCTCGGCGTCGCCGGCCGGCACGGCGTGGAAGGTGTCGGCGCCGTCCTCGCCGCGCAGGATGCCCAGGCCGGTGCCCGGAACCGCCTCGAAGGCGGTGGCGTCGATCCGGTACTCCCGGTAGCCGAGGAAGACGAAGTGGTCGTCCATCAGCCATCGCAGCAGCTCGACCGCGGGCAGGACGCCGGTGGCGTCACCGCGCGGACCGGTCTCGAGCTCGTCGATCGCCTCCCGGGCGGCACCGAGCATCGCCTGCCAGTCCGCGACCGCGGCCGTCACATCGTCCAGCGCGGCGGCCAGCCCGACCGACAGCGCGTCGGAGACCTCGGCCGCGCCGACCCCGAGCGGTGAGAATGCCTCCATCGCCACCCAGGACTCGGCCCGGGTGACCCCGTCCCGGCCGACGATCGCACCCTCGGCGTCCCGCTGCACGGTCAGCTGCGGATGGAAGAGCCGCCGCAGGCTCCAGCCCTGCCGGGTCAGCTCCATGGTCAGGCTGTCCACCAGGAACGGCCGGTCGTCGGTCACCAGGTGCACCACCGTCGCACCGTCCGCGTCCCAGCCGTCGGCGGCCGGCTGCGGCGTGAGCACCCGCAGCAGGTGCTGGCCTTCGGCCCGTTGCCGGCCGAAATCGAAATGGGCGGCGATCCGGGTCTCCAGCTCGGCGTCGGTCAGTCCGGTCAGCTCCTCCGGCGGCAACTGCTCGCGATAGCGGCGCTGGACGTCCTGCAACGGGTCCGGCGACCCGCCCTCACTCCCGATCATGTAATCCTCGCTGACTACGCTGTGGTACTCCTCACCCTATCCAGCCGGGGCGGGTTCGTCCGCCACCACGGCGGGGATGCCCCACAATGGTCTGCCATGGACATCTCCGCCACGCACCAGTACCCGCTGCCGCCGGCGGCCACCTTCGCGATGCTGACCGATCCGGCCTTCCTGGAGGCGGTCTGCGCCGCCACCGATCCGCTGGAGTACTCGGTGCAGGTGGCGGGCCTGCGGACCGGTGCCCGCCGGACGATGCGGAACCACCCGTCGATCGAACGCTTCACCGGGCCGACCATCACCGTCACCGACGAGGTGGAGTGGCAGCCGGCGGACGGCGACAGCCGGACCGGGCGGACGCTGGTGGCGGTGGAGGGCATGCCGGTGACGCTGACCGGGACGGTGACCCTGGCCCCCTCCGGCGCGGGCTCCAGCCTGACCTACACCGGGGAGTTGACCGTGGCGATCCCGCTGCTCGGCCCCGCCCTGGAGCGGCAGGCGGCCCCGCTGCTGCTGCAGGCGCTGTCGGTCCAGGCCGAGGTGGCCAAGACCTGGCCCGTGGACGCCGGGAGCTGACCTCCGCCCGCGCAACGACCGCCACAGGCTCAGGGGTCAAAGCCGATTCCGGCCGTTCATCCGACCGGACTGCGCCGTAGGGTGGCGCCCGACCGTGCCTCCAACCTGTCCACCTCTGCCGCCCACTCCTCAGGTGTCAGTCACTCGGCTCGGGGACGTCTGAACGGACTGGATGAACGGGCGGCCCGCCCGCCGGCATCACGGGGATCCACCCCATGTTCACGCCCAGGGCGTCCGAGCCGACGGCCACCAGGGGTCCGCCCGAAAGAGCGACCGCCGACGTTGTCGCTCTCAGCGGCGCTTCGGCAGAGCCCGGCCGGCCCGACCGCACAGATTGTCGTTGCCAGGACCCGTTTCCGGCCTCACAGCGACAATTTCCGCGGTTACGTCCAGCCGTGCTCCCTCAAGCGGGCTGAAAACGACAATCCCTGCGGTCGCTGGTGCTCAGCGTGGACCGACCGGTCAGCTGGCTTCGGCCTCGCGGCGGCGCTTGGCGGCCTCCACCGAGGCGCGCAGCGCGGCCACCAGGTCGACCACCTCGGCGGGCCGCGGCGACTCGTCCTCGCCCTCGGGCAGCTCGACGCCCTCCAGCCGGGCCGCGACCACCTTCTCCAGCTCCTCGCGGTAGGTGTCGGTGAACGCCGTGGGATCGAACTCGGCGCTCAGCTGTTCGATGAACATCCTGGCCATCGCCACCTCGGCCTCGGTCACCGTCGCCTCCGGCGGCGCCGCGAAGGAGAGGTCGCGCACCTCGTCCGGCCAGAGCATGGTGTGCAGCACCAGCACCTCCTCCAGCGGACGGATCAGCGCCAGCGACTCCCGTCCCCGCAGGGCCACCCGCACCACCGCCGCCTTGCCGGTGTCGGCCAGCGCCTGGCGCAGCAGGGCGTAGGGCTTCGCCCCGGGGCCATCGGCCTCGAGCACGTAGCTCTTGTCGTAGTACAGCGGGTCGATCCGGTCGAGTTCGACGAACTGCACCACGTCGACCGACTTGCCCTCGGCCGCCGGGAGGCCGGCGAAGTCCTCGTCGGTCAGAATCGCCATCCGGCCGTCCGCGGCCTCATAGCCCTTCGCGATCCCGGCGAACGGGATCTCCTCGCCGCACACCTCGCAGACCCGCTTGTACCGGATCCGGCCGCCGTCGGCGGGATGCACCTGACGAAAGCTGATGTCCTTGGTCTCGGTGGCGCCGTAGACCCGCACCGGGATCGTCACTAACCCGAACGACACCGCGCCCTTCCAGAGCGTCCGTGGCATGGCGGCCTCCCTCTCCTCGCAATCCCTGCATGGTAGGCGGTGATCCCCGTCCTCGTCACCGCGGTCCGAGGTGCTCCCATTCGGCCGGGCCGTACCACAGCAGGTCGCGCTCCGCGAGCAGCGCCCGGACGGCCGGGGCGTCCCAGGCCTGGTCAAGGCTCAGCCCGTGGACCGAGACGGCGACCGCCGACGCCTGCGCGGGGTCGGTGTCCTCGCCGAACAGGGCGGTCACCCGGGAATAGGCGGGATCGTCGACCTCCACCGCGCCGAACTCGTCATCGGTCGTTGTCACCTCGGCCTCGAGCACCGCCACCACCCGCTCGCCGTGCGCCAGTAGCCCGGCGATCGAGGCGATCGACAGCGCGTTGTACTCGGCATCCTCGGGATCGGTCAGGCCGAAGGCCTCGCTCATCGCCGGGGTCACCGCGTAGCCGACCCGCCGCCCGGGCAGCGGCTGGCCGCCGGCCCAGCGGCGCAACTGGCCGCCGGAGAGGGGAAGGAACACCAGGCCGGTCATCTCACTCCCCCGCCCGCAGCGCGCCGAGTTCGTTGCTGACGTCGCGGGCGAAGTGGCGCACCTCGGCGCGCGCCGTCACGCCGATCGTCACCCGCTGGCGGTAGCTGCTGATCGAGACCGTGCAGCGCTGCTCGTCTGTGGTGCCGAGCAGGCTGTAGGTTCCCACCACCCGGGCCGGGCCCAGGTACCGCGGCTCGCTCGGCCCGGGGGCGTTGCCGATCCACACGGTGTGCGGCCGGCCCGCCGCCAGGGCTCCGGCGGCGAGGCTGTGCAGGGTCGGCGGCGCGAAGCCGGCCAGATCGCGCAGTTCGGCGGCCGGCACCGACAGCCCGGAATCCTGCCGCACCTGGGTCAGGGTGGTGATCGCCTCCAGCCGGGCGGACGGCGACGGCTCGGTGACCGGCAGCGCGATCCACTGCGGCGCCACCCGCGCGCCGATCGCCGAGCCGAGCAGGTCGGGCTCGGTCACCGCCAGCGGCACCAGCGCGACCTGATCCTCGAGCGCGCCGCCGGTGTCGATCAGCCAGCCCCGCACCCCGGCGGTGGCGACGGCCAGCAGCACGTCGTGGGTGGTGCAGCGGTACCGCTCCCGCACCTGGCGCAGGGTCGCCAGGTCGACCTCGACACCGGCGACGTGGTGCGAACGCGGGGCCGCGGTCAGGCCCCGCACCGCGTTCTCGACCAGCCCGGTCAGCCCGGCACCGGCGTCCCGGACGGCCCGCAGCGGGTCGCCCAGCAGCGAGCCCCACTCCGGCCAGGCCGTTCCCGTTCCCCCGGGCGCCCGTCGTTGCGGCGCCGGCGTGATCGGGGTGGGCTGCTCGTCGAACAGCTCCTGCAGCAGATGGACGTTGTCGTAGCCGTCGGTCAGCGCGGGGTGGGAGAAGACCACCAGGGCCGGCAGCGAACCCGCCGCACCCTGCACCAGCCAGGCCTCCCACAACGGGTGGGCGTGGTCGAAGGGGGTGGCCAGCCTGGCTGCCAGCCACTGCTGCAGGGTCTCGCCGGAGCCCAGCGCGCCCTCCCGGACGTGACCGGAGACCAGGAAGTCGGGGTCGTCCACCCAGCCGGCCAGCGGCCACCCGCCGACCTTGCGGCGGAACCGCGGCGCATAGTCGATCCGCTCGGCGATCCGGTCGGTCAGCTGCTCGCGGGTGACCGGGCGATCCAGCAGGTGGACGAAGGCCTGCCGCCACGGCTGGGCTGGTTGATCGCGGGCGAGCAGGGCCGCCTCGTCCACCGACACCATCTCACTCATTCCTTCACACTACCGGGGCCGCAGGGACGCCGGCCGGGCGTTGGGGACGTGCCGCCGTCGGGAAGTTATCCACAGATCCGCCGGGCCGTGGTTGCATCCGCGGCCGGCTGCGCCACAGTGAGCTCTTCCGCTGTCCGGAGGAGAACCGATGTCCATCCTGGCCGAATGCCACCCGGTGGTTCCGTCCCGCCCACCCGCGCACCGGCTGCTCGAGCCGCTCACCGTGCGGACCGAGCAACCCACCCTGCCGTGGGACGGCGCCACGGTGCTCAGCGAGCCCGCCGACCTGCAGCCGGCGTTGCGGCAGCTGGCCACCCGGGTGGTGGCCGCCGTCGTCGAGGTGCTCGCCGGTCGCCGGGCGGTGGGCCAGTTGGAGACCCGGGTCGAGCCCGAACCACTGGCGCTGATCGAACACCTCCGCCGGGCGGGGGTCGCCACCGGGCTGCAGCTGCGGTCGGTGCGCATCCAGCAGCCCTCCGCCGTGACCCTCGAGGTGGTCGCGCACCTGCGCCAGGCCGGAGCCTCCCGCGCGGCCGCGTTCCGCTTCACCCGCCGCGGCAGCCACTGGACGGTGGCCAGGGTCGAACTCTCGCTGCGCCCCGACGTGGTGCACAAGGCCGGCTGGCTGACCCGCTAGCTGGGCCCGCGCGTCCGAACCGTATCGGAACCCGGGTCAGCCGCGACGGCCGTGGCAGACCTTGAACTTCTTGCCGGAGCCACAGGGGCAGGGTTCGTTGCGTCCCACCCCGGCGTAGGGGTCGTCGGTGGTGGCCTGCCGGGTGGACTGCGCCTCGCCGGTCTCGCTCGGCGCCGAGTAGGCGACCGGACGCTGCTGCCGGGGCTGCAGCCCCTTGGCCTGCAGGGTCGGACGCCGGGTCAGCGCCGGCTCGGGAGCGGCCTGCCTGGGACGCGCCGGGGTGACCTCGGTCGCGCCCGGGACGTCGGCGTCGGGTCCGCTGGCCACCGTGATCTCCGGCTCGGCCGGCTGCACCTGGACGTTGAGATTGTACAGGTAGCCGACCACCTCCTCCATGAAGGCGCCCATCATGGCGTTGAACATCTCGCCGCCCTCGCGCTGGTACTCCACCAGCGGGTCGCGCTGCGCCATCGCGCGCAGGCCGATGCCCTCGCGCAGGTAGTCCATCTCGTAGAGGTGCTCGCGCCACTTGCGGTCCAGCACGGTCAGCAGCACCTGCCGCTCGAACTCCCGCATCGTCTCCTCGCCGAGTTGCTCGGTGCGGGCGTCGTAGGCGGCCTGGGCGTCGACCCTGAAGTCCTCGACCAGGTCGTCGGCGGTCAGGTCGGCGCGCGCCTCGTACTCCTTCTGGTCGAGCTTCACCGGGTACAGGGTGCGCAGTTGCGTCCAGATCGCGTCGAAGTCCCAGTCCTCGGTGAACCCCTCGGTGAGGCTGCGGACGTACTGCTCCACCACGGTGTCGACGGTGCTGCGCAGCTGCGCCTCGACATCGGCGCCCTCCAGCACCCGGCGCCGGTCGGTGTAGATGGCGTGCCGCTGCCGGTTCATCACGTCGTCGTACTTCAGCACGTTCTTGCGCATCTCGAAGTTCTGCGCCTCGACCTGCTCCTGGGCCTGCTGCACGCTCTTGCTGACCCGGGCGTGCTCGATCGGCACGTCGTCGGGGATCTTCAGCGCGGTCATCACCCAGTCGATCACGTCCGACTTGAACAGCCGCATCAGGTCGTCTTCCAGCGACAGGTAGAACCGGCTCTCCCCCGGGTCGCCCTGACGGCCGGAACGACCGCGCAGCTGGTTGTCGATCCGTCGGCTCTCGTGGCGTTCGGAACCGATCACGTACAGGCCGCCGAGCTCGACGACCTCGTTGTGCTCGTCGGCGACCTGCTCCTCGATCTCCGCCAGGGTCTTCGGCCAGGCGGTCTCGTAGGCCTCGCCGTCCTCGACCGGATCCAGCCCCTTGGAACGCAGCACCTGGTCGGCCAGGAACTCCGGGTTGCCGCCCAGGATGATGTCGGTGCCTCGCCCGGCCATGTTGGTCGCTACGGTGACCGCGCCCTTGCGTCCGGCCAGCGCGACGAACTCGGCCTCCCGCTCGTGCTCCTTGGCGTTCAGCACCGAGTGCTTCACCCCGGCCTTCTTCAGCGCCCGGCTGAGCAGCTCGGACTTGGCCACCGAGGCGGTGCCGATCAGCATCGGCTGGCCCTTCTCGTGGCGCTCCACCACGTCGGCCACGACGGCGTCGAACTTGGCCTGCTCGGTGCGGTAGATCAGGTCGGGCTGGTCCACCCGGATCATCGGCTTGTTGGTCTCGATCGGCAGCACGCCCAGGCCGTAGATCTTCTGGAACTCCGACTCCTCGGTCTTGGCGGTGCCGGTCATGCCGGAGAGCTTGTCGTACATCCGGAAGTAGTTCTGCAGCGTGATCGTGGCGAGGGTCTGGTACTCGTCCTTGATCTCGACGCCCTCCTTGGCCTCCAGCGCCTGGTGCAGGCCCTCGTTGTAGCGACGGCCGATCAGGGTGCGTCCGGTGTGCTCGTCGACGATCAGCACCTCGCCGTCGAGGATGACGTAGTCCTTGTCGCGCTTGAACAGCTCCTTGGCCTTGATGGAGTTGTTCAGGTAGGAGATCAGCGGCGTGTTCGCGCTCTCGTACAGGTTCTCGATGCCGAGCTCGTCCTCCACGGCGGCGATGCCGGGGGCGAGCACCGACACCGTCCGCTTCTTCTCGTCCACCTCGTAGTGGACGTCGCGTTGCAGCCGCTTGGCCAGCTTGGCGAAGACCGGGTACCAGTCGGAGTTGTCCTCGGCCGGGCCGGAGATGATCAGCGGGGTACGGGCCTCGTCGACCAGGATGGAGTCGACCTCGTCCACGATCGCGTAGTGGTGGCCACGCTGGACGCAGTCGTCCAGCGAGAGCGCCATGTTGTCGCGCAGGTAGTCGAAGCCGAACTCGTTGTTGGTGCCGTAGGTGATGTCGCAGGCGTAGGCGGCCTTGCGCTCGGCCGGGGTCATCTGCGACAGGATCGCGCCGACGCTGAGGCCGAGGAAGTGGTGTATGCGGCCCATCTGCTCGGACTGGAACTTGGCCAGGTAGTCGTTCACCGTGACCACGTGGACACCCTGGCCGTCCAGCGCGTTCAGGTAGGACGCCATCACGCCGACCAGGGTCTTGCCCTCACCGGTCTTCATCTCGGCGATGTTGCCCCAGTGCAGTGCGGCCGCACCCTGGATCTGGACGTCGAAGTGCCGCTTGCCCAGCACCCGGCGGCTCGCCTCCCGGACGGTGGCGAAGGCCTCGGGCATCAGGTCGTCCAGCGACTCGCCGTTCTCCCGGCGCTGCCGCAGCTCGGCGGTCTGGCCCTGCAGCTCGGAGTCCGACATCTCGAGGTAGTCGGCCTCGATGGAGTTGACCTGGACGGCGACCGCCTTGAGCTTCCTGAGGGTCCTGCCCTCGCCCATGTGCAGCAGCTTGTCGAGTAGAGCCACGGTGTTCGCTTCCTGATCGGGCAACGCAATGAGGCCGCGCAGCGCGCGGCAGCGGAGTTCATCCTACCCTGCGTCCCGGAGCCGGATCGGCCGCGGGTTCCAGCCGCGCCGGCCCGGGACGTCCGGCTCAGTCCGGCTCGGTCTCGCCCAGTTCGGCGACGTGGGTCGGATCCAGCACCCGCTTGAGGAACACCTGGGTGCGCCTGTTCTGCGGCGTGTTGATCAGATCGGCCGACGGTCCCTGCTCGACGATCACCCCGCCGTCCATGAAGATCGTGCGATCGGAGACGTCGCGGGCGAAGGACATCTCGTGGGTGACCACCATCATGGTCATCCCCGCCTCCGCCAGATCGCGCATCACCGTCAGCACGTCGCCGACCAGCTCGGGGTCGAGGGCCGCGGTCGGCTCGTCGAAGAGCATGATCCTGGGGTCCATCGACAGCGCCCGGGCGATCGCCACCCGCTGTTGCTGGCCGCCGGAGAGCTTGGCCGGGTGATAGCTCATCCGGTCGCCCAGGCCGACCAGTTCGAGGTTCCTGATGGCGATCTCGATGGCCTCGGCCTTCGAACGCTTCAGCACCTGCCGCTGGGCGATCACGCAGTTGCCGATCGCGGTCATGTTGGGGAACAGGTTGAACGACTGGAACACCATGCCGACGTGGGTGCGCACCTGGTTGAGCTCGACGTCGGGGTCGGTCATCTCGGCGCCGAGCAGCCTGATCGAGCCGCTGGTGGGCTGCTCGAGCAGGTTGACGCACCGCAGCAGGGTGGACTTGCCCGAGCCGGAGGGGCCGATCACGCAGACCACCTCGCCCTGCTGGACGGTGAGGTCGATCCCCTTGAGCACCTCGTTGGTGCCGAAGCTCTTGTGCAGGCCGCGGATCTGGATCGGGGGCTCGGTGGAGTCCAGGTCGGGGAAGAGGTTGCTCATCGCTTCGGATCCAGCTTCTTCTCGAGCAGGCCGACCAGGTAGGTCAGCGGCAGCGTGACGATCAGGTAGGCGATCGCCGACATGATCATCGGCGTGGCATTGCCCGTCGTGCTGACCGCGTCGCGCGCGAAGGTGGTGAGTTCCTTCTCGAAGACCCCCATGCCGACGATGAAGACCAGCGAACTGTCCTTCAACAGCATCACGAACTCATTCGTGACCGGTGGGATCACGATCCGGAAGGCCTGCGGCAGCACCACCCAGAAGGTGGTGGCGCCCGACGTCATGCCAAGCGACCGGGCCGCCTCCAGCTGGCCTGCGGGAACGGCCTGAATGCCGGCCCGGATGATCTCCGCCCCGTAGGCGGCGGTGACCAGGGTGAGGCCGATGATCGCGGCCCCCATCCTGTCGCCGGGCAGCTTGAAGCCGTTGAAGGCGATGGGGATCACGAAGGCCGCCGAGAAGATGGTCAACAGCGCGGGAATCCCTCGGAACAACTCGATGAAGGCCACCGCGAACCACCCCAGCGGCCCACCGGCCACCTTCATGACCGCCAGCACGACCGCCAGCGTCATGCCCAGCACGAAACTCGCGAAGGTCAGCCACAGCGTGTTCTTCAGCGCAATCGTGAAGATCGCGGGCCACATCTGGGCCGCCACCTCGGGGTTCATGAACTGGCGCTGCAGAGTCGGCCAGTCGGGGATGGCAACCAGGACGATCAAGAGGACCACGCCGATGGCGTAGGAGGTCCACCGACCGGCCCGCTGTCGGGTCGTCGGCTTCAAGTACGGCAGGACGCTCACTGCTGATCCAGTTCGGACCGTCCGGTGGGGTCGAGGGTCACTCCCCGAC
>JAEXCA010000159.1 GCA_023393755.1 Actinomycetes bacterium | reverse complement strand
GTTGATCTCGGAGAGCCGCCGGATGCCGTTGAACAGGCCGGTGATCGAGGAGAGCACGAAGGTGACCACCACCACGATGTCCACCACCGCCCACATGAACAGGCCGGTCTGGAAGCCGGTGAGGTAGTTGACGCCACCGGAGATGGTCAGGATGCCGCTGGCCAGCGAGGCTGCCATGCCGGCGATCAGCGAGTACATCACGATCGCGTCCAGTCCCTGACCCCACTTGCCCAGCACCTTGTTGCCGAACACCGGGGTGAGGGTGGAGGCGATCGAGTAGGGCTTGCGCATGTTGTAGAAGGCGAAGGCGAACATGATCCACGGCACCGCGTAGATCGCCAGCGGCAGGAAGCTCCAGTGGGTGAACATGGTCGCCACCGAGAACACCACCGTCTCCGGCGCGCCCGGCTCCAGGCCGAGGGACTCCGGGGGAGCGGTGTAGTGGTAGAGCGGCTCCGCGGTTCCCCACAGCAGCAGGCCGATCGCGATGATCGAGGTCAGCGTGATCGAGAAGTAGCGGAAGTTGTCCAGCATCGGGGCGGCGTCGCGGCCGCCGATCCGGACATCGCCGAACTTGGAGACCATCAGCCAGACGATGACGGCCAGCATCGCCAGGACGTCCAGGCTGAACGCCCAGGCCAGGTTGCCGATCAGCCAGTTGTTGGCGGCGTTGATCATGGTGGTGAAGCCCTCGGGGCTGGCGAAGTTGTAGACGCAGGCGGCTACGAACAGGATCACCGGTGGCCAGAAGGCTATCGGGCGGATTTTCTTCAACATTGAATTAATTCCCCTCTGAAATCGGGAAGATGGTTCCGGCATTCATGATCTGGTTGGGATCGAAGGCGGTCTTCAAGGTGTGCAACAGGCGGTAGGCGGAGCCGTGCTCCGCCCGGGTCCATGGCGTCCGGGCCTTCCCGATGCCATGGTGGTGAACGATCGATCCGCCCAGGGCCAGCGCCTGTTCGCAGATGATCCGGTTGACCGGCACGTGATAGGTGTCGACCTCGTCGGCCGGTTCGCAATCGACCCGGTAGTAGTAGACGAAATACATGTTCGTGCCGGTCTGGTAGCTGTGCGAGGAGTGCCCGCCGATCCAGGTGAGGTTGGGGATCTCGGCGCGGACCCGCTCGACGGTGGTCTGGTAGATGTCGTTGATCACCGACCACGACCCGGAGACCTCGGTGGTGAACCCGATCTCGGAGGTCTCGCGGATCTCCTGGCGCTCCTGCCTGATCTGCTCGACCCCCCACGACTCGGCGGATTCGAACCTGAAGACGGTCTCCCTCGAACTGGGCGGCAAGTCGCCGAACATCATCTTCGCCGACACCGTCGACCTCGAGCAGGCGATCGCCCGCTCCTGGCAACTCACCTTCACCGGCAAGGGCGAGAAGTGCTCCGAGCCCACCCGGCTGCTGGTGGAACGTCCGGTCTACGACCAGGTGCTGCAGGGGCTGGCCGAGCAGTACGCGAACTGGCGGGTCGGCGACCCGTTCTCGGACTGGTCGAACCAGGGCCCGCAGGTCTCCGAGGAGCACTTCAGCAGCATCCTGACCTACATCGGGATCGGGTGCGACGAGGGCGCGCGGCTGCTGGTCGGCGGCGACCGGAACGTCGAACCCGGCAATGAGAACGGCTTCTACCTCAACCCGACGGTCTTCGTCGACTGCACCAACGACATGCGGATCGCCCAGGAGGAGATCTTCGGGCCGGTGCTGACCGTGATCCCGTTCGACGGCGAGGAGGAGGCGATCCGGATCGCCAACGACAGCCCGTACGGCCTGGCCGCCGGCTTCTGGACCGGTGACATCGCCAGGTCGCAGCGGGTGGCCAACGCTCTGCAGGCCGGCCAGGTCTTCATCAACCGCTACGGCTGCTACGACCATGCCAGCCCGTTCGGCGGTTGGAAGGAATCCGGCTGGGGGCAGGATCTGGCCAGGGCGTCGCTGTCGCTCTACACCCGTCCCAAGGCCATCTGGTACGCGCACTGAGAAAGGGACGACGATGTCGTTGACCATGAGGGCCGCGGTGATGACCGCCGTCGGCCGGATCGAACTCCGCGAGGTCGAGCTCGCCGATCCCCGCCCGACCGAGGTGCTGGTGAGGATCGGCGCCACCGCGGTCTGCCACAGCGACCTGAACACGCTGCTGGACGCCACCTCGCCGGTGCCGCAGGTGCTCGGCCACGAGGGCGCCGGCACCGTGGTGGCGGTCGGCGATGCCGTCACCACCTGCGCGGTCGGCGACAGGGTCGCGCTGAGCTGGGTGCCCGCCTGCGGCACCTGCGCCTACTGCGCGGCCGGCAGGGTGCACCTGTGCGAAGCCGCCTTCGGCCCGATGTTCGACGGCACCCTGCTGGACGGCACGACCCGGCTGACCCTGGACGGCCGGACCTGCTACCACTCCTCGCTGCTGTCGACCTTCGCCGAGTACGCGGTGGTGCCGCAGATGAGCTGCGTCCCGTTGCCGCCGGAGATGCCACTGGTCCAGGCCAGCATGATCGGCTGCGGGGTGGCCACCGGGTTCGGCGCCTCGCTCCGGGCCGCCCGGGTCGAGGCCGGCTCGTCGGTGGCGGTGTTCGGCATCGGTGGGGTGGGCGTGAACGCCATCCAGGCCGCCCGGCTGGCCGGGGCGCGGACGATCATCGCCTGCGACCTGAAGGACGACAACCTGCGGGAGGCCTCCCGGTTCGGCGCCACCCACGCGCTGAACACCGGCTCGGGCGACGTCCCGGCCGCGATCCGGGAGCTGACCGACGGCCTCGGCGTCGACTACGCGATCGACTGCACCGGCAACACCCGGGTGGGGTCGATGGCCTGGCAGAGCGCCAGGAAGGGCTCCACCACGGTCGTGGTCGGCGCCTACCCGGCCGACGGCGAGCTGCGGTTGCCGTCCGGCGGCTTCCACCGGCTGGGCAAGGCGATCAGGGGCACCTTCTACGGTGACGTCAACCCGATGCGGGACTTCCGGCTGATCGCCGGGCTCTACCTCGAGGGCCGTTACGACCTGGATTCGCTGGTGATCGAACGGATCGGGCTCGACGACATCCAGCGGGCCTTCGATGCCTTCCACGATCCGGCCGCCCGCAACCTGGGCCGGTACGTGGTGGCCTTCGAATGAGGCTCCGGCCGCTCGCGTAGCATCGGGCCAACCATGACAGCGACACCCCGGGAAGCCTCGGCCGGCGGCGCCCAGTCCGTCGGACGGGCGCTCACCCTGCTTCGCCTGGTGGCGGACAGCCGCGACCCGGTCACCGTGACCGGCCTGGCGCCCTCCTGCGGCCTGAACCGCACCACGACCTGGCGGCTGCTGGGCGAACTGGAGAACCACGGCTTCGTCGCCAGGCTGCCGGACGGTGGTTTCGTGCTCGGCCCGGTGGCCATGCTGCTCGGCATCACGGCCACCCGCCGGTTCGATCCGCTGGTCCGGGTCGCGTTGCCGGCGATGGAGCTGCTCCGCGACCACACCGAGGAGACGGTGATCCTGTCGGTGCCCTACGGCGGTGGGGTGATGACCGTGGAGCAACTCGACTCGCCACAGACCGTCAGGTTGCGCAACTACCTCTACGAGGTGTCGCCGCTGGTCTCGTCCTCACCCGGCCGGGCGCTGCTGGCGTCCTACTCGCCGGAGGAACTCGCCGGCGTGCTGGCCGCGACGGCCGCGCCGCAGGGGATCACCGCGGCGCTCGCCCGGGCCCGTCAGGACGGCTACGCGACCGTGGTCGAGGATCTCGCGCCGGGGGAGAGCGGCATCGCAGCGCCGATCGCGGTGCAGGGAAGCGTGGTGGCGCTGCTGAACGTCTCCGGTCCGAGCAGCCGGCTCCCGCTCGCCCGGCTGCGGGCGCTGGCCCCCACGCTCCAGCAGGCCTGTGCCCAGGTGGCCGGCGTCCTGGCGGAGGCTGGCGCCGGCCGGTAGTACCCCCTAGCCGGGCTGGTAGTTCCAGAGGTCGGCGTTGGAGGTGGCGATCGCCGTGGCACCGGCGGCCAGGGCGTCGTTGACGTCGTCCTGGTCATGGATCAGGCCGCCGGCGATCAGCGGAACCGTGATGATCCCCTGGAGCCAGCCGATCACCTTCGGGACGCAGCCGGGAAGGATCTCCACGGCGTCGGGCGCCGCCTTCAGCTGGCGTTCCAGGTTGTGGAAGGCCATGGAGTCGATCATGAAGTGGCGGTGTATCCCCACCATCCCCAGATTGGTGGCCGCCTTCACCGCGGTGGGCTTGCTGCTCAGCAGGCCCCGGGCGCCGAACTGGCTCTCCAGGAAGGCCACCCCGGCCGCGTCGGCGGCGAGCCCGTCGATCAGATCGATGTCCACGAAGGCCAGCTTCTGGTGGGCCCGCATGGCGGCGAGCTGGCTGGGCAGGGTGTTGATGGAACCGTAGAGCAGGAAGCCGACCCGGCAGCGGGAGGCGAGCATCCGCTTCAGACCGGCATCGTCCTTGACGCTGGCGATCACCCGGTTGTGCTCCAGTACCTGGGCCAGTTGCTGACTGCGGGTGAGGTTCTCCGGCATCGTCGAAGCGTAGCGGACCCGGCGCCGGCGGCGGGGTGGATCAGCCGGCGAACCCCGGCAGGTGGCGGCGCAGCACCGCGGCGAAGTCCGCGGTCACGTCCAGCTGGGCCAGGACGGCGATCCCACCCAGCCAGACCCGGTAGATCAGGCCGTACTCCGGCGGGATGTTCAGCTTCAGCGGCAGCTGCCCGACCCCCATGCTGCTGTGCACCCGGCCGAACTGGGAACGGGTCCATTCCCGGTCGAAGTGGAACTCCTCCACGCCGGCGGGTTCGACGAACGGGTTGAGGTACTCCAGCAACTCCACCGCGTCCACCTCGCCGGCGATGAACCCCTCGCGCTCGAGCCCGGCCAGCATTCCCTCGGCGTCGCCGGCCACCGCCCGGCGGATCAGCTCGCCCATCGGCCGGGGGAGTCCGTCGGGGAAGGCGGCGGTCAGGCCGAAGTCGACCACCCCCAGCCGGCCGTCCGGGGTGACCAGGAAGTTCCCCGGGTGCGGGTCGCCGTGCAGCAGCCCGCCCAGGTCAGGTCCGGCGAACAGGAAGGTGACGTAGTCGAGCGCGGCGGCATTGCGGGCCGGTGTCGGGGCTTCGGCCAGGCGGCCCAGCTTCACCCCGTCCACCCAGTCGGAGACCAGTACCCGGGAGGTGGCGATCCGGGCCCGCGGGACGACGAACCGGGGGTGGCCGACGATCGCCTCGGCCATCTGGTTCTGCGCCGCCGCCTCGTGCAGGTAGTCGACCTCCTCGGCGATCCTGGCCGCCACCTCCCGGGTGAGCGCGACCACGTCCAGCCCACCGGTGACCGGCGAGGCCGCGGCGGCCAGCCGCTGGATCTGCTTCAGGTCGCTGCGCAGCGCGGCGTCAGCCCCCGGGTACTGCACCTTGACCGCCACCGGTTCCCCGGAGCCGGCCAGGCGGGCGAAGTGCACCTGGCCGATCGAGGCCGCCGCCGCCGGCCGGGGCTGGAACTCGGCGAAGTGCGACCGCCAGTCCGAACCGAGTTCGGCGCGCAGCACGGCGTGCACCCGTGAGGTGGGCATCGGGGGAGCGGAGTCCTGCAGCGCGGCCAGCTTCTCCCGGAACGGCGCCGCGAACTCCTCCGGCAGCATCGCCTCCATCATCGACAGCACCTGACCGAACTTCATCGCGCCGCCCTTGAGTTCGCCCAGCACGGAGAAGAGCTGCTCGGCGGCGGCGCGGGAGAGGTCGGACTCCACCTGCGCGGCCGACTCGCCCATCAGCCGCCGGCCGGCGCCCAGGGTGGCCCGGCCGGCCGCGCCGAGCGGAATGCTCAGCAGCCGCGCGGTGCGGCCCAGGGTGCCCTCGGCGAGGAAGCGGCCACGGTCATCGGTTTCGGTCACGCCCACCAGTGTTGCCGGGCGGTCAAGCGGCGGTCAGAACGCACCCGCAGCCGGGATGGAGCCGCCAGTCCCGGGACCGCAGGACGTGGTCGGCACTGCTCAGCTCCAGGGTGCGTCCGGTGGCGTCGGGTTCGCCCCAGGCCAGCAGGCAGCGGAGCTGAACCACCGCCGTGCTGGCCGCCCACTGCAGCAGGACCGGGTCGGGCGCCGGACGGTCCCGGGAGAGCTGCGCCACCAGCAGCGGCCAGGCCGGGTCGTAGCGGCAGCGCAGCAGGTCGTGACAGCGGACGCACGGCGTGCGGCCCGGAATCACCAGCGGGCCGACCACGGCCCGGTCCGGTTCCAGCCTGACCACCAGGTGCGTCCGGCCACTCCGGGCCAGGGCGTCGGTGAGGGTGCGGTCCGGTTCCTGGGCGTCGGGCGCCACCACCACCAGGCCGGGAAGATCCCGGGCCGGGTCGCTCCAGCCCGGCGGCGGGCTGGCCGCCGCCCGACGGCGACCGCGCGGCCGGAGGTGGGCGGTGCGGATCACCTCTGCCACACCGGGTCGTTCCAGGCCCGAGGCGATCATCTCCGCCAGTCGTCCGGCGCCCCAGATGCCGACCGGTGGCAGCTGGAGGGGGCCGGTCGTCAGCAGCCCGGCCGTGGTCAGCCGGTCCAGCAGCCAGTCCACCCAGGCCGCGGGCACCGACGGCGCCAGGGCGGCGAGTTCGTTGCGCGTCCGGGGTTCGGCCAGAGCGAGCAGCACCTGCGGCAGCTCCTCCGGCACGCCGCGGAGCACGAGGCCGTCGTCCAGCCCGAGTTGCAGCACTCCCTCGGCCCGCCAGACGAGCGGGAGCCGGCGGTGCAGCCGGTAGCGGACGGTGGGCGACGACATGGCTCCACCGAAGCCGACCGGCGGCCGTCCGGGCAAGGGTGGCGAGCCGGATCGACAACACCGCCCGCGACCCGGACAACACATGCGAAAGCGCCGGACCCCAGTGGGGCCGGCGCTTCAGCGAGGACGGGTCTCAGGCGTTCTTGGGCAGGAACCGCGTCAGGTTGGTGCCGCACTCGGGGCACTTCGCCTTGGCGATCCGGGTGCCCTTCTCGTTCACGGTGACGTCGCCGGTCGCGTCACGGTGATCCTTGCACTTCACGCAGTAGAACGAACCGGAGTAGGTGTCCTTTGCCACGGGTTTCTCCTCGGTGGTAGTGGTGACCCCGTTCGGCAGTGGCGTCGGGGTTGCTTGCCGCGTCAGTCTACACAGCGGGGCCCGCTTGGCCAGTGACGCGCCGGGGAGCAATTTTCGCTCCGGCCCGCCGGGAGAACGTCGCGAGGCCCTCGCCTGGCCGATCAGGCTCGCCTTCCCCTGCGAGCGACCAGCCGGTAAGGGCCTCACTGGGACACAACCTAGCGGGGGCGGCGGTCCGGGGTCAACCCGCGATGTCGGCGAGCCTGGATAGGGTGCCGCTCATGGAAGCGGACGAGGTGGAGATCCGGCGCAGCTCGCGCCGTACCCGCACCCTGACGGTGTTCCGGGAGCAGGGCCGGCTGGTCGCCGTGGTGCCGGCCAGAATCACCCGGCAGCAGGTGGACGACCTGGTGCCGCCGCTGGTTGCCCGGTTCCTGGCCAAGGAGACCCGCGGCCAGCTGCCCGGTGGCGATCCGGAACTCCATGCCCGCGCGGTCGACCTGGCCGAACGCCACCTCGTGGGCCGGCTGTCGGTGCCGTTGCCGGAGTTCCAGGTCGCCTGGTCCGGCAACCAGCAGCACCGCTGGGGGTCGTGCTCGCCGGGGAGCAGCCGGATCCGGATCTCCGACCGGTTGCGGACGGTGCCGCGCTGGGTCGGCGACTACGTGATCCTCCACGAGCTGGTGCACCTGGTCGAGCCCAACCACTCCGCCCGGTTCTGGGAGCTGCTGGACGGGTACCCCCGGGCCGAGCGGGCGCGTGGCTTCCTGGAGGGGATGGACTTCGCCACCCGGTCCTGACCGCCTACCCCTGCCCGGACTCCTCGTCCAGCAGCCGGGCCAGCTCGGCGTCCAGGTCGTCGGGGGCGGCCGGCTGGTGGCCGTGCTCGGCGAAGCCCAGCGGATCGTCCAGGTCGGCCGCGGTCGGGATCAGGTCGGGGTGCGCCCAGGTGGCGTCCCGCTCCGACCCGCCCCGCGCCGCCCGGGTGGCGGCCCACAGGTTGGCCGCGTCCCGGGTGCGCCGGGGTCGCAACTCCAGCCCGACCATCGCCTTCAGCGCGGCCTCGGCGGGGCCGCCGGCCGCCCGCCGGCGGCGCAGCGTCTCGGTGAGCTGGACGGCGGCGGGCATCCTGCCGCGGGTGGCCTGGTCGACCACCTCGTCCACCCAGCCCTCGACCAGCGCCAGCAGGGTCTCCAGCCGG
>JAEXCA010000081.1 GCA_023393755.1 Actinomycetes bacterium | reverse complement strand
ATCAACAAGCTCAAACACCATCGAGGGTTCGCCACCCGCTATGACAAACTCGCCGTCCGGTTCGCCGCCACCACCCGCGTCGCCGTGATCAACGAATGGCTCAAACGACTTTCGTAACAGGCTCTAGACTCCTGAAGGAGTCGATGGGGGTGTGATGACCGAGGACGGCGCGACGCGGCGCGAGGCCCCGACGGACGCCGGACCGCCACCTGCGGCCGAGTCCGCGACGTCCGATCCGTCGAGCTGGGCGACCTACGTAACCGGGGCCCCGGCCTGGCCGGCCTACAGCGCCGAGCGGGCCGACGCCGACGGGGTCGACGACGGCGTGCCGGCGACCGCGCCGCCCCGGCGGACGCACTCGGCCGCCGGGCTGGCGCCGCTGCTCGCGATCGTCCTGGCCGGGATCGGGATCGTCGCCGCCGGCCAGGGCACCCAGCCGACACCACCGGTGGTGTCCAGGCCCCAGCCCGCGGTCCACGCCGGGCCGCAGTGGACGCCGGTCGACCCGCTGCTGACCACCGGCCTGGTGCGGGTCGAGGTGACCGCGGCCTTCGAGGCCGACGGCATCGTGATGACCGAGGACGGCCTGATCGCCACCAGCTACGCGCGGGTGGCCGGGTTCTTCGACTCGTTCGGTGCGGTCGAGGCGATCGAGCTGGACGTCGTGGCCGACGGCGGCCTGCCGATGCCGGCCGAGATCGTCGGCTTCGACGCCGCCCGGGACGTCGCCGTGCTCCGCGTCCCCGGCTACACCCCGGCGAGCATCGCCCAGCTCGGTACCGCGGTCGGCGAGGGGGACGAACTGACCCTGCTGGACGACCGGGGCGAGGGTGACCCGGTCGTCGGCTACCCGATCTCCGTCACCGCCACGGACCAGCCGTGCTCACGCCCCGGCGCGGCGATGATCAGCCGGCCACGCGGGTTCCAGTTCCAACTGGACGTGGCCTCCGCCGAGCCGGGCGGGGCGGTGGTCGCCGACGACGGGAGCATCGTCGGCATGTACTACGGCGGCGACGACGGCCCGCACTGCGCGGTGCCGATCGAGGAGGTCGCCGAGGTGGTCCGCAGGGTCGCGCTGGGGCGAGGAGTCCGGCACCACCCGGATCGGGCCACCGGGCGGGTTGGGCGTCCGGGTGTACAGCGTGGGAGAGGAGTATCCGCCCGTCACCACCATCGACTACCCGGGCGTGATGGCCAACGGCGCCGGGGTGGAACTGGGCGATCTGCTCCTCCGGGTGGGCGACACCTCGCTGCGCGAGGCCGACCTCACCACCATGGGGCCGGAGGGCGTGATCCGCTCGCTCGAGCCCGGTGACGAGGTCACCATCGAGTGGGAGTCGGACGGCGTCAGGCACCAGGCGACCATCGAGGTCGGAATCGGACCCCAGCCCCGTGGCTGACCATCGGTTCGACGAGCCGGCCGGCGAGCGGGTGGACGCGGCCACACCGCCGATCCCGGCCTGGGAGGTCTACGACGGCCGGCCGGAGCCGGTGTCGGACGGACTGCCGGCCACCTCCCCACCGAAGCCTCGAACCTGGCACCGCTGGGCGTGGCTGGTGCCGGCGGTGGCGATCGCGATCGGGACGGCGGGCCCCGGCACCCGCACCCACCCCGACCCCGAGCCCGCCATGCCCGCGCCCGCGGCCTTCGCCCCGGAGCGGTGGAGCAGGGTCGACGAGTCGCTGGCCGCAGGGCTGGTCCCGGTCTACGGGGGCGCCGAGGCGGACGGCATCGTGCTGACCCCGTCCGGGCTGGTCGCCACCAGCCACTCGCGGCTGATGGGCGACCACCGCCCACGGGGCGAGGGCGGGGTCTGGTTCACCGCCGGCGGCCGGAACTTCATGGAGATCGAGATCGTCGCGGACGAGGAATCCGACGTCGCCGTGCTGCGGGCGGCGGGCCTCGCGCCGTCCAGCGTGGCCGTGCCGGGAACCCCCGTCCGGGAGGGTGAGACGCTGACGCTGCTCGACATCCAGGGCGGTCGGGACCCGGTCCTCGGCATCGGGGTGACGGTGACCGAGACCGATCAGGTCTGCTCCCGGGCCGGCTCGAAGGCCCGTCCGACCGGCTTCCGGTTCACGCTGCAGGTCGCGACCGCCGAGCCCGGCGCCGCGCTGGTCCGGGCGGACGGAACCGTGGTCGGCATGTACTACGGCGGTGACGACGCCACCCACCACTGCGCGATCCCGATCGCCGACGTCCTCAAGACGATCGACAGCAGCGCCCAATGAGCGTCCTGCCCGGGCGACTCCCAATGGTGATTGCGTCAGATCCCGACTGCGGCGGCATGGTGAAGGCTCGAAGGTCCAAAAGCTCTGTTGCTAGATCGTATGGATGTTGGTGAAAAGCGGAAACCTGGCTACCGGGTCAGTAGTATTCCTCATGCGTTGAGTTCATTCTGCTGGATCGTCCATCGTCGGGCCGAATCCATGCATCCACTTGGAGTGAGGAGCCTCTCGTGAGCACACGGTCGACTCGCGTGGTACTGGTGCCGCTGGTTGCGTTGGCAGTTCTTGCAGCGGGCCTGATCGGTGCCACACCTGCCTATGGAGCGAAGAAGTTCAAGGGTGTGGACAAGCCATCGATCGTCGGAACAGTGGCTGTCGGCCAGAAGGTTTCCGTCGTCCGCGACACGGTAACAAAGCCCGTGGCAGCGAAGGTTACGTATCGGTGGCTGCGCAACGGCAAGTCGATCTCGAAGGCCACCAAGTCCAGCTACACGCCTGTGTCCGCCGACAAGGGGAAGAAGCTGTCGGTGAAGGTCTGCTACAAGAAGTCGAAGTATTCCACCAAGTGTGTGAAATCGGCGGCCACAGTTGTCGCCGCAGCTGTGCCCGTTGCGCCTCCGACGCCCACTCCACCTACTACGCCCGCGACACCGGTACCACCGATTTCGAATGAGCCTGCTATCTCTGTTTCGCAGCAGCAGGCCCTCCGCTCGGCCGAGTCGTATCTGCGGTTCATGGCGTTTTCGCGGTCTGGGCTGATCGGGCAGCTTGAGTACGAGGGGTTCTCCACCGCCGACGCGGTATATGCAGTGGATCACGTGAACGCGGACTGGTTTGCGCAGGCCGTTCTATGTGCACAGTCGTACTTGCGGTTCATGCCATTCTCGCGGTCCGGGCTGATCGCGCAGCTTGAGTACGAGGGCTTCACTCCGGAGCAGGCCGAGTACGCCACAACCGCAGTCGGTCTCTAGGGGTTGCGGTCGTCAGTTTGTTGGCGGTGCCCATCGCGGACGTGTTCCCGGCCAGCAGGCGTACGCGACCGCAGAAGTTGTCGATGCCAGCCCTCCTGGCCGGGCCGGGCGCGGTGTCTCCGCCGAAGTTGTTGTTCTCAGGGCCACATCGGGGTCTGGCAACGACAAGTTCGGCGGACGCAGTGGCGCGGCACTGTCGCAGCCTGCTGAGAACCACCATCTCTGCGGACCGCTGGGTCAGCCGAACCCACGGGCCGCCTCGAACGCCGAACGAACCAACCAACCTGCCCACCTGGTGGTGGCAGTGTTCTTGCACTGGGCCTACAGGCCCTCAAGCTTCTTCACCAGGCGCTGCACGGTCAGCCAGGTGCGGGTGGTGATGTTCTTGCCGTAGGTCTTCTCCAGCCAGATCATGAAGTCCGGCGTCCGGCCCGGATCGCTGTTGTCGGTGACCGCGAGGATGGCCCGGCTCCCCGGGTGGTAGCCGACCACCTGGGTGAGCCCGCCGAGCTGCGCGGACAGCGGCTCGGTGGCGGGTTGCTCCTTGAGGAAGGTCGCGGTCAGGTAGGTGCCGCGGCCGTGGGTCAGGCCGGAGAAGGGATCGCTGTCCAGCAGTTGCCGCAGTTCGGCCTGGGAGCGGATGATCGTCCGGCTGGCCAGCTCCAGGTCCTCGGTCAGCGCGGCCTCGATCCGCTGCTCGAGCGCGGCGACGTCCGTTTCGGGGCTGGCGAAGACGATGTTGCCGCTGGCCAGCACCGACGCCACCTTCTGGTGGCCGAGCCGCTCGAACACGCCGCGCAGCTGGTCGTTGGACTGGTTCTTCCCGCTCGGGGCGATCCCGCGGAGCAGGGCGGCGTACCGGTTCATCCCGCGACGGTACCCGGGTCGGACGTGTGGCGGTAGACCCGACGCCGGGATCGACCCGATCGGGCCGGGGCCTTGCCCTGGGGGCCCGGATGGGCGCAAGGTGTGCTCCATGACTCCGAAGTTCTCCATCACGATGGACGCCGCCGACCCGCTGGCGCTGGGCGAGTTCTGGGCGGTCGCGCTGGGCTACGTCCGGGAACCGCCGCCGGAGCCGTACCAGACCTGGGACGAGGCGCTGATCGGCTGGGGCCTGCCGCCGGAGCGGTGGAACGACGCCAACGCGATCGTCGATCCGGACGGCATCGGCCCGCGGATCTTCATCCAGAAGGTGCCCGAGCCGAAGGTGGCGAAGAACCGCGTCCACCTCGACGTCCGGGTCTCCGCCTCCCGGGAGAACAAGGACATGGCCGCCCTCCAGGCGAAGGCCGATCAGCTGGTGGCCGCCGGCGCGACCCGGCTCGACGTCTTCGACGATCCGTTCACTGGTCGGTGGATCGTGATGCAGGATCCCGAGGGCAACGAGTTCTGCATCGTCTAGAGGCGAGGCTGTCGAGGAGTGCTGTCATGCGACCCAACCTGAAGGAAACCACCGGTTCGTCCGACCCTCCGGAGCCGGGCGGAGACATGGATCGTGCTTCTCGCCAGGTCAGCCCCGATCGGATCACGGCCCTGGCTCCCGGCCAGGTCTTCGTCTTCGGGTCGAACGCCCGTGGCCGGCACGGCAGCGGAGCGGCACGCTTCGCCATGGACCACTTCGGCGCGGTGGACGGCCAGGGACACGGTCTGCACGGCCAGTCCTACGCCGTCGACACCATGAGCGGGCCGGAGGTGCTGGCCAGCGAGGTCGGGACGTTCCTGGCCTTCGCCGCGGAGCATCCGGAGCTCACCTTCCTGGTCACCGAACTCGGCTGCGGCATCGCCGGCTACCGACCGGCGCAGGTCGCGCCACTGTTCGCCGGCAGCCCGTCCAACGTCGCCCTGCCGCGGTCGTTCTGGGACGAACTCACCAGGGCTTCGACAGGCTCAGCCAACGTCCCCTGAGTTCGTCGAAGGGCCTCGACCAGCCCCAGAGCGGGATCGACCTCCGACGTTCCCTGAGCTTGTCGAAGGGTCATCCGAGCGATTCCTCCGGCGCTGAGTTCGCCGACGCGCCCGGGCTCCGCGCAGCTGGCAGGGGTTACGGCCGCCCGGCGGACGGGTCGAGCTGCCGCAGGGCGTCCATGATCGGCTCGGCCTTGTTGGGGCGGATCAGCCGGGCGACCTCCTCGCCGTCGCGCAGGAAGATCAGGGACGGCCACAGCTTCACCCGGAAGGAGCGGCCCAGCGGCCGGCCCGGGCCGTCCTCGACCTTGAACACCCGCAGCCCGGGGTGGTCGGCGAGCGCGGTCTCCTGCGGCGGGTGGGCGGCCCGGCAGTAGCCGCACCAGTTGGTGCCGAACACCAGCAGGGTGGCGCCCGGGAGGGCGTCGACGGCGGCGCGATCGGGTTGTTCCTCGCGGTAGCCCAGTGAGTCCATGGTGGTGAGCCTACGTGGGGGCTTCGACCGTCCGTTCGGTTGTCCGGACCGGCGCCGGCCGCCGGCGATTGGGGGAGTCCGGGTGCGGTGTGGGAGACTGGACGACAGGGCGCGAACGTCGCGACCCGACATCGCACCACTTCGGGCACCGCGCCGCTGGTTCAGCCAGCGCAGCCGCGAGCCGAGTATGGACCGTGGTGAACCATCGTTGCTGAAAGCAGTTCTTCCTTGTCACGTAGTGATTCCGTGCCCGCGTCGTTCGCGTCGCTGGGCGTCCCCTCGAAGCTGATCGCCCCGCTCACCGACCAGGGCATCGCTTCTCCCTTCCCGATCCAGACCGCCACCCTGCCCGACACTCTCGACGGCCGGGACGTCCTGGGCCGCGGCCGCACCGGCTCCGGCAAGACGCTGGCCTTCTCGCTGCCGCTGGTCGCCCGGCTGGCCGGGCTGGTGCCCGGCGTTTCGGCGCGGCCGAGCCGTCCGGGTTCGCCCCGGGGCCTGATCCTGGCCCCGACCCGGGAACTCGCCAACCAGATCCTGGCCACCATCAACCCGCTGGCGAAGGCCGCCGGGCTACGGGTGATGACCATCTTCGGCGGGGTCAGCCAGACCGGCCAGACCCGGCAGCTGCGCCGCGGCGTCGACATCGTCGTGGCCACCCCCGGCCGCCTGGAGGACCTGATGGGCCAGGGCGAGGTGCGGCTGGACGCGGTGGCGATCACCGTCCTGGACGAGGCCGACCACATGGCCGACCTGGGCTTCCTGCCCGGCGTCACCCGGATCCTGACGGCCACTCCGGCCGGCACCCAGCGGATGCTGTTCTCCGCCACCCTGGACGGCGGCATCGACAAGCTGGTGAAGCGGTTCCTGGATCGTCCGCTGGAGCACAGCGTGGATTCGGCCGCCTCCCCGGTCACCGCGATGAGCCACCACGTGCTGCTGGTCGCCGACCCCGGCCAGAAGCGCCAGGTGGTCCGCGAACTGGCCTCTGGTAGTGAGCGCCGGTTGCTGTTCACCCGCACCAAGCACCAGGCCCGCAAGCTCGCCCGCGAGCTGACCGCCGATGGCATTCCCGCCGTCGAACTGCACGGCAACCTCTCCCAGAACGCCCGTGAGCGTGGCCTGAAGGCCTTCGCCGACGGCCAGGTCCGGGTGATGGTGGCGACCGACATCGCCGCCCGTGGCATCCATGTCGACGGCGTCGAGCTGGTCGTCCACGTCGATCCGCCGGCCGAGCACAAGGCCTACCTGCACCGTTCCGGACGGACCGCCCGCGCCGGCAACGCCGGCGACGTGGTCACCCTGGTGCTGCCCGAGCAGCGCAGGGACTTCCAGTCGCTGTCCCGGGCCGCCAAGATCTCGGTCGCGCCCGTCCCGGTGCGCCCCGGCGACTCGGCGCTCCAGGAGCTCGCCGGTCCCGCCGCCGAGGTGGTCGCCCCCGAGGACGCCCCGGCCGCGGCCGCCCGTCGTGGCGAGACCCAGCCGGCGCCGAAGAAGTCCGGCTCGTCCCGGGGAGGTCGTGGCCAGAAGGCCGGCTCCGGCCGTCCGGCCCGGCCCGCCGCCGGCACCGCCCGTCCCGTGGGTGGCCGGAGGCAGGGCCAGGGCCACTCGTCCCGCCCCGGTTCCTCCGGTGGCGGCGCGGTGGCGTTCTCCCGTCAGGCCAACCGCCGCGGAGGCAGCCGCCGGGCTGCCTGACGCAGGAGTCGATCCCTGGGGCACGAGTCGCCCCCAGAGGTGGGAGTCGATCCCTGAGGTGGGAGTCGACGCCTGAAGTGGAGTCGATCCCTGAGCCTGAAGTGGAGTCGATCCCTGAGGTCGACCCGAAGGGTCGAGTCTCGAAGGGTCGACGGGCGGGGGACGAGGCTTCGAGACTCGGACGCTGACGCGTCCGACCTCAGCCATCGTCCTGCTAATCCCGATGCTGACGCGTCCGACCTCGGCCGTCGTCCTGCTGGTCTGGATGTTGACGCGCCCGACCTCAGCCATCGTCCTGCTGATCGTGGTGGGTGTATCAGGACTGCGACAGCCCTGCGATGGACCCGACACCACCGCGACAGGCGGGTGCGTTAGCGTCGAAGTCACCCCGTTGAGAAAGGCTTCGAGATGACGCTTCGCCTGGTCACCGCCTCCGCCCTGGCCGCTGTGCTGCTGAGCGGTTGCGCCGTCACCATTGGTCCGTCCGACAGTCCGGCGGCCCCGCCGCCCGCCGAACCGGCGAGCCCGGCCAGTCCTGCCACGCCGGCCCAGCCGGCCAGCCCGGTGGCGACGGAAAGTCCGTCGCCGACCGAGCAGGGCCCACGCACCTGGACGCACGAACTGGTCGAATCCGCCACCCGAACCGCCGAGGCGACCTCCGCCCGGATCCGGGGGACCAGCGACACCTACCCCAACTCCACCTCGCTGTGGGTGGGCTGCGAGGGCGTCGCGGACGAGGTCACCCTGGCCACCGACGGCAGGTACAAGCGGCTGTTCGGCCATCTCGGGCTGCGGGAGGACGTCCCCGCCGGCCTGGTCGTCCACACCCTGGTGTCGGTCGACGGCAAGCCGGTGCAGAACATCCAGCTCGACGCCGACGACTCCGGCGCGGTCGAGGTGAACGTGGTGCTCAACGGAGTTGAGCGGGTCACCTTCCAATCCCAGGCGGTCGAGGGGGAGTGCGGCTCCTCCGACGAGTCCTACGTGGTGCTGGGAGACGGCTATGTCGAGTGACGCCCCGATCCGGCTGCTGCTGGTCGACGACGACGAGGCGATCACCGGCGGCCTCGCCCCGCTGCTGACCCGCGAGGGTTTCGTGGTGGACGTGGCCGCGGACGGCCCCGCCGCGCTCGACCGGCTGACCGCCGGCAGCATCGACATCGTGGTGCTGGACGTGATGATGCCCGGCATGGACGGACGCGAGGTGCTGCGCCGGCTGCGGGCCGCCGGGTCCGCCGTCCCGGTGGTGCTGCTCACCTCGGTGGGTGAGGCCTCCGAGCGGGCACGGGCCCTCGATGAGGGCGCCGACGACTACCTGAACAAGCCGTTCGACGTCGGCGAACTGATCTCGCGGGTCCGCGCCGTGCTGCGGCGAGCGCGTCCCGGACGTCCCACCCTGGCCACCGCCCAGACCTTGAGCGCCGGTTCGCTGATCTGGGATCGGGTGGCCCGCCGCGCCTGGCTGGGCGGACGCGAACTCGTCCTCACCCCGAAGGCGCTGGCCCTGCTTGACTACCTGATGACCCACCCAGATGAGCTGGTCACCCGGCAGCGGCTGCTCGAGGTGGTGTGGGGCTTCGACGACCTGATCGGCACCCGCGCGGTGGACCACCGGATCGCCGAACTCCGCCGGGTGCTGGGTGAGGACGCCGCCAACCCGCGGTGGATCCAGACCGTGCCCGGAGCCGGCTACCGGTTCATCGCCGACGTGACGGACGGGAGGTAGGCCATGCCGTTCCATGCCCGCTTCGCCCTGGTCACCGCCATCGTGGGTGCCGTGGTCACCGGTCTGGTCTGGTGGCTGACCCCCGGCATCACGGTCACGATCGTCGCCAACCCGGCCCTGGTGGTGGCCCTGCTCACCGTGCTGGTCGCCCTGGTCGGCGCCGTCCCCGGCTGGTGGCGCGCGCTGCGCACCCGGCAGCTGGGGGAACTCGAAGCCCAGAAGACCGAGCTCTCAGCCCTCGCCGACGCCCGCGAGGCCGCCGCCCGGAACAGCGTCGAGCAGACCCTGACCGCCGAACGCGCCCGGCTGCTCGGCCGGATCGACCACGAGCTGAAGAACCCGGTGATGGCCACCAACCTGGCCCTCGATCGGTTGCGGGGTGCCGAGCCGGGTTCGACGGAGGCGGCCGAGGCGCTGGCGGTGATCGGCACCCAGTCGGAACGGTTCGCCGCCCTGCTGCAGAGCCTGCGCAAGATCACCGACGTCGAGCACCGCGAACTCGACCTGGAGAGCGTCGACCTGGCCGGCATGCTCCGGCTGGTGCACGACGAGGCGCTCACCAAACCGGCCGGTGCCGCCCGGCAGTGGACGCTCGCGCTGCCCCAGGCGCCCTGGCCGCTGCCACGAGTGACGGCCGACCACGACCTGCTCTACCTGGCGGTGCACAACCTGGTGGACAACGCGATCAAGTACACCCGCCCCGGCGACCGGATCGAACTGCGGGCGTCCGAATCCGGCGGGGGAGTGCTGATCGAGGTGGCCGACACCGGTGCCGGCATCCCCGCCGGCGAGGTGAACGGGGTGTGGGACGAACTCTCCCGCGCCTCCACCGCCCGCGGCGTCGCCGGTCAGGGTCTCGGCCTGGCCCTGGTCCGCTCGGTGATCCAGCGCCACGGCGGACGCGTCGCGCTCCGCTCCCGGGTCGGCGAGGGCACCTCCGCCTCCTTCTGGCTCCCGCTGACCGGCCCGCAGCCGGCACCCGGGAAGACCCCTGAGCCGGTTGAGGGGTCGCCCCCGACGAGCCCGGTTCCAGGACCCGGCTGAGCCGCCGACCTCAGTCCGACGTCGCCCCGCCACCCGACCGCCCTGCAACTTGTGCCACATACTCGACCTGAGCGACGTATAGGTCGCGGAGAGCGGCTATCTGGCAGAAGTTGTACCGAGAGGTCTCGGATGACCCCTCCAGCCGCGCGACAACCTGTGAAGCCGCGCGGACGATCCCTTGAACCCGCGCGCAGACGATCCTCCAAACCCGCGCACGGACCGTCCCCGAACCCGCGCACGGACGACCCCCGAACCCGCGCACGGACGATCCCTGAGCCTGTCGAAGGGTCGTCCACACTCACCCCCGCCCAGTATCCTGTCCGTCCCTCACCCCAGGAGCATCATGAACCGCCTGCCCGTCACCCTGGCCGTCGCCGCGCTCGTCCTGAGCGGCTGCTCGGTATCGGTCGCCGGACCGACCACCGAACCGCCCGCGCCACCGGCACCGCCGTCGGTCCCGCCAACCAGCTCGACCCCGACCCCGACCCCCGAGCCCACCGAAACCGCCCAGCCCGGCGAGGGCTCGATGCTCCCCGGCTACGGTCCCGGCCAGTTCCCGGCGATCCCGCTGTTCTCGCTGCCCGACACCTCGGTGCTCTCCAAGGCGGGGGTCAAGCTGCGCGAGAAGCTCGAGGTCACCCTGCCCGACCTGCCCGGCGTGAACGTCAAGGCCGTGCAGTGCGGCAAGGACGGCACCTACATCAACGAGGACACCTCGCTCGTCCTCTATGGCGACGGTTCCGGCAGCTATGTCGGACCGGACGGCAGCTACACCCGCGGCACGGACGGCTCGGAGACGTCGGTGAGCGGCGAGGAATCCATCACCCGGGACGGCAAGGGCGGCGGCACCTACGTCGGCGGCGACCTCTCGATCACCAACGACGGCACCGGCTCGGGCACCTACGTCAGCGCGGACACGTCCATCACCCTGGACGGTCAGGGCGGCGGGACGTACGTCGGCCTGCTCGGCTCGATCACCAACGACGGGGACGGTTCCGGCACCTACGTCAACGGCGAGGTGTCCATCACCAACGACGGCAATGGCTCAGGAACCTACGTGGACGGCACCTTCAGCATCAGCAACGACGGCCGGGGCAGCGCCACCGTGGTGAGCCCGACCTTCTCCGGTGACGTGGCGGCCGACCCGCTGCCGCCCGTCCCGCCGCTGGGCAAGTTCCCGCCGGTGGAGCAGGTGCTGCCCAAGACCGACATCTGCGGCTTCGTGATCACCCTGGCCGACGGCGTGCTGTTCGACTTCGACAAGTACGACATCCGCGCCGACGCGTCCGGGGTACTGGACGACCTGGCCAACGCCATGAAGGCGATCGACGCCAAGAACGCGGAGGTCAGCGGCCACACCGATGCGATCGGCACCGACTCCTACAACCAGACCCTGTCGGAGAACCGCGCCAACTCCGTGGTGCAGGCCCTGATCGAGCGTGGCGTCACGACGTCCATGAACGCCGAGGGCTACGGCGAGGCCCGTCCGGTTGCCCCGAACGAACTGAACGGCAAGGACAACCCCGCCGGACGTCAGCTGAACCGTCGGGTGGAGATCTTCATCCGTTCCTGAGGCCGCCGATTCCGGGCTCCATGGAGCCCGGCAGGGTCGGCTTTCGCGTTGCCAGACTCATGGCTGCTGGAGAGACAGATCCTGGTGATCCGGGCGTCGCCGTGCTCGGGAGTGCTCGGGGTGCGTCGTCACTCGATCCCACCGCCGTGGGGATGAGTTCGCTACTGGTCACCCGGGCTGGCCGGCGGTGAACTGGACCAGCCAGACGACGACTTCGGTGGCGGCGTCGGTGAAGACCAGGTACACGTCCGGTGGGACGTCGTTGAGGATCGCGCCCTCGTACCCGGATCCGGCGATGTCCCACACCAGCTCGCACTGCGAGGCGCCGCTGGCAAGGCAGCCGGCGTCGAGCGGGTCCAGCACGACCTGATCGGGATCGTCGTCACCCAGGTGCAGCTGTACCGAGCCACTGGACGGCGGGTGCTCGATCGCGACGCCGGCCTTCACCAGCGAGCCGTCCGAACCGATGTCGATCGTGAGATCGGTGACGGCCACCCGGGCGCCGCCGAGCCGGAACCGTTCGTTTCCCCCGCACACCGCCGGCATCACCGAGGTGTCGCAGTCGGTGACCTCCGGGCCGAACACCCCGCAGGAGGTGAGCCCGAGCGCCATCGCCGCCAGCCCGAGCACCGTCCCCACAGCCGCTGACCGTCGCATCGTCACAGGCTGGCACCGGCGCGTGACCGCGTCCAGAGAGAACCTTTGCCCAACCGGCGCCCGGTCCCGCTCGCCGTGCTGCGGTCGGGGAGCGCTCAGCCGCCCTGCGAGGCCGCCCAGTTCGCCAGGCAGAACGGATGCCCCGCCGGATCCAGCAGGACGCGCCAGGTCTCCCCGGGCTGGAACTCCGGGACTGTCGCACCCAGCTCAACCGCCCGGGCCTCCGCCGCCGGGATGTCGGCGGTGTCCAGGTCGAGGTGGAACTGCTTGACGCCCGAGTCGGGCCACTGCGGCGGCTGGTAGTCGTCGATCCGCCCGAACCCGAGAGCCGCGCCCTCACCGCTGCTCAGCATCACGGCCTCGTCGGAGTCGTAGGTCACCTCCCACCCCAGCAGCTCCCGGTAGAACGCGCCGAGTGCCTTCGGGTCGGCGCAGTCGATGGTGAACATCGCCATTCGCACTGTTGTCATACCGTCAGGTTAGGCCGCCCGCCGCCCTCCTGGCTTGGACGAATCCGACATCCTGTCCCGTCGATCCGTGCCCACCGGTCGATCCCTGAGGTCGGCATGCAGCGCCGAGTCTCGAAGGGTCGCCCCCACCACCGACCCACCTCCATGCCAGGTCGGCGCCTGGGACGCGAACAACTCCGTGGGCGTGAGCCCCGCCAACCGCATCGAATCCCGCCCGAGATGGGAGTGATCGGCATACCCCGCCGCGCTGGCCAGGCTCGCGATCGGCTCGCCGGGACGGACGCGCGCCAGCGCCATCACCCGCTGCAGCCGCAGCACCGTCCGCAGCGTGGCCAGCCCGTACCCGAACAGCTGACGACTCCGCCGCTGCAACTGCCGTTCGCTCAGACTGAACGTGGCCGCCAGTTCAGCGACCGGCTCACCACCCGCGACCGCCTCCACCAGCGGGGCGGCTTCCGGCGTCGGATCAACCCCGTGGACGAGCCTCAGCAGGGCGTCCGAACGTCCGGCCCGATCATGCTCGTGCAGCTGCTCGTCCAGCCGCCGAGCCACCCCGGACCCCCAGAGATCCGCCGCCAGCACCCGCCGATCCCGCAGCTCGGAGACGTCGATCCGCAGCGCCGCCGCTGCCACCCCCGGCCGCAACCGGACACCCGCCGCTTCGATCCGGCTGGTGTAGGCGGCTCCCCACGCCCCGGTCTCCGGACCGCACACGATGACGCCGCGTCCTTGGAGCCACATCACCTCAACGCATCCGTCGGGCACCAGATGCAGCCCACCCACGAAGGAGGCATCCCAACGACAGACCACGGTCGCCTCAAACGGCTCCGGCGGCCGAACCGGACGGTAGGGCAGGTCTGCCATCCCCAGATTCTCGCACCGACGTCTGACAGCACCGTCGATCCCTGGGGTCGACCCGTGGGCCGAGTCTCGAAGGGTCGCCACACCCAATGACACCGATGCGCGCTCAACGCGGCCTGCAGGGATACCCTCACTCAACGGGGAGACGGGGGCACAGATGGCAAACACCCTTGAGATCGGAACGCGCCGCGTTGGCGACTTCATTGACTTCTACCCGAACACGCCGGTATGAAGGTGACACTCGAGCGCTCCGACGAGGGCATTAGCGTGACGATCCCGTGGTCAGATTCCAGTAGGGGTCACGCACAGTGGTTCGTTGACACGGAGTTCCTCTCCGCTGACACGGAGCTCTTGCCGCCACCAAGTCGAGTGCTTTTCAGAGACTCGCGTGGTTCGGTCTTGCTCATCCGGTGTTCGCCGCGAGGATTCCACGCCAACCTGTGGGGTCCGGGGAGCGGTCAACTGTGGGCGCGCGCGGCGATCTTGGGAGCGCAAGATGACTTCGAGTACGAACGTCCACACGGTCTTCAGACCGAGATATCTGAACCGCCTGTAACTCTTCTGTTGGCTGGCCTGGGGCTGGCTGGCAGGGTCGGTGTCGTGCTCGTCTGCGGGTGTGACTCGTGAATCGCCTGGCCCCCTGTTGGGGTGCCTTTGCCGGGATCTG